>NZ_CATKPT010000030.1:0-54300 GCF_949768125.1 Pseudomonas sp. IT-P253 | reverse complement strand
TAGCCTGCGTTCGGCTGCGTTCGGCTGCGCAGCAGTCGCCAATTCAGTCACCGCGGATTTTCAGGTTCATTGCGTTATCAGGATTTACGACTGCTGCGCAGCCGAACGCAGGCTACGCCAGCTGCTACAAGGCCGCGTTCGCTCTGCCGTTTACCTTAAGTTACAAAACCTCCCGCCGATTTAAGTTATACAGAGATAGCGCCGAATAGTGGCTTTCTGCTGTCGAACTGCGCCTGCCAATAAAAATAAGAATAGAAGGGGACCTCCAGTGAAGAGCTTGCTCTATCCCGCCGTTGCGCTAATGAATCGCCTGAGCTTTGGTATGAAGTTCAGCCTGATCAGCGTGCTGTTCCTTGTGCCGATGCTGGTGACCAATTTCTATCTGGTACGCGATTCCTATCGCGAATTCCAGGGCAGCCAAATCGAATTGCAGAGCCTCGATCTCCTGGGGAGCAGCCTGACGTTACGGCGCGATCTGGAAACCTTGAATAACCTGGTGCAGATCAACGTCACTCTCGGTCAGTCTGGCAAGGCTGGCAATGTCGAGTCGCAAATCAGTACCTTGGGGCAAAGCGTGCTGAACCGTTTGCAAGGGCTGACAGCGATGACCACGGATCCGGAGCAGATCGCTGTTTTCGATGCCAAGCGTGATGAGATGATCGCCGCGTTCAAGGCCGAGCAAGCGGAAAGCTCCCTGCAAAGCAAAAGCGGGATGATTGGCAAGTTGCTCGGTAGCGCGCAGATTCTCAACCAGATCATCGTCAGCCAGGCTGGCCTGAGTCGTGATACTCAGAGCGACATGCGTCAGCTGAGCGAACTCATGACCAATATCACCCCACGGGTTACCCAAATACTGGGCGAAGGCCGGGCGATGGGTTCTTTTTCGTTGGGGCAGGGCTTTCTCAACTCGGCATCGAGTACCCGCTTCGACGAATTGTTGGCACAGATCGAAAAGCTGCAGGGCGAATACGGGCTGAAACTGCAGGATGCACTGGATTCAAGCAAAGCGGCACGGGAAGCCCTTGCCGTTCAAGCCGATAACAGCAAGGCTTCGATGAAGAAGGCCAGCGAACTGTTCGAAGAACAGGTGGTGATGGCTGACACGCTCGATACGCCGTGGCAGGGTTTTTACGATCAGGTCACAGGGCTGATGGACCGGACCTACCAACTCAATGACGCCACGCTGAAGTTTCTCGGCACCCAGTTGCAGCAGAGGCTGGAACAGAATCGCACGCACATGATTTTGCAGGCCGTGGCGCTCTCGGTGGTGTTTGTGTTGATCTTTTACCTTTATGGCGGTTTCTACGCCTCGACCCGCACCACCCTGAAGCGTCTCGGCGCAATGATGAACAAGGTGGCCGCCGGCGACATGACGGTGACCTTCAACGCCAATAGCCGCGATGAACTGGGCGAGCTCGGCGAAGTGTTCAATGGCACCGTGAAAAAAATCCATGACCTGATCGAGCGAGTAGGGCAGACCGTCAGCGAGGTCGAACGCCAGGCCGGTCAGGTGGAAAACGTTTCCGCGCAGAGCAACCAGGCCGTGGCGGGGCAGCGTTCCCAGATCGAGCAGGTGGCGACGGCCATGAACCAGATGTCGGCCACTTCCCTTGAGGTGGCGCGCAGTGCCGCGGCAGCGGTCAACAGTGCCCACAGCGTTAACGACGAGACCATTAACGGTCGCGGGCTGGTGGAGTCGCAGCAGGGCAGCATTGCCAAACTTGCCAGTGAAATCGATCAGTCGGTGTTGGTGATCAATCAGCTGGCCAGCGACAGCCAGTCCATCAGTCGTGTATTGGAGGTGATCAAGAGCATCGCCGAACAGACCAACCTGCTGGCCCTCAACGCGGCCATCGAAGCGGCGCGAGCGGGCGAGCAAGGGCGTGGTTTTGCCGTAGTGGCGGACGAGGTCCGGACCCTGGCCAAGCGGACCCAGCAATCCACCGAAGAAATCGAGCAGATGATCGCCAAGCTCCATGGCGGTGTCGGTGCAGCGGTGAAGGCGATGGGTATCAGCCATCAGGTGGCCAGCGGCACTGTCGGCCAGTCGGAGAAGGTCCAGCAGGCACTGGAAAACATCCTCGGTGCCGTCGGCATGATTGTCGATCAGAATCAGCAGATCGCTGCTGCGGTGGAGCAGCAGACCGCTGTGGCTCATGACATCGATCAGAATATTGTCGAGATCAACCGCGCAGGCGAGCGCACCGCCGAAGGCGCGTATCAGACCGAGCATGCCAGCCGTGCGTTGTCGTCTCAGGTGGTGGAACTCAGGCAGCTGATCAGCGCGTTCCGCGTGTAAATAACCTGTAGGAGCGAGCTTGCTCGCGATGGACGTGAACGATGACGCGTACTGCCCGGAAAAATACGCCGCCTTCGAATCCATCGCGAGCAAGCTCGCTCCTACATGATTTGTAGTATTTATTTCTTTCCCATATAGGCATTATCCTATTTGTGAGTGTTTCTGTTTTTTAGTCTTCTTTGGTCTTCAATGATTGAGAGATCGGTCTCTCTGACCCGCCAGGAGGCTCGGTTATGTCTGCTGCAACGAATGGAATTCAGGGCCGCTGCGCCCACTGCCGCCACACATTGCTGCTCAAACCCTGGCAACTCAACGCCATTGCCATCAATGAAGCGTTCACCTGTTCCCACTGCCAGAAATCCTTGCATCTGAGTGATCCGAAACAGATCAAGCGCTTCAAGTCCAACGACTCGCTGGCATTGCTGCGGACGAGCGCGCAGATCATGGTCTGCACCGCGTTGCTGGTGGCGTTGGTGATGGAGTGGATGAGGTTGCTCAGCGTTCTGGAGCAGGTGAATTTTTCGCTGTTGGCGATCTTCGTCTACTTCATCGTGATTCGATTTGCCCGGCATCGGCAGCACATCACACTGACACTTGAAGCCGCCAAGACCCACATCAATTAATTACCAGTTGAACAGCTCACAGGCATTGGCGGTGCTGGCCGCGGCCAATTGCTCAGCGGTGATCGACATGATCCCCGCCAGCGCCGAGCAGATCGCCGGCAAGTGGGCCGGGCTGTTGCGTTGACCGGGGAACATGACGGGTGCCATGTCCGGAGCGTCGGTTTCCAATACCACCGATTCAAGCGGCAGTTCAGCGAGAACGCGGTGCATGCGCAGGGCCTGAGGCCAGGTCGCGGCGCCGCCGAGGCCGAGTTTGAAACCAAGCTTGATGTACTCGCGGGCCTCTTCTTTACTGCCGGCGAAGGCGTGGATGATCCCTGCGCGTTTCAACCGAAACCGTTTCAGCGTGGCTATCACGGCCGCATGGCTGCGTCGCACATGAATCAGCGCCGGCAGATTGAAGTCCGCCGCCAGTTGTAGCTGCGCCTCGAACAGTGTCTGCTGGCGTTCGCGGTCCAGGGTTTCGATGAAGTAATCCAGGCCGATCTCGCCCACTGCACACACCTGCCGATGGCCGGCGAGCCGAGCCAGCCAATCGCCGAGTTCGGGTAAATCTTCAGGCTGATGTACATCCAGATACATCGGGTGTAAACCGAATGCTGCATGCAGGTCGGGATCGCTTTGCACCAGATCCCAGACCCGCTGCCAATTGGCCTGATAAACCCCCAACACCACCATCCGCTTCACACCGAGGGCGCGGCTCTCGGCGAGCAGCGCCTGACGATCCTCGTCGAAGTCCGGAAAATCCAGATGAGTGTGGCTGTCGATCAGCTCCACGGTTCAGTCCTGGCGAATGCGCTGCTTGAAGGTCCGCGGGATGGCCTGCACGCCGGGTTGGTAATCGGACTGCTCGATGGCGGCGAGCGCCAGGGCCAGCGCTTTGTCGGCGATCAGCTGATGCTGCTGGGCCATGGCGTTGACCGGCAACGGCAGGAAGTCCAGCAATTGCGTGTCACCGAAGGTGCCGAGGCGCAGCGGGCGGGTTTTGAGCGGGAAATCGTGCAAGGCATCGAACACGCCCTGAAGCAGCACGTAGGACGTGGTCACCAGCGCATCCGGCAAATGACCCAGACGCTGCAGCAGTTCTTCCATCAACTGTTTACCGCACTCACGGCTGAACGACTCGCCGTGTTCGATCAGCACCTCGCCTTTGAACGCGGTTAGCGCTTCCTTGAAGCCGGCCGCCCGTTCCTGGCTGATGCTCAGTTCGGGGCGCGCACCGATCAGCGCGATCTGTTTGGGCTGTGGGTCCAGTAGACTGTGGGTCAGTTGCAGACTGGCTTCGCGGTCGTCGCTGATGACGGAGCAAAAATGCTCGGGGTCCATGACCCGGTCGATGGCGATGATCGGAATGCCCTTGGCCTGCAACAGACGATAGCTTTCATCGCCCGCGGGCAAGCAACTGGCAACAATCAATGCGTCGCAGCGCCGAGCGCGGAACAGTTGCAGCAATTGCCGTTCGCTGTCCGGCGCATCATCGGAACTGGCAATCAACAATTGATAACCGCGAGCCCGGGCGCCTTGCTCCAGCAATTTGGCGATCCGTGCGTAACTGGGGTTTTCCAGGTCCGGCAGAATGAAACCCAAGGTGCGGGTGTGCCGACTACGCAGCCCGGCTGCTTGCGGATTGGGCGTAAAGCCATGTTGTTCGACGACGGCACGCACGCGTTCGACGGTGGCGCTGCTGATGCGTTGCTGTTCGGCCTTGCCATTAATGACATAACTGGCGGTGGTAACGGACACACCGGCCAACTGTGCGATATCACTGAGTTTCAACTCGGGATTTCCTTGTTTTTTCGAGCTTGCCCCGACATTTTTGCCAATCGTACCCGATTCAGGCAGGCGACCATTGTTGCAGCTCATCCGACAAGTTGGACTTCAAGGATGAGACATTATCGAGTAACGTGCCAAACAATCTAGATTAAACGTTTCAGCAGGCGTATTTTCTACGTTTTACACGCCTTTGGCCGGTTCTGCCGAGATACCGCCAAAAGTGATGACGATGGGCCTAAGCTTCAATCATTCAAACAATACCTGGCGCCCCACGGCGCCAAAAAGGAGAAAGCATGCTCGAGCTCACTATAGAGCAGATATCCATGGGCCAGTCGGCTGTGGATAAGTCCGCAGCGTTGCACTTGCTCGCCCAGCATCTGGTCGCCGACGGTCTGGTCGCCGATGGCTATCTCGCCGGGTTGCAGGCGCGTGAAGCACAGGGCTCGACCTTTCTCGGTCAAGGTATTGCCATCCCCCACGGAACCCCGGAAACCCGCGATCTGGTGTTTTCCACCGGCGTGCGGCTGATGCAATTCCCTGAGGGCGTGGACTGGGGCGACGGGCAGATCGTTTACCTGGCGATTGGTATCGCGGCCAAATCCGATGAGCACTTGCGTCTGTTGCAACTGCTGACCCGCGCGCTCGGCGAGACCGATCTGGGCCAGGCCCTGCGTCGCGCCAGCTCCGCCGAAGCCTTGTTGAAATTGCTGCAAGGTGCACCGCAGGAGCTGGCGCTGGATGCGCAGATGATTGGCCTCGGCGTTTCTGCCGATGACTTCGAAGAGTTGGTCTGGCGCGGCGCCCGTTTGCTGCGTCAGGCCGATTGTGTGAGCAATGGTTTCTCCGCCGTGCTGCAACAGGTGGAAGCACTACCCCTGGGCGATGGGCTGTGGTGGCTGCACAGCGAGCAAACCGTGAAGCGCCCGGGACTGGCGTTCGTCACCCCGGACAAGCCGATACGTTACCTCGGTCAGCCGTTGAGCGGGCTGTTCTGTCTGGCCAGCCTCGGCGAGGCGCACCAGGCGTTGCTCGAACGCCTTTGCGCGTTGCTGATTGAAGGACGCGGCCATGAACTGGGTCGCGCCACCAGCAGTCGTAAAGTGCTCGAAGTGCTCGGTGGTGAGTTGCCGGTCGATTGGCCGAATGCCCGAATTGCCCTGGCCAACGCCCACGGTTTGCATGCGCGCCCGGCGAACATCCTCGCGCAACTGGCGAAAAGTTTTGAAGGTGAGATTCGCGTCCGCATTGTCGATGGTCAGGACAACGCGGTGTCGGTCAAGAGTTTGAGCAAACTGCTGAGCCTCGGCGCCCGTCGCGGTCAGGTGCTGGAATTCATCGCCGAACCGAGCATCGCCGCCGATGCGTTGCCGGCCTTGTTGGCCGCCGTCGAAGAAGGCCTGGGTGAAGAGGTCGAGCCATTACCGGCCGTGAGTCAACAGCGCGAAGTCTTTGCCGATGTGGCCGAAGTACTGCTCGCGCCTGTGTCCGGCAGTCTGGTTCAGGCCATCGCCGCTGCACCTGGCATCGCCATCGGTCCGGCGCATATTCACGTGCTGCAAACCATCGATTACCCACTGCGCGGTGAGTCCGCCGCCGTCGAGCGCGAACGTCTCAAACAGGCTTTATCCGAGGTGCGTCGCGACATCGAAGGCCTGATCGAGCGCAGCAAAGCCAAGGCCATTCGCGAGATTTTCATCACCCATCTGGAAATGCTCGACGACCCGGAACTGACCGATGAAGTCGACACCCGTCTCAAGCAAGGCGAAAGCGCCGAAGCGGCATGGATGGCAGTGATCGAGGCGGCGGCCAAGCAACAGGAATCGCTGCAGGACGCCTTGCTCGCCGAGCGTGCCGCCGACCTGCGCGACGTCGGTCGACGAGTGTTGGCGCAACTCAGTGGCGTCGAAACGCCGAGCGAGCCCGATCAACCGTACATTCTGGTGATGGAGGAAGTCGGCCCTTCCGACGTGGCGCGTCTGGACCCGACTCGCGTCGCCGGCATTCTCACCGCCCGGGGCGGTGCCACGGCCCACAGCGCCATCGTTGCCCGTGCCCTCGGAATTCCAGCGCTGGTTGGTGCGGGGGCGGCAGTATTGCTGCTGGCGCCAGGCACGCCGTTGCTGCTCGACGGTCAGCGCGGTCGCCTTCACGTGGACGCTGACGCTGCGACCTTGCAGCGCGCCATCGAAGAGCGCGACACCCGCGAGCAACGTCTGAAAGCGGCGGCTGAACAGCGCCATCTACCGGCGCTGACCACTGACGGCCATGCGGTCGAAGTGTTCGCCAACATCGGCGAAAGCGCCGGCGTGACCAGTGCCGTGGAGCAGGGCGCCGAGGGCATTGGCCTGCTGCGCACCGAACTGATTTTCATGGCCCATTCGCAAGCGCCGGACGAGGCCACGCAAGAAGTTGAATATCGCCGCGTGCTCGATGGCCTGGCGGGGCGGCCGCTGGTGGTACGTACACTCGACGTCGGCGGCGACAAACCGCTGCCGTATTGGCCGATCGCCAAAGAGGAAAACCCGTTCCTGGGCGTGCGCGGTATTCGCTTGACCCTGCAGCGGCCGCAGATCATGGAAGCGCAGTTGCGCGCCTTGCTCCGCGCCGCCGACAACCGTCCGCTGCGGATCATGTTCCCCATGGTCGGCAGCGTCGACGAATGGCGGCAGGCGCGGGACATGACCGAACGCCTGCGTCTGGAAATCCCGGTCGCAGACCTGCAATTGGGCATCATGATCGAAGTGCCGTCGGCGGCCTTGCTGGCGCCGGTGCTGGCCAAGGAAGTCGACTTCTTCAGCGTCGGCACCAACGATCTGACGCAATACACCCTGGCCATCGACCGTGGTCATCCCACCTTGTCGGCCCAGGCTGACGGCTTGCACCCGGCGGTTCTGCAATTGATCGACATCACCGTACGCGCGGCCCATGCCAACGGCAAATGGGTCGGCGTGTGCGGCGAACTGGCCGCCGACCCTCTGGCGGTGCCGGTGCTGGTCGGGCTGGGCGTGGATGAGCTCAGTGTGTCGGGCCGCAGCATTGCCGAGGTCAAGGCGCGCATTCGCGAACTCAGCCTGACTCAGGCCCAAACCTTGGCCCAGCAGGCGCTGGCCGTTGGCAGCGCGAATGAAGTACGCGCATTAGTGGAGGCCCTGTAATGGCCAAGATCCTGACCCTGACCCTCAACCCGGCGCTTGACCTGACGGTGCAGCTGCCGCGCCTAGAAGCCGGACAGGTCAACCGCAGCGACGAGATGCACACCCACGCCGCCGGTAAAGGCGTGAACGTGGCGCAGGTGCTGGTGGACCTGGGGCATCAGCTGACCGTCAGCGGATTCCTTGGGGAGGATAATCTTCAAGCATTCGAAACCTTGTTTACCAAGCGTGGTTTTGTCGACGCATTTATCCGCGTCCCCGGCGAAACCCGCAGCAACATCAAACTGGCGGAAAGCGATGGACGCATCACCGATATCAACGGCCCGGGGCCGAGGGTCAGTGAGGCGGCGCAACAGGCATTGCTTGATCGGCTCGACCGGATTGCACCGGGGCATGACGCGGTTGTCGTGGCTGGCAGCCTGCCTCAAGGCATCAGTCCTCAGTGGTTGCAGGCGTTGATTCTGCGTTTGAAAAACCTCGGGTTGAACGTTGCGCTGGACACCAGTGGCGAAGCGTTACGCGTAGCGCTCAAGGCCGGCCCGTGGCTGATAAAGCCCAATACTGAAGAACTGGCCGATGCGCTCGGCTGCGAAGTGATTTCGGTCGCGGCACAGGCTGAGGCCGCGAGCCGCTTGCACGCTCAAGGCATCGAGCATGTGGTGATTTCTCACGGAGCCGAGGGCGTGAACTGGTTCAGTGTCGGCTCGGCGCTGCATGCCATACCGCCCAAGGTCAGCGTTGTCAGCACGGTGGGCGCGGGCGACTCGTTGTTGGCCGGCATGCTCCACGGATTACTCAGTGCCGATACGCCTGAACAGACTTTGCGCACCGCCACGGCGATTGCCGCGATGGCGGTCACCCAGATTGGTTTCGGCATGGGCGACGCCGCTCAGTTGGCTCGGTTAGAACAGGGTGTGCGCGTGCGCCCCCTGACAGAACAATAAGAGGGTACGTCATGAAATTAGCCATTGTTACGGCGTGCCCGAACGGCATGGTCACCAGTGTGCTGTGCGCCCGTTTGCTCGATGCGGCGGCCCAGCGTCAGGGCTGGAGCACCAGCGTCGAAGTCACCGATGCAACGCACCCGGAACGTCAATTGTCGGCGGCCACGATCGAGGCGGCCGAGTGGGTGTTGCTGGTGACCAGCGTGCCTGTGGATATGTCGCGATTTGTCGGTAAACGGGTTTTTCGCAGCACGCCTGCGCAGGCTTTGCAGGATGTTGAGGCGGTGCTGCGTCGGGGGGCTGAAGAGGCTCAGGTTTACAGCGCGCCAGATGCCGTCGCCGAGTCGGTTGCGCCCGTTCAAAACGCGCCACGCCTGGTTGCGATTACGGCGTGTCCGACCGGCGTTGCCCACACCTTTATGGCCGCCGAAGCCTTGCAGCAAGCGGCCAAGCGTTTGGGCTACGACCTGCAAGTGGAAACCCAGGGTTCTGTCGGTGCGCGCAATCCATTGAGCGCGGCAGCGATTGCCGACGCGGACGTGGTGCTGCTGGCCTGCGACATTGAAGTCGCCACTGAGCGTTTTGCCGGCAAGAAAATCTATCGTTGCGGCACCGGCATCGCATTGAAACAAGCCGAAGCGACGCTGAACAAAGCGTTGGCAGAAGGTCGGCAGGAAAGTGCTTCGACGGGCGCCAAAGGCCCAGCCAGGCAAGAGAAGACCGGCGTCTACAAACACTTGCTGACTGGCGTATCGTTCATGCTGCCGATGGTGGTGGCGGGCGGTTTGATGATCGCGTTGTCGTTCGTGTTCGGCATCACCGCGTTCAAGGAACCGGGCACGTTGGCGGCAGCGCTGATGCAGATCGGTGGCGAGACCGCATTCAAATTGATGGTGCCGCTGCTGGCGGGCTACATCGCCTACTCAATCGCCGATCGTCCGGGCCTGGCGCCGGGGATGATCGGTGGATTGCTGGCGAGCACCCTGGGTGCCGGTTTTATCGGCGGGATCATCGCCGGTTTCATCGCCGGTTATGCCGCACAGGCGATCAATCGTTATGCGCGGTTACCGCAAAGCCTCGAGGCGCTGAAACCGATTTTGATCATCCCGTTGCTGGCGAGTCTGTTCACCGGTCTGGTGATGATCTACGTGGTCGGCAAACCCGTGGCCGGGATGCTCGAAGGGCTCACACACTTCCTCGACAGCATGGGCACTACCAACGCGATTCTGCTCGGTGTGTTGTTGGGCGGCATGATGTGTGTCGACCTGGGCGGGCCGATCAACAAAGCGGCGTATGCGTTCTCGGTAGGGCTGTTGGCTTCACAAAGTTATGCACCGATGGCCGCGACGATGGCCGCCGGCATGGTGCCGCCGATTGGCCTGGGCATCGCCACGTTCATTGCCCGGCGCAAGTTCGCCCAGGCCGAACGCGAGGCCGGTAAAGCAGCGTTGGTGCTGGGCTTGTGCTTCATCTCCGAAGGCGCGATTCCGTTCGCCGCCAAGGACCCGTTGCGGGTGATTCCGGCGAGCATTGCCGGTGGCGCGCTGACCGGCGCGTTGTCGATGTATTTCGGTTGCAAGCTGATGGCACCGCACGGCGGATTGTTTGTATTGGCGATCCCGAATGCGATCAACCATGCGCTGCTATACCTGCTGGCTATTGTCGCGGGGAGTCTGCTGACGGCGGTGGCGTATGCCGTGCTCAAGCGATCTGAGGTCGTTGAGTTGGCCATAGAGCCCGTCAACGCCTGACACCTGCCCCTGTGTAGGAGCGAGCTTGCTCGCGAAGGTGGGTCAGACACCCTTGTGTCGACTGATACACCATCGCGAGCAAGCTCGCTCCTACATTAAGGGGGAGTGTCATGCCGGGGTCATGCGGGCATGCTTTAGTTTTCCTTTTCAGGGAGAGCACCATGAGCGAATTCGACCTCGGTCGCCGTCGTGTCTTGCAAGTCGTCGGCGCGGGGCTGTTGTTGCCCGGTCTGGCGCCGGCGGTAATTGCTTCGGTCAAGGATCGGCCGCAACTTACCGATGGCGTGCAGTCCGGCGACTTGCTGGGTGACCGGGCGATGGTCTGGAGCCGCTGCGACCGTCCGGCGCGGATGGTGGTGGAATGGGACACCCGCAGTCTGTTCAGCAACCCTCGTCGTTTTGTCTCGCCATTGGCCGACGCCACTACGGATTTTACCGCCCGGGTTGAACTCACCGGCCTGCCCGTCGATCAGGCGATTTTCTATCGCGTACATTTCGAAGACGCTCAAAGCGGTACCACCAGCGAGCCCTGGTTTGGCCACTTGCGCAGTGTGCCGCAGACTCGTCGCGACATCCGTTTTGTCTGGAGCGGCGACACCGTCGGCCAGGGCTACGGCATCAACCCGGACATCGGTGGCATGCGCATCTATGAAGCGATGCGCTTGCGCCTGCCGGACTTCTTTATCCACAGCGGCGACACCATCTACGCCGATAGCCCGGTGCCCGCGCAACTGACCACCGAAAGCGGTCGGGTGTGGCGCAACATCACCACCGAAGCCAAGAGTAAAGTCGCCGAAAGCGTTGACGAGTTTCGCGGCAATTATCGCTACAATCTGATGGACGAAAACATCCGTCGCTTCAACGCCGAAGTGCCGCAGATCTGGCAGTGGGACGACCACGAAGTGGTGAACAACTGGTCGCCGGGCAAGCAGCTGGATGGGCGCTACCAGAGTAAAGATATCCACAGCCTGGCGGCGCGCGCGCGTCAGGCCTGGCTCGAATATGCACCGATGCGTTTGCAAAGCGGCGACGGGGGCGGGCGGATTTATCGCAAGCTCGGTTATGGGCCGCTGCTCGATGTATTTGTTCTCGATATGCGCAGTTATCGCGGCGCCAATGATGACAATCTAGGCGATGTAAAACCCTTTCTCGGTCGTGAACAACTGGACTGGCTGAAGGCTTCGTTGCAAGCCTCCAACGCTCAGTGGAAAGTCATCGCCGCCGACATGCCCATCGGCCTCGGCGTACCGGATGGCGAGGTCAGCCCTGGTGTGGCGCGGTGGGAAGCCGTGGCCAACGGCGACCCGGGACCGGCGCAAGGGCGTGAGCTGGAAATCGCTGAATTGTTGGGATTCCTGCGGGCGCAGCAGGTGCGCAATTTCGTGTTCCTGACCGCAGATGTGCATTACTGCGCGGCGCATCATTACCATCCGGACCGGGCTGCGTTTCAGGACTTCGAACCGTTCTGGGAGTTTGTTGCCGGGCCGTTGAATGCGGGGAGCTTTGGGCCTAACCCGCTGGATAAAACCTTTGGGCCCGAGGTGGTGTTCGAGAAAGTACCCCCGGCGCAGAACACCTCGCCGTTTGCCGGGTTTCAGTTTTTTGGCGAGGTGAATATCGACGGGCAGACGGGGGAGATGAGTGTGGTGTTGCGGGATCTGGATGGGGTCGGGGTGTTTGAGCAGAAGTTGTCGCCGGTTTGAGAAGATGTAGCAAACCGAAACCCGATCCCTGTGGGTCAGTAGACGTCGCGGCGATAGCGGCCCTGTTCGATCAGCCGGTCAACCTCTTCAATCCCGAGCACTTCGTTGAGCACGTGATCCACGCCTGAGGCCATGCCCTGCAAGCTGCCGCAGATGTAAATCACGGCGCCGTCGGCCAGCCATTTCTTCAACTCGGCGGCGGATTCGCGCAGGCGGTCCTGGACGTAGATCTTCTCGGCCTGATCCCGCGAGAACGCCAGGTCCAGTCGCTCCAGATCCCCCGAAATCAACCATTCCTCAAGTTCATCGCGGCACAGGTAGTCGTGCTCGCGATTTCGCTCGCCGAACAGCAGCCAATGCCGTTGCTGGCCGTCGGCAATCCGCGCCTTGAGCAGGCTGCGCAGACCTGCCAGCCCGGTGCCGTTGCCCAGCAGGATTATCGGTACGGGCTCGGCCGGCAGATGGAAACCGCTGTTGCGCCGCACGCGCAGGCGCAGGGTGCCGCCGACCGGCGCATGTTCGGTCAGCCAACCGGAACCGACGCCCAGGCGGCCATCGGGGTGCAGTTCCTGGCGCACGATCAGTTCGAGAATACCGTCGGCGGCAATCGAGGCGATGGAGTATTCGCGCGCGGCCAAAGGCACCAACGCATCCACCAGCGCTTGCGCGTGCAAGCCGACCAGATGAGCGCGAATTTCGGGCAATTGCCGACTGGCGAGGGCTTGCTCGAGCGGTTGCGACAGGCCCTCGACAACCACAGTGGCCCGACCGTCAATGCCCAGGCCATTGAGGAAATGCTCCATCGTCCAAGCGCCATTGCGCGGCAATACTTCCACCAGATCACCCGCCAGCCAGCTGCTGGTGGTAGGCGCTGTGAGGCCGAGCAAGTACACCGGCGAACCGCAGCTGTCCGGGTTGAGCAGTTCGCGACGGGCCAGCGTCCAGTTGTCGTAGCTGGGGGCTTGCCAGGTGTCCACAGGCGCCTGTCCGGTCAGTAGCCCCAGTTGCTGCTGCCAGTGACGCAAGGCGTAAGGGTCGCCGCTGTCGACCTCCACCGGGGCAAACAAGGTCTTGCCACCGTGTTCGCCCAACCAGGTGTGCAAACGTCGGGCGAAACCACAGAAGTGTTGATACTGGCGATCACCGAGGCCAAGCACCGCATAGTTCAGGCCGTTCAGGCTCAACGGCCGGTCCAGCACCTTGCGTTCGAACTTGCGGGCACTGTCCGGCGCTTCGCCGTCACCGAACGTGCTGACCACGAACAGCGCGTTGCTGGAGGCACGCAGATCCTGCTCGCTGACCATCGCCAGCGGCTGAACCTTCACCGGCCATCCCGCCGCCTGCAATTGCCCGGCCGTCTGCCATGCCAGTTGTTCGGCAAACCCGCTCTGGCTGGCGAAACCGATCAGCCACGCCGGTGCATCGCTGCCCGGTTGCGTGAGACCTTTGCGGGCACCCTTGATGTGTTTTTTCTTGCGACGACGATCGAGGTACAGCAGCCATCCGGTGACGAAAAACAGCGGCATTGTCAGCGCGCTGATCGTCAAGATGATCCGTCCGACGAGGCCGAAGTAGCTGCCCACATGCAGTGCATAGAGGCTGGTCAGCAGTTGTGCCTTGAGGCTTTTGTCGCTGTAACGGTCATGCCGTTTGACGATGCCCGTAACCGGGTCGAGGGTGATCTGGTTCAGCGCACGGTTGTGAGGCGAAGCGTTCAACAGATAGAACACCGTGGCGGGCTGGCCGGCCACGGGCGGCATACGGATGTTGTAGGCGCTGAGTGCCGGACCGGCAGTGCTGTAGATGCTGCTCCACATCGCCGCGTAATCGGCGGTCGGTGCGGGGCCGCTTGGCGCCGGACCGCGACCGCTGCGAACGCGCTCGTTTTGTGGTGCGTCGGAGAGCAAATGGGTCAGGCCCTTGTTGAACCATTCATAGGACCAGGACAACCCGGTCACCGCCGCCAGGAGGTAAAACACCAGGCACCAGGTGCCGGCCACGGCGTGCAAATCCCAGTTAAAGCTGCGGCCCTTTTTCTTCCAGTCCAGGGTCAGCCAGGCGCGCCAGCTGTTCCACTGACGCGGCCAGCGCAGGTACAGGCCGGACAGGCAGAAGAACAGCAGAATCAGCGTGCAGGCACCGGTGATCTGCCGACCGGTATCACCCATGGCGAGGAAGCGGTGCAATCGCAGCATCAGGCCGAAAAAGTCCTGGCCGGTAGCCTCGCCCATGAACTCGGCAGTGTACGGGTTGAAGTAGCGCATCTGCCCACGGCGCTCGCCTGGCGGCGGCGTGAAGAACACCTTGGCCGCAGCGCCGCTGTCGGTCTCGACACTCAGCATCGAGACTTTTTTGCCGGATGCCGCTTCGATGCGTTCGACCAGTTCGGCGGGCGGCAGGACGCCAGCCACCTGCTTCTCGACCTGCAATACCGAAGGGTTCAGAACGTTCAGGATTTCATCCTGAAACGATACCGTCGCCCCGGTGATGCCCATCAAGGCCAGGACTAGCCCGGCGCTGATGCCAAAAAACCAGTGCAACTGGAACAGGGTTTTCTTCAACACGTTGCTCGCCTTGTTCGTTCGAAAATAGTCATCACGGCGCGCATTATGCCGTGGGTTGTCGAGAAACATTCCTTTTTACGCACAAAAGCCCCGTTCACCTGGATGAACGGGGCTTTGGCCCTGATTTCAGTCTTCATCCTCTCCCACAGGGATTGCGGTGTGCCTGGCAATCAGAAGTGGAAGTTGGCGCTCAGCAGGGCGGTACGACCCGGCGCCACATGGGCGTAATGCGTCTGGAACACTTGGTCGAAGTAACGCTTGTCGGTCAGGTTCTGCACGTTGAGTTGCAGGTCGACGTTCTTGGTCAGGGCGTAGCTGGCCATTGCGTCGTAGCGCCAGTAGGACGGGATCTCCACCGAGTTGGCGACGTTGCCGAATTGCGAATCGACGAACGTGGCTCCCGCGCCGACGGTGAACTTGTCCGGCACCAGGTCATAAGTCGACCAGAAGGTGAAGTTATTCCGCGGGGTGCTCGGCATGTGGTTGCCTTCATCAGCGGCGAGGGTCGTTTTGACTACTTCGCTTTCCATATAGGTGTAGCCGCCGAAGACCTTCCAGTTACGGGTCAGCTTGCCCGCGTAGGACAGTTCCAGACCGTTCACCCGCTGCTCGCCATCGAGCACTTGAGTGGTGGCGCCATCCGGATCGTTGATACGAGCGTTGGTTTTCTCGGTGCGAAACAGTGCGGCGGTCAGCGACAGTTCGTCACCGAAGAAGTCCCACTTGGTACCGATCTCGTAGTTGCGGTTCTTTTCCGGGTCCAGATCGCTGTTGTTCGCCGCCAGGTCCAGGCCGCCGTTGCCGCTGGTTTCACCGGACGGGTTGCTGGAGGTGGAGTAGGCCGCGTAGATACTGCCGTTGGGCAACGGGTTGTAGACCACGCCGATCTGGTAGTTGACCAGGTCGCTGGTGTTCTCACGGGAGAAGTCGTTCGCCGGTGCTGTGCTGCTGGCGATGGCGTGACCGCTGGATGTGACCTGGTAGTTGTCGTAACGCAGGCCCAGGTTCAGGGACCATTGCTGGTTGAACTTCAGCGTGTCGAACACGTAGGCCGCAGCGGTGTTGGTGTCGGTGTCGGTGAACGCGGCGCTGTCGGTGATCGTGCCTTTCCAGTTATCCCCAGGCGTCGGGTTTTGCAGGCTGGTGCAGTCGCCGGAGGTGAACAGCGCGCTGTTGCAGCGGGTGCCGCTGGCGGTCGAGGTCAGGATGTACGGGCGGTTGTGGGTGTCTTGATAGGAAAACTCAAGGCCGGTGACCAGGCTGTGCGCGATGGCGCCGGTGTTGAACCTGGCGCTCAGGTCGGTCTGGTTGACCCAGCCGCTGGACGTTGAGTTTCGGCTTTTCGCGCCGCGATACACGCTGCCAAGGGCGACGTTACCCTTGCTGTCGTCCGGGTTGGTGACAATGTAGTCGAGGGTCGAACGGGACATGCGGAAACTGTTGGAAACGGTCAGGTCGTCATTCAGATCGTGTTCGATCTTGAGGGTGCCGCTGTCGTTTGTGGTCTGGCGAAAGTCGCGACCGGTCAAACCGTAGAAGTTGTCCCGGTCGACATCCACAGGTTTATCGACGTTGTACTTGCTGCGGGCGGGGTTCAGGGTCAGCGGGATGCCATAGTCCGGCATGTCATCGGTTTCGACGTGGTAGTAGCCGACGGTCAAGCGGGTGTCGGTGCCCAGGCCGAAAGCGAAGGAGGGCGCCACGCCCCAACGGCTGACGTCCACGGCATCTCGGCCCGCGACGTTAGCTTCGTGCTTCATCAGGTTCAGACGCAAAGCCGAAGTGTCGGTCATCTGCTGGTTCAGATCGAGGGTGGTGCGCTTGGTCTGATCCGAGCCCCATGTGAAGCCGCCGTTGTAGAAATTACCCAGTTTGGCAGTCTTGCTCACCAGGTTCAGGCTGCCACCGGTAGACCCTGCGCCGGTGTAGGCCGACCCCGGGCCTTTACTGACTTCAATCGATTCGACGTCGAAGATCTCGCGGCTTTGCGATGCTGGGTCACGCATGCCGTCGACGAACACATCACTTTCAGCGCTGAAGCCGCGAATGATCGGACGATCGCCCGCCGGGTTGCCGCCTTCGCCAGCCCCGAAGGTGATACCCGGGGTGGTGCGCAATGCATCAACCAGACTCGTGGCGCCGGTGTCGCGGATCACTTGTTGCGGGATCACGGTGACGGTTCTTGGCGTTTCGCGCAGCGGTGCGGTGTACTTGATGGAAGCCGAGGTGTCGATCTTGTAGGAGGTATCGACTTGCTCGCCAACAACGCTGGTAGCGTCCAGAGAAATGGCATTGCCCGGTGCTTTTTCGTCGGTCTTTTCGGCCGCGAAAACCATTTGGCCTGCCGAGCCGGCGGTGATCGCCATGCCAATCGCAGAGGCCAGCAAGCGCGGCGAGCTGACAGGTAATGGTGGTTGTTGGCGTGACATTTGAATTCCCCTCCCCAAGGATTTGAGGCCGCGGAATATAGGGTAAATAAGTATTTGTATCAATTGCGAAATGTTGCTATTTGCACTGAATTTACATTCTTTACAATTTATCCTTACGGTTTCGCGGATTCGTTCGGCAGTGGGGTTTTACATGGGCAATAAGAATCAATACCATTAGCGCCCCTTTGCTTTCAGGTGTCCTTCCCATGCTGTTGCACATTCCCTGCGTGTTCGCGAAAGAAGAAGTGCAGCGCATTCGGGAGGCCCTGGAGCAGGCCGATTGGGCGGATGGCAAAATCACCGCCGGCTTTCAATCGGCCAAAGCCAAGCACAATTTGCAACTGCCTGAAGGTCATCCACTGGCCAAGGAAGTGGGCGCGGCGATGCTTGAGCGGTTGTGGAAAAATCCGCTGTTCATGTCAGCAGCGCTACCGCATAAGGTTTTTCCACCGCTGCTCAACTGTTACACGGCGGGTGGCAGCTTTGATTTCCACATCGATAATGCCGTGCGTCAGCCCAGGGGCAGCATCGAGCGCGTGCGCACTGACCTGTCGGCAACGCTGTTCTTCAGCGAGCCTGAGGACTACGACGGCGGCGAACTGGAAATCCAGGACACCTTTGGCACCCAACGGGTCAAGTTGCCCGCTGGCGACATGGTCCTGTACCCCGGCACCAGCCTGCACAAGGTCAATGCCGTGACCCGCGGCACTCGCTATGCCTCATTCTTCTGGACCCAAAGCCTGGTCCGCGAAGACAGCCAGCGTGCGCTGCTGTTCGAGATGGATGGGGCGATCCAGCAGTTGACGCAGGACCTGCCCGACCATCCTTCGCTGATTCGACTGACTGGCACGTATCACAACCTGTTGCGACGCTGGGTCGAGGTGTAAGGCATGAGTTTTCAATTGCGCCGTGAAGAAGTGCTCGATGGCGATCGTCTCAAAGCCATGCTCGACGAAAGCCCCGCGCGAGCTGCCCAGGCGATTCTGGTGGCTGCCCGCGAAGGTGTTCTCGATGCTCAGGCCTTGCTTGGGCAAATCCTGCTGGACGGGCAAGGCATCGAGCAGGACCAGCCACTGGCCCTGCGCTGGTTCGAGATCGCCGCGCAACGGGGCCATCTGATGGCGCGCAACATGCTTGGCCGTTGCCATGAGCGCGGTTGGGGTTGCACCGCCGACGCTGCCGTTGCCGTTGTTCATTACCGCCAGGCAGCCGAAGCGGGGCTGGATTGGGCGATGTACAACTACGCCAATTTGCTCGCCACCGGGCGTGGCGTGATCGAGGATCAGTCACAAGCGCTGAATCTTTATCGCCGCGCCGCTGAACTCGGCCATGCAAAGTCGATGAACCTGCTGGGGCGTTATCTGGAAGAGGGGCGGTTTTGCCCGGTGGACCCGCCCGCCGCCCGCGATTGGTATCGACGCTCGGCCGAAGCCGGCGATTTTCGTGGCCAGTTCAGCCATGGCGCTGTTCTGGTGGAACAGGGGTGCCTCGCAGAAGGGATGGTGTGGTTACGTCAGGCAATGCTTAACGGAAATCAGCATTTCCTTGAGGTCAGTGCCCAACGCTTGCGGGAAACGTCCGAACCGTTGCTGAAGTTATTGGCTGAGGATTATGCAAATCATGCGCGAGCGCTTTTCGGCCAGGTTTGAACGTGCGCCTTGTGTAAATCAAGTTGATTGTTTTCTGCTGTGTATTCTTTTCTTATATATGGCTGTCAGGGTTTCTTTGACATCGCTTTTATAAGTGATCTAGTCTTTTTGTCAGCGCAACTGAGTGGGTTTTATCTGTTGCGTAATAGCGATCGATCTCATGTCGTTCGAATAAGGTCATGCATATAATTAATGGAATAATTATGAGCAATAATACATTGTGGGAGCGTTCGTTACAGGGCGCGAACTACGAAAAAATTACCGAGTTTGCGACGCAGGTTCCAAAAATTCTGTCCGATGCCTCCAAAGGAGAAGCGGACGAAGTGACGCGCGAAACCGGTTTGTTACTGACAAAAAAACAAATCATCGATCTGAGACGGTACGAGGCGGCGGGTCTGGCGCTTCCTCACACACTTAAGGATGTCACCGACTATTTGCGCTTTGGTGCCGGCCAGGATGGCGGTATCGGTCTCAGGGCCGCCGATTTCCTGAAGACGTTTACCGATACTCGCGACCATGCCAGGCGCTGGTCACCGTTGCGTGAACGCATCATGATCACCGGCACCGAGTTGAAATTGTTTGGCGCCAGCATGCAGCGCTATGGCAAAGACATGGAGGACGTCTACCTTGATCTCAAGTCCGGGCCACTGCTTGAAAAATATAATGTCAAAACACTGGAGCAACTGAAGCAATTACAACTTGAGATGGGCGACAGGTTTCCCGGGATAGAACTGGAGTCGGACACAATTCCGGACATGAAGTTTTATCTGGGTAAAATATTCGAACGGGTGACATCCAATCTGGAAAACGTCCGTGGCATAAAAACTGACCTGGACAAGTTTGGTTATGATCTGCGAGAAAAAGTGCTTCCAGGCATCAAACTGAGAGTGGCACTGATTCAAACCAATGCCTATCCAGTCGAAGTGAAAAAACTTGATGAAGTGATCGCCCGTCGAGCCGCAGAGATTCTGGAAAAGAACACCCAATATCAGGCATTGGTCGACAAGGCTTTAAGTTCGGCGGCCGGGTTGAATATTTTTGGTTTGGGGATGGCCATTTACTACGGCGTAGAGGCTGAGGCAGTACGAAACGCGCGCAAAGCGCTCAACGCGTTGCAGGACAAGGATATTGAAGTCCTGAGTAACATGAATCAGACCCTAGGTTCGTTGAAACGTGTAGAGCAGGACCTGCAAAACCTGACGGTGATTGCCATCGATGCTGATCTGGCAACTCAGAATCTTATGCATGTCTGGAATGTGATGCATCGTTATGTCGATGAGTCTTCGACAGCCATGGCGGGGATCACCGATGCGCTGACGCTGAGACGATTCATGTCGGCATTCCGGGAGGTCGTTGGCCCTTGGGTGCAAATCCACAACGATGCAGACCTGTTGATTGAAGTGTTCAAGGAGGCCGATCGGGATGACGGCCAAAACCAGGGAATGGTGGTGCCAAAAATGAAGTCTTTTTCCAGTAAACGTGATTACCCGGCATTGAACCTTCAGGTAATGAAGGACAGTCATTACGCAATGCGCAACGATGCCGTCGCCGCCGAAGCGCTTTTTATCCGGCTCAATTACCTGCCGGGTGTATTCGATCGCTTCAAAAGGTTGCTCGGCGATGTCAGTGCCGCGGCCCGCGATCTGCGAGAGGCCAGCCTCAACAGCAAGATGGGCCTGGAATCCGTGGTTCGTAAGCTGGTTGCTCATGAAAAGGAGCTGACGGGGGCCGTGGAGGGCACTGAGGAATTTGACGAGATTGAGGAAGATCTCGTAGCGGACTTGAAGGAGATGTTCGCCATTACTCGCAACGAGGCGGGCAAAGTGAGTACTCGCTTGGCCAACATCAGTGACGGGTATGACCAGCGCATCACGCTGGGCTACATCGCAGGTCTGGAAAAGGACCAGCTCGATGCCAGGGAGGCCAGGCAAGCGTTAGGCGAGGTCCGGACCAAGCTTCAGGGCGAACTCAAGGTTCTATCGGATGCAATCAGCGCTATTGAACAAGCCGGCATCGAAAAAATCGGTAAAGACATTGCGTTGACCATTGAAAAGCTCAAAGAGCTGGGCATGGCACCACCGCAAGCTCAGATCGTGATGTTTGCGATCGAAGAGCTGAAAAAAGCCATGACCAATATCGGCAGCGGTATTACGTTCATCGCCATGATCAATGAAAGTAACAAGCTTCAGGAAAAGATTAATGAGCTTGGCCGGAAGATTGCGCAGAAAGACAAGGATATTGATCAGTTGCTCGGCAAGGTCGAGTTTATTCACTTGATCCATGCGCTGGATGAGCAACGCAATCGTTATGTTGGCGAGTACAAGCAGGCTGACGCCGCGTTCAAGCAATTCCTGGCCATTGTGGAGGGAAACAAGGTGGGTGATGTCGCGATGCGCAGCGCCAGTGCGATAAGAGAAGCAGGCCTGTTCATCGGTTTTCTGACGCCTTTATCACGGCCGTAACGATAGCGTTCACTGATGGCAGGGGGCTCGTCCCACGAGGATGATGACGCCCTGCCTGATACCCATCAGGTTATTTCCCATGTATGAATTCCTGCTCGCGGAGCGGCATTTTGGCGCTTTGAGAAAATACTTTAATTTTCTCCGCGCACTTCCCTCCACGTTGGATCAGTTAAAAAGCTATTCAGATTACTTGCAACGTCAGGGGCATGTGCTGACCACTCCCCCCGATGCCGAGCGCCTTAAGGTATTGGCTTCATTCAGTACCGGTTACCTGGAGCGGCTAGAGGCTGATATTGGCGCGCTGGGTAAAGTGTGTAATGAGAGTTTGAGCCATATCGCTGAATTTGCCGACGAATGCCGAAAAGTAGCAAAAGAAATGCCTCGCAACGGTAGGCGTGTCCGTATCCGCGCCTTGGATTTCAAGCGTTTCAGCCTCTCCGGTTCCCAGTGGTGGATCTGGTTTCCTCCTACGGATGTGAAAGGCCTGACTTTCGAACTGTTCCACCGTTTGGGTCGAACCACTTCCGCGCTGTTGGATTTCAAGGCTGTGCCAAAGGAATTGGCTCTTGATATCCACAACGTGTTTGAGCGTTTTTTCAGGTCGTTGACCTTGCAACCGTGTGAGTGCCATTCGCACTATTCCCGGATTGAAGCCTGGTACGTGGGCAGTGGATCAAGTCTCCCGGGCACGAAGGATACCTCCAGTCCAGGCAGTTCTGCGCAGGCGCGTCAGGCCCGGGCGAATGAGCATCTGCGCGAACTGTTCGCGATCAAAACGGATGCCTGTTCTGCCATTCACAATCTGAACGACTTCCTCTTTGCAATGTGCAGCTTTCTGATAACTGCAGAGCGTGAGTTACGGGACGTCAAACCGACCATGAAACTCTCGCAATTGAATTGCGTCCTGGCGCAGGTCGAGCACGTGCTGAAAGAGGTCAAGTCGATGGCTGACCGAATGCAACAATGGTCCCGGCCATAAAAAAAGGTCCATGACATGTCATGGACCTTTTGTTTTCAGCTAGCGGTAGTTACACGTAAAACGACTTCAGCGGCGGGAAGCCATTGAATTCAACCGCGCTGTAACTGGTGGTGTAAGCGCCGGTCGACAACCAGTACAAACGATCACCAATTGCCAGGTTCAGCGGCAGACCGTACTTGTAGTTTTCGTACATGATGTCGGCGCTGTCGCAGGTGGGGCCGGCGATGACGACTTCTTCCATCTCGCCTTTCTTCTCGGTCCAGATCGGGAACTTGATGGCTTCGTCCATGGTTTCGATCAGGCCGGAGAATTTGCCCACATCCGTGTACACCCATCGCTCGACGGCGGTACGGGATTTACGCGCGACCAATACCACTTCGCTGACCAGGATGCCGGCGTTGGCGATCAACGAACGGCCTGGCTCCAGGATGATTTCCGGCAGGTCATCACCGAAGTCTTCCTTGAGGAAACGGATGATTTCTTCGGCGTAGGTTTCCAGGCTGTTGGTGCGGGTGATGTAGTTGGCCGGGAAGCCGCCGCCCATGTTGATCAACTTCAGGTGGATGCCGTCTTCTTCTTTCAGGCGTTCGAAGATCACTTTGACCTTGGCGATCGCCGCGTCCCAAACGCTGATGTCGCGCTGTTGCGAGCCGACGTGGAACGAGATGCCGTAAGGCACCAGGCCCAGGTCGCGGGCGAGGATCAGCAGGTCCATGGCCATGTCGGTCTGGCAGCCGAATTTGCGCGACAAAGGCCAGTCAGCGGTGGTCGAGCCTTCGGTGAGGATGCGCACGTAAACTTTCGAACCCGGTGCGGCCTTGGCGATGTTGCGCAAGTCGGCTTCGGAGTCGGTGGCATACAGACGCACGCCCTTCTCGTAGAAGTAGCGAATGTCCTTGGATTTCTTGATGGTGTTGCCGTAGCTGATGCGATCCGGGCCGACGCCCTGGTTCATGACCTTGTCGAGCTCGTAGATCGACGCGATGTCGAAGTTCGAGCCTTTCTCGTTGAGCAGGTCGATGATTTCGACGGCCGGGTTGGCCTTGACCGCGTAGTAAACCTTGGCGAATTCGAAACCGGCGCGCAGGTCGTCATAGGCCTGGCTGATCATCGCGGTGTCGATCACCACGAACGGGGTCTCTTGTTTGTCGGCGAACGCTTTCATTTTCTGAAAGGTTTCACGTGCGAAATAGTCTTCGACGTTGATCGACATGCTGGGAACTCCTACTGGCAAACTGAAATTAACAATGGGTGCAAATGAACGTCCTCCGTATCCCCACTTTGGTTCGCCTACTTCCCAAGGCATGTCGCCGAAAGCAAAAAGGCCATGGGAGGCGGTGCTTCCCTTGGCCTTGCTGTCTCGTCGTCAGTACTTGAGCCGGATGGATCGTTTCCAGCATGGACGTTCGGCGCGAACTTTAGGGCGTGAGGGGCTTGAGATCAACAAAAAATGTCGCGTTTTTGCACGCATCCGTCGTGCGGTCCCGGACAGCTACTGATGTAACCGACCTGCGTGACAGTGTGATGTTCCCTGTGGAGGGGTATTTGAGGGGATTCAGCGGGTATTTGTGGTGCCCCATTCGCGGGCAAGCCTCGCTCCTACAGGTTTGATGCATGCCGTAACACTGCACCTGTAGGAGCGAGGCTTGCCCGCGAAGGCGTCAGCTCAGGCGACCGCCGTCTCGGCCGGCGAAACAATGCTGGTCTTGCCCCCACGGGACTTGCCGGAACTCAAATATTCTGCAATCGATTCCTGCGTCACTTCACCCAGGAACACCCGCTCGGCATCCATCACCGGCAACCACGAGCGATTGAACTCGTACATGCGCGACAACAGGATGCGCAAATGCTCGTCAAACGCCGCGGTAGCGTTGAACTCGCGCAGGTATTGCGCGCAAGTGCCGGTCTGACGGTGCAGGTCGCGACGACGCACGTATCCCAGGGCTTTGTTTTCAGCGCAAGTGACCACCACGTAGCGGCGGTCCAGTTCGTCCATCAATTCCAGGGCTTCGACCACAGGCGTCTGCGGGTTCACCGACGGCGCGTTGTCCGCCGCGTCCTCGGCTTTGACCAGCAACAGACGCTTGAGCGTGCTGTCCTGACCGACGAAGTTGCTGACAAAGTCATCCACCGGGTGCGCGAGCAGGGTGTCCGGATGGTCGATCTGCAGCAGTTTGCCCGCACGGAAGATCGCGATCTTGTCCCCCAGTTTGATCGCCTCGTCGATATCGTGGCTGACCATGATCACGGTCTTGTTCAGCGCACGCTGCATCTCGAAAAACTCGTTCTGGATCATTTCGCGGTTGATCGGGTCGACCGCGCCGAACGGTTCGTCCATCAACAGCAGAGGCGCATCCGCTGCCAACGCACGAATCACACCGATCCGCTGCTGCTGACCGCCCGATAGCTCATGTGGATAGCGATTCAGGTACTGCTTGGGCTCGAGCTTGATCATGCTCATCAACTCGCGGGCACGATCGTGGCATTTCTGTTTGCCCCAGCCCAGCAGGCGCGGAACGATGGTGATGTTTTCCTCGATGGTCATGTTCGGGAACAGACCGATCTGCTGGATCACATAACCGATGTTACGACGCAGGGTGACAGCGTCGAGGTCAGTGGTGTCCTCGCCGTTGATCAGGATCTTGCCCGAGGTCGGCTTGATCAAACGGTTGATCATCTTCAGCGTGGTGCTTTTGCCGCAACCCGATGGTCCGAGGAACACACAGATCTCGCCTTCATTGACGGTCAGGCTTACCGAGTCCACGGCTTTCACCTCTTTGCCGTTGCTTTGGAAGGTCTTGCTGAGGTGTTGAAGTTCGATCATTTCAGGAGTCCTTTTGGAGTCAGCGAGCGTTGCAGCCATTGCAGAAGCAGGTCGGCGAAGATGGCCAGGAGACTGACCAGCACGGCACCAACGATCAGCATCGACATGTCGCTGCGGCTGATGGAAGCGAGAATGAGTACACCGAGGCCACCGGCGCCGATGGTCGCAGCAATGGTCATGACACCAATGTTCATGACCACGGCGGTGCGCACGCCAGCGAGGATCACGGGCACCGCGATCGGCAGTTCAACCATGCGCAGGCGCTGGCCGAAGGTCATGCCGATGCCGCGTGCGGCTTCGCGAATGCCCGGGTCGACGCCGGTCAGCGCCAGGTAGGTGTTGCGCATGATCGGCAGCAGCGAATACAAAAACACCGCCGTAATTGCAGGCATCGGGCCCAGGCCCTGGCCGAATTTGGAATAGAACGGCAGCAGCAGGCCGAACAGCGCAATCGACGGCACGGTCAGCAGCACCGTGGCGCTGGCCTGCAAAGGGCCGGCGAGCGTCGGGAAACGCGTCATCAGGATGCCCAGTGGCACGCCAACGATGATTGCCAGGGTTACGGCGATGCCGACCAGGGTGATGTGCTGCCCTGTCAGGTGCAGCACCAGCGGCCAGTCGAGATGGGAAAAGGCGCTCAGAAATTCCATGACTTTTCCTCCTTAGTTCAACGGATGCTGGCGCAGAAAGTCTGCGGCAACCGATGAAGGGCTTTCGTGATCGACATCGACCCGTGCGTTGAGCTGGCGCATGTTGGCGTCGTCGAACAGTTCGGCCAGCGGCTTGAGTTCTTCGGCGAGTTTCGGATGGGCGTCGAGGTAAACCTGACGCACCACCGGCGCGGCGGTGTAGTCCGGGAAGTAGTGCTTGTCGTCTTCAAGCAACTTGAGTTTGAAAGCGTTCAATCGGCCATCGGTGGTGTACACCAGGCCGGCAAACACCTGGCCGTTACGCAGGGCGGTGTAGACCAGCCCGGCATCCATCTGGCGGATGTTTTTGCGAGTCAGGTTCATGCCGTACAGGTCGACCATGCCAGCCAAACCATCGGAGCGGTTGGCGAACTCGGTATCCAGCGCCACCAGATGATTGGTTTTCGCCTCAGCCTGCAACACCGTGTTCAGCTCGCTGATGGTGTTGATCTGCGGGTAGGCCTTCGCGGTGTTTTCCGGCAGGGCCAGGGCGTAGGTGTTGCTGAATTTCGACGGGGTGAGCCAGATCAGGCCTTTTTTCGCGTCGAGTTCTTTCACCTTGGCGTAGGACTGAGCGCTATCGAGTTTTTCCGTGATGTGGTTGTAAGCCACCAGCGACACGCCGGTGTATTCCCACATCAGGTCCAGTTGGCCACTTTCGTGGGCGCTGCGGGCCAGGTTGCTACCCAGGCCGCCAGTCACCTGGGTGTCGTAACCCTTGGTGCGCAGGTATTGGGCGGTGATTTCCGCCAGCAGGGTTTGTTCGGTGAACACCCGGGCGCCGATGCGGATCACCGGTTTTTCAGCGGCTTGGGCAAATCCTGCGAACAGCAGGGCGCAGCCTAAAAATAAGCTACCGCCTTTTAGAAAAAGAGCTTTCATGTTGATTCCTTTGCGGGCTTAAGACGGGCGCAGGCCGCGTTCGAGCCAAAGGCGGCTGGCGAGTGTCACCAGGCCGTCGAGCAGCAAGGCCAGCAGGGCGGTGCAGGCCGCGCCGAGCAGCAGTTGCGGCTGATTGTTCAGGGCGATGCCGGGGAAAATCAGGCTGCCCAGGCTGTTGGCACCAATCAGGAACGCCAGCGGTGCGGTGCCGACGTTGATCGCCAGGGCGATGCGTACACCGCCGATGATGATCGGCACCGCGTTCGGTAATTCGACTCGCCACAACACTTGAGTGGGCGTCATGCCGATGCCGACGGCCGCTTCCTTGAGCGAACCTTGAACGTTTTTCAGGCCTTCATAGGTGTTGCGCACGATCGGCAACAGCGAGGCGAGGAACAGGGCGAAGATCGCAGGGCCACTGCCGATGCCGAGGATTCCCAGGGCGATGGCGAGTACGGCAAGAGGCGGCACGGTGTTGCCGATGTTGAAGATCTGCATGAAGCGCTCAGCACGGTCCACCATGGTCGGGCGGCTGAGGAAGATGCCGGCGGGGATGCCCACAACAAGGGCGGCCAGCATGGAAACGAGGACGAGAAGCAGATGAGCTTGCAGGTAAAACAACAAATCGTCGCGGTAATGTTCGATCGTGTTGATGCCAATCCAGTGGACCAGCAGGGCCAGGAGGGCGACGACAACCGCACCTCCTATCAGCCCTTTGCCATAGCGAATAGCCACAGGCGGACTCCTTTTTTCTTTGTCGGCGAACGCAGTCCCGTGTGGCAGGCCATTGCTGGCTGCCGGGTAAAAAAACGTTCGCGAGAAGCAGCTCTTCATGCCGAGCGCGTTCCTTGTAGGAGCGAGCTTGCTCGCGAAAAACATGCAGGCAACGCGTATATCCAGACAACACGCGTTATCGTTGACGTCCATCGCGAGCGAGCTCGCTCCTACAGGGGGAAGGCGTACGGCGTATCGAGCCATAAGCGCAGCCTCGTCAGGCTAACTTGCTGATTTTTCAGCCCCTGATACGAGTGCCATAACAGGGGAGTGGACGTCTGCACCTTTTAAAAGGTTCCATATTTAGCAGCATTTAGCCACCCCGGATCTCGTTTGCCGGTGTAGCAGCTGCCGAGCCTGCGAGGCTGCGTCCGGCGGCGCAGCCGTCGTAGAGTCGACACACTGGGTCTGCCGGATACACCGCAGCGTCTGGTTTTACGACGGCTGCGCCGCCGAACGCAGCCTCGCAGGCTCGGCAGCTGCTACAGGGCGAACGGTGGTCTGTAGATGTCTGTTTGCGCTATACTCGCCGCCCTTTTTTGAATCACCTGCCAGGCGATTTCCCATGACCAAACAGGCCGCCGAAGTCGCGAAACGCCGCACTTTCGCCATTATTTCCCACCCCGATGCCGGTAAAACCACCATCACCGAGAAGCTCTTGCTGATGGGCAAGGCGATTGCGATTGCTGGCACGGTGAAATCTCGCAAGTCTGACCGCCATGCCACCTCCGACTGGATGGAAATGGAAAAACAACGGGGTATTTCCATTACCACGTCGGTCATGCAGTTCCCGTATCGCGATCACATGATCAACCTGCTCGACACCCCTGGCCACGAAGACTTCTCCGAAGATACTTACCGCACCCTGACGGCGGTGGACTCGGCCTTGATGGTCCTCGACGGCGGTAAGGGTGTAGAGCCACGTACCATCGCGCTGATGGACGTCTGCCGTCTGCGCGACACGCCGATCGTCAGCTTCATCAACAAACTCGACCGTGATATCCGCGACCCGATCGAACTGCTCGACGAAATCGAAGCGGTCCTGAAGATCAAGGCTGCGCCGATCACCTGGCCGATCGGTTGCTACCGCGACTTCAAGGGCGTTTATCACCTCGCCGACGACTACATCATCGTGTACACCGCTGGCCATGGCCACGAGCGTACCGATGTGAAAATCATCGAGAAACTCGACTCCGATGAAGCCCGCGCGCACTTGGGCGACGAGTACGATCGCTTTGTCGATCAGCTGGAACTGGTGCAGGGCGCCTGTCACGAATTCAACCAGCAGGAATTCCTCGACGGCCAACTGACCCCGGTATTCTTCGGTACTGCGCTGGGCAACTTTGGTGTCGATCACGTGCTCGACGCCGTGGTCAACTGGGCGCCGAAACCGCTGGCCCGTGTCGCCAACGAGCGCACCGTGGAGCCGGTTGAAGAGAAATTCGCCGGTTTCGTGTTCAAGATCCAGGCGAACATGGACCCGAAACACCGCGACCGCATCGCCTTCATGCGGATCTGCTCCGGCAAGTACGAAAAAGGCATGAAAATGCGCCACGTGCGCACCGGCAAAGACGTGCGGATCGGCGATGCGCTGACCTTCTTCTCCTCCGAGCGTGAGCAACTGGAAGAAGCGTTTGCCGGCGACATCATCGGCCTGCACAACCACGGCACGATCCAGATTGGCGACACCTTCACCGAAGGCGAAGTCCTGGGCTTCACCGGCATCCCGCACTTCGCCCCGGAACTGTTCCGTCGCGTGCGCCTGCGTGACCCGCTGAAATCCAAGCAACTGCGCCAGGGCCTGCAACAACTCGCGGAAGAGGGCGCGACCCAGGTGTTCTTCCCCGAGCGCAGCAACGACATCATCCTGGGCGCCGTCGGTGTGCTGCAGTTCGATGTGGTCGCCAGCCGCTTGAAAGAGGAATACAAGGTCGAGTGCTCGTACGAGCCGATCACCGTGTATTCCGCGCGCTGGATCGATTGCGATGATAAGAAGAAGTTCGAGGAGTTCCGGGTCAAGGCCGTGGAAAACCTCGCGGTCGACGGTGGCGGTCATCTGACCTACCTGGCGCCGACCCGGGTCAACCTGGCGTTGATGGAAGAACGCTGGCCGGACGTGAAATTCCGTGCGACGCGTGAGCATCACTAAGCGCCAGGCCGGAACACCCCAAAGCCCCGTTGCGAAAGCTGCGGGGCTTTTTTTGTGCCCTGTAGGAGCGAGCTCGCTCGCGAAAAACACCAACGATAGTGCTCACTCCCTGACGAACCGCGTTGCCCTGACATCCATCGTCGGAACGCCGCCCGGAGCAAGCTCGCTCCTACAAAGGACAACATTCGCTTAAGTGAACACTACTTGCTCGCGATGGTGAGCTGACAGTCACCAGCTAATGCCGATAGTTTGGTCTGGAAATGATCAATGCAAAAGCGTGTGTCGTCGTAGTCGCTGGATGAGGTCTCTGATACGGCTGCGGGTTCATGCGTACCTTATCGATACAAGCCTTTCCTCTGTTTGGCGAGCTTCTCAATGCCGCTGATTTACCTGGCGTCTCGCTGAGCGCCCCGTTTCAATTAGCTAAACTGGTTATAGGCGTTATTCCAAACCAATCTGCTGTTCCATGGCATTTCCGTCCATACATTAGCGTCCTATCTGGAGAACAATGCTGATCGGAACTAAATTTCATTCAGCGCCAGACAGACACCCACGCTTCACTTTTGAAGGATGGAATCGGTTATGAGCATTTTTCAACGCGTTGTGCTGTTGCTTAAGGTTTTGGTGATGCTGTCCGTTGGCATGTCGGCGGCGTGGGCGCAGTGCCCGGATCAGGGGGAGCACGCTTCGAGCGGGCAAGTGACGCACACGGACCTGATGATCGCCAAATCTGAATCCGAGGGCGGGGACAAAGGGCAGGGCGGTAGCGAAGGCGATGATGACTCGACTACAGACGAGCCGAACAGCGACGAAGATGAAGGGGCTTAAACGATAGACAAAAAACCTCCTGCCGGACTAATGCGCAGTCCTGCAGAAGGGTGGGATAGAAACCGTGTGGGAGTGAGCCTGCTCGCGAAGGCGTCATTTCAGTCAACATCACTGCCGACTGAAAGACCGCCTTCGCGAGCCGGCTCGCTCCCACATTTTTATGCTGCGCCGTCGAGGAATTGCTCGGCGTAGTGGCATGCCACCTGGCGGCTGTCGAGCAGGCGCAGGGCCGGCTCTTCGGTGCTGCAGCGTTCGGTGGCGTACGGGCAACGCTTGTGGAAAGCGCAGCCGGACGGCGGGTTCAGCGGGTTGGGCAGTTCGCCGACGATCTTGATTTTCGGCTTGTTCGGGTCCGGGTGAATGGTCGGGGTCGCCGACAACAACGCTTGGGTGTAGGGGTGCAGCGGGCGTTTGTAGATGTCGTTTTTCGGACCCATTTCCACCGGACGACCGAGGTACATCACCATCACGTCATCGGCAACGTGTTGCACCACCGCCAGGTTGTGGGAGATGAACACGTAAGCCGTGTTGAACTCTTGTTGCAGGTCCATGAACAGGTTCAGCACCTGCGCCTGAATCGATACGTCCAGCGCCGAGGTCGGTTCGTCCGCGACCAACACTTTGGGCTGCAGCATCATTGCGCGAGCGAGAGCGATCCGCTGGCGTTGACCACCGGAGAACATGTGCGGATAACGCTGGTAGTGCTCAGGACGCAAACCCACCTGCTTCATCATCGCCTGAACTTTCTCGCGACGTTCCGAGGCGCTCAGGTTGGTGTTGATCAACAGCGGCTCGGCCAGTTGATCACCGACCTTCTGCCGTGGGTTCAACGAGGCGTAAGGGCTCTGGAACACCATCTGTACGTCTTTGCGCAGTTGCTTGCGCTCGGACTTGTTGGCACCGGCGACTTCCTGCCCGGCGATTTTCAAGGAGCCGGAGGACGGTTCTTCGATCAGTGTCAGGGCACGGGCCAGGGTGGATTTGCCGCAGCCCGATTCGCCGACGACCGCGAGGGTCTTGCCGGCTTCCAGTTCAAACGACACACCGTTCAGGGCACGCACGGTCGCGTGGCCTTTGAACAGGCCGCGGGACACTTCGTAGTGACGGGTCAGGTTGCGGGCGGTAAGTACGACGGCCATTACGCCACCTCCTGATTAAGCGGGTAGAAGCAGCGGGCGAGGCTGTTGCTTTTCGGGTCAAGGGCCGGACGTTGCGCGCGGCAGTTGTCCTGCACATACGGGCAGCGTGGCGACAGCAGGCAGCCTTGCGGACGGTCATAACGACCGGGAACGATGCCAGGCAGCGTAGCCAGGCGCGTGGCACCGAGGCTGTGTTCCGGAATCGCCTTGAGCAGCGCTTCGCTGTACGGGTGCGCCGGAATGTCGAACAGCTGTGGCACTTGACCGACTTCGACCGCTTGGCCGGCGTACATCACGCACACGCGCTGGGCGGTTTCGGCCACCACCGCGAGGTCGTGAGTGATCAGCACCAGGCCCATGTTCTGCTCTTTCTGCAACGCCAACAGCAGGTCCATGATCTGCGCCTGAATCGTCACGTCGAGCGCGGTGGTCGGTTCGTCGGCGATCAGCAGTTTCGGTTCACCGGCAATCGCCATGGCAATCGCCACACGCTGGCTCATACCACCGGACAGTTGGTGCGGGTAGGCGTCCATACGGCTGGCAGCGCCCGGGATTTCTACTTTTTCCAGCAGTTCGATGGCGCGCTTGCGGGCTTGCTTGCCGGACATTTTCAGGTGCAGACGCAGCACTTCTTCGATCTGGAAACCGACGGTGTAGCTCGGGTTCAGCGCGGTCATCGGGTCCTGGAAGACCATGGCCAGGTCTTTACCGACGATTTTCCGGCGCTGACGGTTGCTGAGCTTGAGCATGTTCTTGCCGTCGAAATTCAGCGCGTCGGCGGTAACGATTCCCGGATGATCGATCAGGCCCATCAGCGCCATCATGGTCACGGACTTGCCGGAACCCGATTCGCCGACGATGGCCAGGACTTCGCCCTTGTCCACGGTAATGTCGAGACCGTCGACCACCGGAACAGCATTGGCGTCGCCGAAGCGAACGCTGAGATTCTTGATTTCTAACAGTGACATTTGAATCTCCTCAGGCGGCGTTCTTGAGTTTCGGATCCAGCGCATCGCGCAGACCGTCGCCCATCAGGTTGATTGCCAGCACGCTGAGCAAAATGGTCAAACCAGGCAGGCTGACTACCCACCAGGCGCGTTCGATGTAGTCGCGAGCCGAAGCCAGCATGGTGCCCCACTCAGGGGTTGGCGGTTGCACACCAAGGCCGAGGAAGCCCAGTGCCGCAGCATCGAGAATCGCCGAAGAGAAGCTCAAGGTCGCCTGAACGATCAGTGGCGCCATGCAGTTGGGCAGCACAGTGACGAACATCAGGCGTGGCAAACCGGCACCGGCCAGGCGTGCGGCGGTCACGTAGTCGCGGTTCAGTTCGCCCATCACCGCCGCGCGGGTCAGACGAACATAGGACGGCAACGAAACCACGGCGATGGCGATAATGGTGTTGATCAGGCCAGGGCCGAGGATGGCGACAATCGCCACAGCCAGCAGCAAGGACGGCAGGGCCAGCATGATGTCCATCAGACGCATGATGGTCGGGCCGAGCGCGCGCGGGAAGAACCCGGCGAACAGACCCAGCAGAATGCCGGGAATCAGCGACATGACCACCGACGACATACCGATCAGCAGCGACAGGCGTGAACCGGTGATCAGACGTGACAGCAGGTCACGCCCCAGCTCATCGGTGCCGAACAGGAACTGAATCTGTCCACCTTCCAGCCAGGCCGGCGGCGTCAGCAGGAAGTCGCGAAATTGTTCGCTCGGGTTGTGTGGGGCAACCCATGGCGCGAACAGTGCGCAGAACACCACGAGGATCATGAACAGCAGGCCGGCGACAGCACCTTTGTTCTTCGAGAACGCTTGCCAGAACTCTTTGTACGGCGATGGATAAAGCAGGCTTTGATCGACTGCTACTGAGGGGATTGGAGTGCTCATTAGTCTTGATCTCAGCGCTGGTGACGAATGCGTGGGTTGGCAAAGCCGTAGAGGATATCCACCACGAAGTTGACCAGAATCACAATGCAGGCAATTAGCAGGATGCCGTTCTGCACCACGGGATAATCCCGCGCGCCAATGGCTTCGATCAGCCATTTGCCGATGCCCGGCCAGGAGAAGATGGTTTCGGTCAGGACCGCACCGGCCAACAGGGTGCCGACTTGCAGGCCGACCACGGTCAGCACCGGGATCAGGGCATTGCGCAGGCCGTGGACGAATACCACGCGTGCCGGCGACAGGCCTTTGGCGCGGGCGGTGCGGATGTAATCCTCACGCAGCACTTCGAGCATCGAAGAACGGGTCATCCGTGCGATCACCGCCAGCGGAATGGTGCCCAAAACGATCGCGGGCAGAATCAGGTGGTGCAGGTAGTCGAGCAGGGCACCGGGTTCATCGCTGAGCCAGGTATCGATCAGCATGAAACCTGTCGGGCGCTCGATGTCGATAAGCAGGTCGTTCTGCCCGGATACCGGCGTCCATCCCAGGGTCACCGAGAAGAACATGATCAGAATCAGGCCCCACCAGAAGATCGGCATCGAATATCCCGCAAGGGAGATGCCCATTACCCCATGGTCGAACAGGGACCCTCGCTTGAGTGCCGCGATCACCCCGGCCAGCAGCCCGAGGACGCCAGCGAACAGCAGGGCGGCCATGGACAGTTCGAAGGTGGCGGGGAACAGGGACTTGAATTCGCTCCACACACTTTCACGGGTACGCAAGGATTCTCCGAGATCGCCGTGGGCCAGTTTGCCAACGTAATCCAGGTATTGGGCATACAGCGGTTTGTTAAGACCAAGGCGTTCCATTGCCTGAGCATGCATTTCGGGGTCGACGCGACGTTCGCCCATCATTACTTCCACGGGGTCGCCAGGAATCATGCGAATCAACGCGAAAGTCAGCAAGGTGATGCCGAAGAACGTGGGGATCAATAACCCCAATCGGCGGGCAATAAAACTAAACATCTTGTGGTGTACCTCATCAGCCGGTTAGGCGTGCCTGGTATCCCTGGAGTCAGGGACACCGGGAGTTTTCTTATTTACTTCACCTGGGTGGTGGCGAAGTTATTCGTGGTAAGGGGGCTAATGTGATAGCCCTCTACGTTCTTGCGCATTGCAGTAAACATACGGGTATGCGCCATGCTGATCCATGGCTGGTCCTGGTTGAAAATCTCCTGTGCTTGCTCATAGAGCGCTGCGCGTTCCGTCGGGTCTACTTTAGCCCGTGCTCCATCGAGCAGCGTCTGAAACTTCTCATTGCACCAGCGCGCGTAGTTTTCGCCGTTTTTGGCGGCCTCGCAACTGAGCATAGGCGTCAGAAAGTTATCCGGGTCGCCGTTGTCGCCCGCCCATCCGGCGGCCACCATGTCGTGCTCGCCATTTTTAGCGCGTTTAAGCATTTCGCCCCACTCCATGACGCGGATGTCGAGCTTGATGCCGATCTTGGCCAGGTCAGCTTGCATCATCTGAGCGGCAAGCATCGGATTCGGATTGGTCGCACCACCACCATTGCGGGTGAACAGGGTGAATACGGTCCCTTCCGGCACACCGGCGTCCTTGAGCAGGGCGCGAGCCTTGTCCAGGTCACGGGGTGGGTTGGTCAGTTTATGGTTATAGCCCAGCAAGGTGTCCGGGTACGGGTTGACCGCAACGGTAGCATTGCCTTTGCCAAACAGCGCGTTGACAGCCGCTTCTTTATCGAAGGCGATGTCGATGGCTTTGCGCACCCGCACATCACTCATGTACTTGTGCGAGGTGTTCATGGCGATGTACGAAACGGTCATCGCGTTCATTTCATCAACCTTGAGGTTGGTGTCTTTCTTGATGCTCGGGATGTCATCCGGTTTCGGATACAGCGCGATCTGGCACTCGTTGGCCTTGAGCTTTTGCAGGCGCACGTTGTTGTCGGTGGCGATGGCCAGGATCAGCGCGTCAGCCGGCGGCTTGCCACGGAAGTACTCCGCGTTGGCCTTGAAACGGACCTGTGCGTCCTTGTTGTAGCGCTGGAAAACGAACGGGCCGGTGCCGATCGGCTTGTTGTTCAGGTCGTCCGTTTTGTTGGCCTTGAGCAGCTGATCGGCATACTCGGCAGAGTAGATCGAAGCGAACGCCATGGCGATGTCGGCCAGGAACGGCGCTTCGCGACGGTTCAGCGTGAACTTGACGGTGTTGTCGTCAACTTTTTCGACGCTCTTGAGCAGTTCCTTGAAGCCCATGCTTTCAAAGTACGGGAAGCCCACGCTCGATTGTTTGTGCCACGGGTGATTCGGGTCCAGTTGGCGCTGGAAGCTCCAAAGCACGTCGTCGGCATTCATGTCGCGGGTCGGCTTGAAATATTCGGTGGTGTGAAACTTGACGCCTTTGCGCAGGTGGAACGTGTAGTTCAGGCCGTCTTCGCTGATGTCCCAGGACTCGGCCAGCGCCGGAATCACTTCGGTGGTGCCGGGCTTGAAGTCCGCCAGGCGATTGAAGAGGGTTTCAGCCGCGGCGTCAGATGTGACTGCGGTCGTGTATAGCGCCGTGTCGAAGCCTTCCGGACTGTTTTCGGTGCAAACCACCAGCGGTTTGGCCGAGGCGCCAACAGCGACACTTAGCAATGCGGCCGCGATGGCCGCACGTAGGGGAAGCATTTTCATCAAGAACCCTCTGCAATCGGTTGAGCGAAGAAAACCGAACGGCCGACTCGTGATGAGTCAGCCGCAGGTTGGCGTTTTACAAAATATTGAACGGGATGGTGGTCACGAGACGGAACTCGTTGACGCTGCCGTCAGCCTGGTTTTCGCTGGCACGGTGAGCGGTATAGGTTGCGCGAACAGTCGTGGCCTTGAGCGGACCACTCTGAATGGCGTACGAAGAACCGATGCCGTATTCGTAGTGGGTTTCGCCATCCATAGTCAGCACGCTGTCGTAGGCGCCGCCTTTGTAGTGAGTACCGTCGATACCCCAGCCACGAGCCTGATAGATATTGAATTTCAAGCCTGGCACGCCGTATTCGGCCATGTTCAGACCGTAGGCAATCTGGAAGGACTTCTCGTTCGGGCCGTTGAAGTCCGAGAGCAGGGAGTTGGCCAGGTAGATGCCGTTGGTTTCGTGCAGGTAGTCGAAGTACTCGTTACCGTTCACTTCCTGATACGAGAAGGTCAGACTGTGGGCCTGGTGGGTCAGGCCGAACGACAGGGAGTAGGTGTTGTTGTCGATCTGGCCCAGCTTGGCTTTCCCTTCGTCTACGGTTTTGTAGTAGTTCAGGCCAGTGGTCAGGCTCAATACAGAGCTGTCACCCAGAACGTGGGTGGCGCCGAAGTAGTACTGGTTCCACATATCTTCGGCCTGGGTGCCCCACAGGCTGGTGGTCAGGCTGGCGAACGGCTGGTAGCTGATACCCGCCGTGCTCACGTGGTCGACTTCAATGATTTTGTCAGCGTACTCGGAGCGGAATTTGCTCAGGCTTTCTTCGGTACGTGGCGAAACGCGGTCGAAGGTCGCCAGATCGAAGGCCAGGTTGTTCAGCTCTTCGCTGTGGATCGCGATCCCTTCGAAGCTCGATGGCAGTGCACGGTTGCCGATGACGTCGACCTGCGGGCTGCTGAAGTTCATGCGGCCGGCGGTCAGAGTAGTGTTGGAGACGCGCGCCTTGACGTTGGCCAGGCCCAGCTTGCTCCACTGACCTTGAGCGTCGCCGCCTTCTTTGGTCAGGGTACGGTTGTTGCCCGCGCCAGGACGAGAGCCCGGTGCGCCACCGTTGTTGGAGGCCAGGCTCTCGCGATCACGTTCCAGAGCAACAGCGTTGTAGGCCGCTACTTCGGTGCTGAAACCTACGGCGCCTTCGGTGAAGCCGGAGTTGTACTTGACGATCGTGCCCTGAACCCAGTTGATGCGACGATCAGTCGGGGTCGAAACGCCGTCTTTCTTGTAAAGGAACTTGCCACCCCGTTTCAGTTGTTCGTTGGCGTACCAGTTGCGCGTGGTGCCGCTGATCGATTGACCTTCGACAAAGCCGGTTGCGTCGGCTTGTGCGCTTTTGGTGTTGACCGTCACTGGGGTGAAGTCCTGGCTCTGGGTTTCTGCGTAAGCCGTGGCGGTGATACTGCTGATGGCCAAGGCCAATAACGCAGTGCTGCTCAGTTTCATCGGTAAAGCTCCTTTAACTCTTTTTTTATACCGGTCTTTTTTTGTGATCCGGCTATTAGGTATTGCGCTCATTCAAAGCAATGCAAACGTTTGCTGCATGCCAATTTGGCGAATTAAGGCAATAAGCTTGCGTGAGGGCTGAATCCGCCCCCAGCATTTCTTGGCTAATCGGTTATTTTTCTATGCTGACACCCGAGAACACGTTGCGACCGAACGGACTCACCTTGAATCCTTCGACTTTGGCGCTCAACGGCTGGTTAATCGTCGAGTGGGCGACTGGCGTAATCGGCACCTGCTGCTTGAGGTACTGTTGCGCCTGTTTGTAGAGCGCGGTGCGCTGGTCGCGGTCGGTGACGACTTTGGCCTGCTTGATCAGCTTGTCGTAAGCCGGATCACACCACATGGAGTAGTTGTTACCGCCAATGGCGTCGCAGCTGTAGAGCGTGCCGAGCCAGTTGTCCGGGTCCCCATTGTCACCGGTCCAGCCGATCAGGCTGATGTCGTGTTCGCCATTCTTGGTGCGCTTGATGTATTCGCCCCATTCGTAACTGACGATCTTGACCTTCAGGCCGATCTTCGCCCAGTCAGCCTGGAGCATCTCGGCCATCAACTTGGCGTTGGGGTTATACGGACGCTGGACCGGCATGGCCCAGAGGGTGATTTCAGTGCCTTCCTTGACGCCGGCAGCCTTGAGCATTTCCTTGGCTTTTACCGGGTTGTAGGCGGCGTCTTTAATGGTCTCGTCGTAGGACCACTGGGTCGGTGGCATGGCGTTGACCGCCAGTTGCCCCGCGCCCTGGTAAACGGCGTTGAGAATGCCTTGCTTGTTCACCGCCATGTCCAGTGCCTGGCGCACTTCGAGCTGGTCGAAAGGTTTGTGGCGCACGTTGTAGGCGATGTAACCGAGGTTGAAGCCAGGCTTCTCGATGAGCTTGAGTGTCGGGTCGTTTTTCAACGCCGCCACGTCAGCAGGGCGAGGGTGCAGTGTGATCTGGCACTCGTCGGCCTTAAGCTTTTGCACGCGCACCGACGCGTCGGTGTTGATGGCAAAAATCAGGTTGTCGAGCTTGACCCTGCTCGGGTCCCAGTAATGTTTGTTGCCGGTGTAACGGATGTTGGAATCTTTCTGGTAACTCTTGAACACAAACGGGCCAGTGCCGATCGGCTTCTGGTTGATGTCGCTCGGCTTGCCCTCGGCCATCAGCTTGTCGGCGTACTCGGCGGACAGGATCGAGGCAAAGCTCATGGCGATGTTCTGGATGAACGCGGCGTCTACGCTGTTGAGCGTCATCACCACGGTCAACGGATCGGTCTTTTCGACCTTGACGATGTTCTTGTTCAGGCTCATTCCGTTGAAATACGGGAACTCGGTCGGATAAGCCTTACGGAAAGGTTGCTGTGGATCCAGCATGCGATTAAACGTAAACAACACGTCATCGGCGTTGAAATCACGGGTCGGCGTGAAGTATTTGGTCGTGTGAAATTTCACCCCTTCGCGCAGGTGAAAGGTGTACGTGAGACCGTCCTCGGAAATATCCCAGCGAGTGGCCAGGCCTGGTACGACGTTGGTGGCGCCTTTTTCAAACTCTGCCAAACGGTTGTACAACGGCTCGGCGGCGTCGTTATCGGTCGCGGTCGTGTACTGCGCGGTGTCGAAGCCTGCGGGGCTGCCTTCGGAGCAGAATATCAGGCTGTTATTGGCAGCCTGGCTGATGGAAGTGGCGGCCAGCAAGCCGGTGCCCAGCAATGCGGATAAAACCAAGGTATGGCGCATGACGCTCCCTTTTCTCGTATTCAAGTGTTTTTTCAATGCGCCGCCGTCCCGTCCTTGGGCGAAGAGGCATCATTGATCTCAAACCATCGCGTGCAGCAAAACCGAGAGCCCACGCATGAACTGGTCAGATCCCGACGGTATGAGCCGTGGGTCCGGCAGTAAATGCGTAGAGTCCTAAAGACTCGTAGGAAAAGGCGACGCGTCCTAACCCTCTGCTGTAGTACGCAGTGGATTTGGATGTAGGCGGATTCCTGCTTTCTCGGTAGATAAAGCAACGGCGACGTCAGAAACGTCGCCGTTGCAACACCTTACTTGCTGAGGCTGACGCCGTAGAAGGAGTTCAAGCCAAATGGGCTGATCTTGAAGTCCTGCACGTTGTCGCGCATAGGTTGGAACACCGTCGAGTGAGCGATAGGTGTCATTGGAACGGCGTCTTTGAGGACGTGTTGCGCCTGCTTGTACAGTTCGGTGCGCTTGCCCTGGTCGGTCGTGCGCTTGGCTTCCTTGACGATGCCGTCGAACTTCTTGTCGCACCACTTGGAGAAGTTGTTGCCCTGCAGCGAGTCGCAGCCGAACAGCACGTTCAGCCAGTTGTCCGGATCACCATTGTCACCGCTCCAGCCAATCAGCATTGCCTGGTTCTCGCCGCCTTTGGAACGCTTGATGTACTCGCCCCATTCGTAGCTGACGATCTTGACCTTAAGACCGATCTTGGCCCAGTCGGACTGCAACATTTCGGCCATCAACTTGGCGTTCGGGTTGTACGGACGCTGCACTGGCATCGCCCACAGAACGATTTCGGTGCCTTCCTTGACGCCGGCTTCCTTGAGCAGCTCTTTGGCTTTCTCAGGATCGTACTTGGCGTCCTTGATAGTGGTGTCATAAGACCATTGGGTTGGCGGCATGGCGTTGACGGCCAACTGGCCCGCGCCCTGGTAAACCGAGTCGATGATTTGCTGTTTGTTGACGGCCATGTCCAGTGCCTGACGCACTTTCAGTTGGGCCAGCGGGTTTGGCTCGTTGCTGCCCTTGACCTTGTCCATCACGTTGTAGGCGATATAACCCAGGTTGAAACCAGCCTGGTCAGGTACTTTCAGCGATTTGTCTTCTTTCAGCGCCTTCAGGTCGGCCGGACGTGGGAACAGAGTGATCTGGCACTCGTTCTTCTTCAACTTCTGAATACGTACCGACGGATCGGTGGTGATGGCGAAGATCAGGTTGTCGATCTTGACGTCTTCAGGCTTCCAGTAGTCCTTGTTCCCGGTGTAGCGGATGTTGGAGTCTTTCTGGTAGCTCTTGAACACGAACGGACCAGTGCCGACCGGCTTCTGGTTGATGTCGGCGGCTTTGCCTTCCTTGAGCAGCTGGGCAGCGTACTCGGCGGACTGGACGGAGGCGAAACTCATGGCCATGTTCTGGATGAACGCAGCATCAACTTCTTTCAGGGTGAACTTGACAGTGTGATCGTCGACTTTATCGATTTTGGTGATGTTGGTGTCCATCCCCATGTCGGTGAAGTACGGGAATTCGGTCGGGTACGCTTTGCGGAACGGATCATCCTTGTTAATCATGCGATTAAAGGTGAACAGCACGTCATCGGCGTTAAAATCACGAGTCGGTTTGAAATACGGAGTGGTGTGGAACTTGACGCCATCACGCAGGTGGAAGGTGTAATTCAGGCCGTCCGGGGTAATGTCCCAGCTGGTCGCCAGGCCAGGAACAACGGCGGTGCCGCCGCGCTCGAACTGGGTCAGGCGGTTGAACATGGTTTCTGCAGAGGCGTCGAAGTCGGTTCCGGTGGTGTACTGACCAGGATCAAAACCGGCCGGGCTCCCTTCGGAGCAGAACACCAGGTTAGTCGCGGCTTGGGCGAATGGTGCGCTAGCTAATAAGCTTGCGCCGACTAAAAACGGAATGACCGCGTGTTTAAGCATGGTGGCCTCATGATTTGTTGTCATTTTTGGAATTAGAGGACGACCTCGTGAGTCGACCTGCGGATACTTATGCAGGGGCCGTACCCATTGCAAGATCCAGAGCGACCACAAGTCTTAAACAGTGGCACGAACGTACCTTAATGTCGCATATGTATAAATTAGCGCGCATTTGACCGTTTGCGCAGGTTTTTTTCGGTGCGACCCGCGCACAGTGAAGGGGCAACCGGGGCGATGGGTGCACCCGGTTGGAGCGCGGTGTTACTTATTTATACCCACGCCATAGAAGGGAGTGAGGCCAAAAGGGCTGATCTTGAAGTCGGTGACTTCCTTGCGCAAAGGCTGGAACACCGTCGAGTTTGCAATCGGGGTGATAGGCACCTGTTGTTTAAGGATTTTTTGCGCCTGTTGATAGAGTTTGACCCGTTGCTCACGGTCGGTTGAGACCTTGGCCTGCTGAACCAGTTTGTCGTACGCCGGGTCGCACCACTTGGCGTAGTTGCTCCCTTTCACCGCAGCGCAGCTGTAGAGCACGCCGAGCCAGTTATCCGGATCACCGTTGTCGCCGGTCCAGCCATAGATCATGGCGTCATGTTCGCCGTTCTTGGCGCGTTTGATGTACTCGCCCCATTCATAACTGACAATGTTTGCCTTGATCCCGACCTTCTCCCAATCCTGCTGGATCATCTGCGCCGACATGCGCGCGTTGGGGTTCGAAGCGCGCTGCACGGTCATGGCCCACAAATTAATAGTGGTACCGGGTGCAACCCCTGCTTCTTTCAGTAGCGCCTTCGCTTTGGTTGGGTCATGAGGCGCGTCCTTGATGCTTGGGTCATATGACCATTGCGCGGGTGGCAGGGCGTTTTGTGCCAATTGGCCTGCGCTCTGGTAGACGGCTTTGATGATGGCGGGCTTGTCGATGGCCATGTCCAGAGCCTGGCGGACCTTGAGTTGATCCAGCGGTGGATGGGTCACGTTGTAGGCCAGGAAGCCAAGATTGAATCCGGCTTGCTTGAGCACGCGCAGGTTCGGGTCTTGCTCCATCACCTCGATGTCTGCAGGACGCGGGTAGCCGCTGACCTGGCATTCGCCGGCCTTGAGCTTCTGCAAGCGGACGGCGGCATCCGGGGTGATCGAGAAGATCAGGTTGTCGATCTTCACGTCCTCGGGTTTCCAGTAGGCCTTGTTGGCCACATAGCGGATCTGCGAGTCCTTTGCATAACGCTTGAACACGAACGGACCGGTGCCGACGGGTTTCTGGTTGATGTCCGCGGCTTTGCCTTCTTTAAGTAACTGCGCACCGTACTCGGCAGACTGTACCGAGGCGAAGCTCATGGCGAGGTTTTGCACGAAAGCGGCGTCAATGGTGTTCAGGCTGAAGCGCACGGTGTGCTCGTCGATTTTGTCGACGCTCCTGATCGTTTTGTTCAGGTCCATGTCGGTGAAGTACGGCGACTCGGCGGGGTAAGCCTTACGGAATGCATTCTCGGGGTCGAGCAGGCGCTGGAAGGTGAACAGCACGTCGTCGGCGTTGAAGTCGCGGGTCGGGGTGAAGTAGTCAGTGGTGTGGAATTTCACGCCTTCACGCAGGTGGAAGGTGTAGCTGAGGCCATCCTGGCTTACGTCCCAGCGGGTGGCTAATCCGGGCTCGACTTCGGTGCCTCCGCGTTTGAATTGGGTCAGTCGGTTGAAGACCGTTTCGGCTGAGGCGTCGAAGTCGGTGCCGCTGGTGTATTGGCTGGGGTCGAAACCGGCAGGGCTGGCTTCGGAGCAGTAGACCAGGGTGGTGGCGGCTTGGGCAATGGGGGCGGTTGTGGCGAGGGCGAGTGCGAGCAGGAGTGGTTTGACGGTGGTTCTTTCCATGGAGTCCCCGAGGGTTTGGGCGGTGGTGTTTTCCTCAGAGTAGCGTTCTAGACCGGTTTGACGGAAATATCGTTTTTTGAGGTCAATCCCTCTATGTCGGTATATTCAGCCAGATTAGGGGGCTAGCAGCGACCAGACTCCGCACCCGCCATTTGGCTCCCCGGATAGTCAGGACAAGGTCTGTATAACGCTTTTTTTGTAGTTCGTGGCCAACAACTCGACCCATGGGTTCTTTTCATAAAAAATGCTATCTATGCCGCACAGCTCGGTGATTTCCATCGCAGTACCGCATAAAAAGGCACCGTCGAACTGGCTTAGCTCCGAACTTGATATATCTCGTTGTATGACTCGCAGGTCCAGTGCTGGGGCCAGTTCGTCAATGATGACGCGTCGGGTGATGCCTGCCAGTGCCATTTCGGTTGTCGGGGTAATGAGCTCGTTGCCCTTCACAAAAAAAATGTTGGAGCCACTGGATTCGCAGACCGTGTCACTCGTCGAGAGAAACAGCACGTCGTCAAACGCCTCGCCTTTGTCACGAAAGCTCAAGAAACTAAGCGCATAGGTAGACGAGGTTTTGGCTTGGTAGGGATGACAATCGGCGGGCGCGCGTCTCCAACTGGCGGTCGTTAGTATATAAGGTGTGGTCGCTGCCTTCGGAGCGAATGGCAAGACAAATATCAACACTTTGCTGCGGCAACCTCGGCCCATGAAGCTGACGTCGGCTTCGTCATAAAACACGATTATTTTTATGTACGCGTCTTGTAACTTGTTGCGCTTGAGCAGTTCAATGCACGCTTCAGTCAGCGTTGCGTTGGTGTAATGCATCTCATGTTTGAACAAACGGGCTGACTGTTGTAACCGTTGTAAATGTTCCTCGCACTTGAATACCTTACCGCAATAACTGCGCATGCCTTCGTAGACTGAGGAGGCGTAGGACAGCGAGTGAGTGACGGGCGACAAGCTCATCTGGTCATGCTGGAGATATTCGCCGTCCAGCCAGGCGAGAGCCGTGCTCATAATCTAATCCCTGATTGAAGTTCTTATGATGTTTTAGGGCGAGGTGGGACGTTAATTTTTTATAATTTCGCGCGCGGTCAGCGCGTTGTAGAACTCGCCCTTGATCAAGCCTTCACCTTCATAGCTGTTAGGGCGCCCACCTTGACGTTCGAGTTCCTTGATGATGGATTCGTAGTCGTCCACGGGGACGATCCTGAAGTCCATGCTGACTCGCGTCATGTTTTCCATGTTCTCTGCGGTCCCGTGCAGAATCCGGGGGTCAAACATCAAGCATTGACCGTAACGAAGGTTGATCGGCATGGCGTCAGTGCGCAGGTCGGCCATCAGTTGCGGACGTTGCTTTGCATAGTCAAAAAAAGCGCCCCGACTTTCTTTGTATTCGTCATAGGTATAACCCTGCTCTTGGGCGAAGGCTTTAAGGGTGTTGATGCTGGCAGTTTTGGAGCAAACGCTGAGCGCGCCGGTATTTTTCACGTCACAAAATGGCAGCCACATGTTGATCTGTTGAAAATAATCGCCGAGCAGCGTGTCCGAGTGATGGGTGAAAAGTTCGCCATCCGGCAACCTGTATCGATTATCCAGTTTGGCGGGGATGTGATAGCGGACCAACGGGTTGTGTTCGAATACGAAATCAAACCCCAAAGAGTCGCTGAGCCAATGAACAAACTTGTAATACGCCTCGATCATCGGCGCCCCGAGTGTTTGCAGAGGGTCATGCCAATGCCCGGAGTCTTCCAGATGATTACTGATTTCTTCCCGGCTCAAGCATTCATGTATTTTGTTGAGTGCAAAGTCTGTTTTGAGCTTGTAGCGACTGGCCAAGGTTTGCTGAAGTGTCCCTGCCAAGTCAAAAGTCGAGGTTGGATAGTCCATGATAGAGACACCGTTATCTATCCTATGAACGCTGTAAAGTTGCTTGTCGATATCGAAAAAAGACATAAAAACTCCTTGTTAACTTTCTCTCGTACTTGAAAATTCATGCATCTGATGCGAGTTGATCGTTCGGATCGGAATCAGCCAATTCTCCAGGTCCACCACCCGGTTGGCGCCCATCCGTCTCTTAATATCGATTGCTCCGCGTCCCAGGCAGTTGTTCTTGAAACCCAGTGATTCCGCCAGTTTGTACTGCTGGTAGTAATCGCTGACGTACAGGTTCAGCCCCGCCGGAACCTGGCTGCGGTCTTGACCCTGAACCAGCTGCGAGAAAACCCCGCGTTGTTCATCGGCGTAACTGAGTGAGCCATAGACCGGTGTATGGGTCGTTTTGTCGTAGTTCATTTTAATGTAGTACTTTGAACCTTCCGTCGACTGTGCCAGTGCCTGCATTGCCTCCAGCGAATAGAGGTTTTTGACGTGCTGGTATTTATCCACATTGAAGGATTGAAGAAGTGAAAACGCCGCCAGCACCTCGCTGTTCTCGGACAACTCGCCAAGACGGTATACCTGCATATGGCAGAGGTCCTCGGTCCGGCGTGTCAGACGCATCATTTCTTTGTAGCGTTTCCTGCCCATGGACGTAAGCAAACATTCATCCAAGGTTCCCTCAACGTGCAGGTAGGCAACTTGCATAAAGGGAACCGGGATAATTTCTTGTTCATATTGCTGCCGTATCGAATCTGTCGACTTTTCCATGGACGGTACTAGCAGCCAGTCGGCCGAGTTTGCCTCTTGTGCAAGCGAGTTCAGGTAGTGCGGATCGGGGCTTTCGGAAACTGGTAAGTAAAAAAATCCTGGGGCTACATAAGCCTGTTCCTCATGCAAAGCGCTGTGCTGAACCGCCGTGCCTTTGAGTGTTGCTTCCCAATGGGCTATTCCACACAGGGGTAGTTGTGGGCGAGAGACACCATAGCTGATACAAAACGCATCTCGTTGCGCGTGCAACTCCATGTTTATGATCCTTGTATAACCACTAGTGAGGAATTATTCGGGTGCTTTTTATCCCGTTTTTTCAACCAGTCGTTTTTCGTGATTGAAATTAAAGTTTCTGTTGCCGAGTGCGGAAAGATCGGGGTTGTGAGTAATGATAAAGAACAGCGTATTTGGCAGCGCAGAAATGAGCTTGTGGATCAACTGAACCTCATCCGCGCTGTTCAGCTCTGAGGTCGCTTCATCAAGGATGACGATTGCCGGCGCATTGAGGGTCAGATCAAGCAATGCCAGTCGTTGCAGTTCTGACTTGCTCAGGTTTATTTCCCCACTCCAGGGGACATGTTGATTAAAGCCATCCTGCAGTTGCGCGACAATATCCGAGAGCCCGAGATAGGCCGCGCGTTGATTGAGTTCTTCCAGTGACGGGTTGTTAAAGTGCTGTGCCAACGAACCTGGTTTAAACACGGGGTTGGAGGTCAGTAGCTGGACGTCTTCCGCATGCTGGCGCGTCAGATACCCATCGGTACCACCCAGTGTGGATATTTGCCCCTGGCTCGGGAGCAAACTGCCCACTACAAGGTTGGCAAACGTGGATTTGCCGACGCCACTGGCCCCCATGATCACAACGACTTCATTCTCATGGAACGATTGGTTGAACTGTTCGAGCACCGTTGAGCCGCTGTTCGGGTTAACGAACGTGACATCGGAAAAGGACACCAACGGGGTATTCGCCCCGATCTTTGTTTGCACCGGCGAAGTTCGCGGCTGAGAGTTGGCAACCACCAGACGATCAGCACTGTCCAGGACTTGCCGGAGTTCAATGAGGCATCTGCCGAGTCGTGAAAAAATCGCAATCAGGCTGTAGGAGAGACTGATCGCCAAAACGTTCGCCATGCTGACCGTGCCCGTTGCATGGAAGTAAATCGTTGACGCAACGATGCATGACAGGAAAAAAACGCCCATTAAATCCAGCTTGTAGCTATACCAGCGACGCGTTGCAGCATTGTCCAGCGAGGCGAATGCCCGAGTGGCCAGGCTGGGTGACAGCCAATCCAGAATCATCGAATTGTTGAGTGCGTTATCAAATCGACCACCCGCCCAATTCAGTGCCTGAACACGTGAAAGTAAGGTGGATGTAGCGTCGATTTCCCCGGTATTGAATCGCTGTAGTAACTCGCCGGATTGTCTCGCGCCATGCCAGTAGCAAAAACCGATGATAATGAACGGTAGCAGGACATAGAGGTTGTTCAGCATGACGTAGCCGGTTGTTATAAACAGCAGCGTTGTAGCGCCAACGGTTTCCAGCAACAGCACGGGCAGAACCTCGTCCACGCGACGCTGATCCCAGGTCAGCTTGTTCTGGCTGTCACGATTAACCTCTTGAGCCAGGGGGTGGTCCAGGCCTGGATTCATCAAATTCGAGAAGTAATGAATGCATTGCCTCGAGGCCGCATCAATACTTTTGCGAACGGTGATCAGCGCTCCGTAAATAGACAGGGCCGCACCCACCAGTAACACACTGGCCAGCCCAATCAAGGATAGCTGCATGTGTGTGGTCAGGTAACCGCTGGCAATAATGTAATCACCCGCAATGGTAAACACTTCTTTAAGGGCGAATAGCACGAAGGCTATCAACGTGATTTTCCATAAGCCGAAATCCAGCAGGCTTCTTGTGATTGACCTTGAGCGTGTCGCAGCAAGTTCTGACTGCTCGGGTACAGAGAGAGGCTCTACTTCGTCTGCCGGAATAACCTGGGTGAGGTTCTCGATGCGGGTGCCAGCAAGTCTGGAGCGCGCTGCAAGTAGATTGGTTTGCACGTGCGCAATGCTGCCGTTCGCCACTGTCCAGATTTCTTGCGCCGCCGCTTTCTCTTCCTGTTTGTCCGTGACGAAAATGACGTTGGTATCGCGCCATGGACCTTGCAGAAGTGAAGCAAGCAGGCCCGCCGCGAGGTTTTTGTCCAGACCTGAAGTGGGTTGGTCAATGAAGATCCACTGCGGTCGCGCGACCAAGGCTCTGGCCAACTCAAGGCGCTTTCCCTGGCCTCTGGAAACATCCCAGTTACCCTCTGAGCCATAGATGAGCGTATTCAGGTAATCAACGTAAAAGTGCTCGGGCAAGCGAGACTGAGCGAAAGCGCGGCAGGCCTCGTCGTCTGAAAAATCTCTACGGTAAAGACTCAGGTTTTCGCGAAGCCCACCGGCAAATATCCACGGTTCGTCCGGAATGAAGATCGCCCGGCCATTGGCGTCATTAAAAAAAATCGTGCTGTTTCGCAGTACGGAGGTCTTGCCGCTGCCAGCGGCTCCGACAATCGCAATATGTCTGGCATGAGTGGTGGGCAGCGGTACCGGCTTGAGGGGCGATGAGTCGGTGTGACTGGCACGAAGGAAATGCTCGATGTTTTTGTGCCCGATAAATCCTTGAGACAAGCTTTGCACAATATCCGGAATGTTATTGGCGACGGATTTCAAACTGCCAATCAATGCGATGGCCGCCAACACCCCTGGCCCATCAATGTGACCCAGATAGAAAAGCTGCAACAATGCCGCACTCAGCAGCGCCACAATGGGTGTCATCGTCGAGATCAAGCTGATCGCTGCCACCAGGCGGGCTGCTTTTTTCAGCGACGCTGCTTCGAGGTTTCGTTTGTCGGCGTAGTCGCTTATCAGTTCGACCTTCCAGTTCTTAAGCCAGGCCTGACGTCGGTTTTTTGTAGCGAACACGCCTATCTCGATGCGTTGCGTGGCGTTCAGCGACAGTTGTGTATAGGTCATGCTCAATCGTTGAGCCATCCAGAACACGCCCAGTGAACTGACGGTAATTACCGCCAGCGCGGCCAAGGCACTGACGCCCAAGGCAAAGAAGAAGAATGTTGAGGTAAAGATGACCGTGGCAAATGCCAGGGAGATTGTTATAAGTCCCGACCATGAAGATTCGACACGTGCCGCTTCGCGATCAAACAGCGTGGTTAGGCTGAGTTGAGACGAGCCACCCAGTACATTGTTCTTTTTGAGCAAAAGGCGTTGTTCCACATACGAGCGACCGCCGACACCCACCAGTTCCGCCAGAAAAAACGTGTGGTTGAGCGCCAGCCAGGCGCAGTAGGTCAGCGCTATACAGGTTGCACCGAGTACGATATTCGGCATGACCGCCAAGTCGCTCTGTATGAGCTGAGCGAGTAACGACTTGAGGGTGAGGGCGGCGCCAAATGCCGCCGCGGTATGCACCCCGATAGCCACTAATGCCAACACAGTATCTTGTCTGATGGCTGCAAAAATCCGGAGGTGAAGCCTGTCCTTCCCCGTTTCTTTCCCTGCATCCTTTATCGCGGCGCCCCGCCAGCGTTGCCAACGGGATGCGTGGATGGAACTCGCCCCTCGATGGCGTCCATGTTCAGGGATCTGAAACCATAAAATTGCGTTCAGGATTTCTGCAATTTTCATGGGTCAGTTGTATGCCGGCTTGGTTGGAGGTGTTGTATCCGTTGCACGATACGGGTGATCAGCGCGGGCGATGTCGGCGAACCGGTCACAGAGCAGGGTGATCATGTTCCAGCCTTCACTCAGGGGCTCACGCAGCTCTTCGATTTCTTTGGGTGATGCCTGATTCAACAGCTCTATGCCCATGTTGACGTGGTTGCCATCATCTTCACCGTGCTCTTGAAAATGCGCCATGCTGGTAAATACGCGAGCCGCCTCGCTATGGAAAATCTCGCCGCTACCCTCAAGCACGATGTGCATCAGCAATGTCTTGACCATGTCGCTCTTGTAGAGCATTTGATGCCTGAACCATTCCATAGTGGACAGGAAGGCCGCGTCCCATATGGGCGAGTGAGTGGCATCGCGCTGATTGCGCAGGTTGTTGTTGTGCCCCAGCTCCCCCACAAGGTGTTCAAGCGCGATTTTTTTGTGTGCGGGATCAAGCGTCATCGCCACACGTATGTGCAGCAGGTTCTGAAACATGTCTGACCAGATCTGTAGGCAATCGAGAAGCCTTTCGCGTACTTCGGGTTGATCGATCGACGGCGAATTGATCAGCGAAAGCAGCCGACTGTTCCTGAAGCTCTCCAGATAACCCTCGTTATCTTTTAACAGCACATCGGCAGGTTTGGCATTGACTGTTTCTTGAGCCTTGAAGACGACGTTCGGTTGAAGGTTGTCCTCGTACAGGGCCTTACCGTTGAACTGGATGGAGAGTGCCCAGAAACCATCGTTGGTGCCTTTAAAACCGTGCAGCGAGTGGGGCGACACCAGCACCATATCGCCTGCTTCGATATTTTGTTCTGTATCGCCAAGAGTTTTTCCTGAGCCGTCACAAATCAGGATCAGGCTCGCCTCGGGATGTTGGTGCACCGACAATTCCTGGTCCTTTTCGAGTCTGACCCAACTGAGGGCTAGCTCGCTTTTGGACGGAATGAATTGGGCCAGCGCGGGATGATGGGAGAATATTTTTACAACACCCAATTCGTGTAAGGCGCCATCCACCACCACGCTGTTGAGGGGGGCGATGTCGCTTCTAGAGATAACTTCCATATTGTCTATTCCTTTTGTTGGCAATTAACTTGCGGAACTTAGTCTGTTCAGATGGTCAATGGCGGTATAGAACTTCTTGCGATCATTGCTGGCAATGACCACCAGACCGACTTTGTCATCATTGGTGTGCGGTCTGTCCAGTAGGGGATTGGCTTCACCCATTACTAGCCTGATGATGTCCACTTCCTGCATGTAATTCCTGATCAGGTCCGGGTTCAGTGGTTCATAAAAAAGATGGGAGCCAGCGAATTCGTAGCGTGTCAGTTGAGTGTCGGTAGTGTCTGATTCGACTTCGTGGCTATGGAAGCGCAGTGTTTCTCTAAAAAGATCAACGCCTGTTGTGAGCTCAACCAACAAACCTATGTAATCGCCACCGACGCGGTTGTTGACCTCTATCAGGTGGAATTTTCCATCCGCTATTGTTACTTCAATATGGCAAGGGCCATGTGTTTGATTGATTGCGGTCAGCAAACGCTCGCAATAACGGCTTAGTTCGTTAAATGTGACGCTGTCGAGATTGTCCGGGGAGATGATGTGCTGCTCTTCTGCGAGCGATGTTTTGTATAGTTGTTTATTAGTGACGGCGAGGACTCGGTGTTGTGAGTCGATGGTCAGTGTTTCCACACTAACTTCACGTCCGTTTAAAAACTCTTCCGCCAACATGACAAAACTTTCCTGATTGAGTCTCTCCAGTGTATCGAGCAGGGACGTAGAATCTTTGATGATGAAGACATTTTCGCTACCGGAGCCCGTTGGGTCTTTTAAGACCATTCCGTTTGGATAGCAGTTGAAAAACATTTCGACGTCCGTTCTGGTTTTACAGATCTTGCTGGCAACGGCGAACTCAGTATGTTTCAGTCTGGATCGCATCAAAGGTTTGCAGATGCATATTTCACAGGTTTCGTAATCGATGCCTGGGATGGCGTAATATTGACTGGCACGTGCGGCGGGTAGCAGTCCGTCCTCCGTGAATGAAAAAATGAAATCGATAGGTTGCGTTTTTAGTATTTCTTCCATTTTTTCGATGATGGTGATGTATGAAAAATCATTAACGATATGAATATTGTTGGTGAGCGAAGCGAGGTTTTTACCAAGTGACTCAGGAAGTTGCAGAGCAATGAAATTAAAGCCTAAATTTTCATAGTGCATAAAGGTTTCGTCATGTCCACCTATCAGTACAATGTTTTTCATAGGGCTCCATCGTTGGCGAGTGGTTATGTTGTTAGTGTGCGATAGGTGTTATCAGTAACTGGATCTTAGCTAGGTTAAAGTTGGTGGCAAGTAGCGGGCAGAAAAAAAGACTTGTCTTACAATGGTTGCAAGGCATGCCTTAATTTGTTGAGAGATTTTTCCTAAACGCGTGTAAGTTAATTCCTTCAGAAGGGTTGGTGTACGTATAGAGTTGTTTTTCTAAAACTCAGCGTTCGGACGTGATAGCCCGGTGACGAGTATGAGTCTAGCGTCAGTACCTCCATGGAATAGTTGGGCAGTGAATCGGGCGCTGGACAACGTCGATCCGCAGGACTAATTGTAGGAACTGCTGAAGACTGTGATCTTTTGATCTTCCTTCGCGCAATGACTTCGCTGCCTGTGAGAAAGCCAAGATCGCAGCCTTTGGCAGGTCCTACAGTAAGGCGATTTCGCGGGGGCAATAGAAAACGGCGATCACGTTGGTGGTCGCCGTTTTTTTGTCCGGGTTATTGAATCAAGGCATCAATACTTCAATCGCCCCATCCGCCGTCATGCTGACCTGACTGGTGCCGGCCTCGACTTCCGGTGTGACCGGCGCTGCATCCATGCTCGCCGCTTTCATCATCATTGGCCCGCGCATGTACGGTTGTGGATAACCATTGCTGTTGAGGTTCAGGTTAACGATTTTGTAACCCTTGCCACCCAGCGCGTCGGTAGCCAGTTGCGCGCGAGCCTTGAAGGCGGCCACCGCGTCTTTGAGCAAGGCGTCTTCACTGGCTTTGCGGGTTGGCGTGGCGATGGCGAAGTCCATGCCGCCCATTTTCAGGTCGGTCAGCAGTTCGCCGGTCAGTTTCGACAGGGCCGCGAAGTCGGAGCTTTCCAGGCGCAGTTCGGCACGTTCGCGCCAGCCGGTGATTTTCTGGCCCTTGGTGTCGTAGATCGGGTAGCTGTTACGGCTGCCCTGACGCAAGGAGATGTCTTTGACTTGTTTGGCCTGGGCCAGCGCTTTGTTCAGGGTGGTGCTGACGTCGGCGGCGAGTTTGGCCGGGTCGGTGTTTTGTTCTTCGGTATAGAGGGTCACGATCATCAGGTCGCGGGCCACTTCCTGACTGACTTCGGCGCGCAAGGAAATCTGGTTGTAATGAAGCTCGTCGGCGGCCAGGGCCGGAAGGCTGGCGACGGTGCCAACGCTGAGGGCAAGAAGGGCGGCGCTGCGGCGGAACGTGTGCATGAAAACTCCTTGGATGATGCGCAGGGGTTAGGTCCTAGCCTGCTTGAAACCATCAGACTCTAGCTTCAATGATCCGGTTCGCACAGTTACAACTTCTATACAGATCGACACGCCTTATGTAATTGAATGGACTCGCCCAAGCCGAGGCGTCTATGCGCCACGGTGGCATTCTATGAAAGCCAACGACAGCGAGGGCGAGGCCATGAGTAAGCATACGACGATAAACAAATCCGTGTCGCCAGCCGATCTTGCGGCGTGCACGACAGTAGCGGTGGATCTTGCGAAGAATGTGTTTCAGGTCGCGGGGGAAAATTCCCTTGGCCAGGTGGTCCACGAGCAACGGATCAAGTCCCGTGAAGCTTTTCACTTGTTCCTGCGCCAGTTGTCGGCGGAGGTGACGGTACTGATGGAGACCGGGCCGGGCGCGCAAGCCTGGGCACGGCTGTTACAGGCGCAAGGCAATCGCGTGCGGATACTGCCTGCACAACGTGTGGCCGAACACCGTAGCGGAGCGAAGAATGACCGCAACGATGTGCTGGCGATATTACGTGCAGGCCGAGACCAAAAAATTGCAGCAGTACCGGTCAAGAGTGAGTCGGCGTTAGCGATGCAAGCGCTGCACCGCGTCCGGCAGGGGGGCGTGCGACGGCACACGGCCTTGGGTAACCAGATGCGTGGCTTGCTGCTGGAGCACGGCATTGCCCTGGCGCAGGGCGAGATGGCCCTCCGCCGAGAGGTGCCACGGGTACTGGAAGACCCCAGCCAGCCGCTGCCGGATATGTTGCGCGAGCTGATCGACGAAATACTGGCTGAGTGGAGCCAACTGGGCGAACACATCAACGTGCTGACGGGACGCCTGGAAGCCAGTGCTCGCACGGACGAGACGGCGAAACGCTTGATGACGATACGGGGTGTCGGCCCGATCTTCTCCACGGCGATGCTAGCCAAACAGACTGAGCCTGAACGCTTTGCCAACGCGCGCCTGTTCGCCGCCTATTTCGGCACGGTGCCCGATCAGCACAGCAGCGGGCAAAAGATTCGACTGGGCAAAATGTGCAAGCGCGGTGATGCCTACCTGCGCAGCCTGGCGATTCAAGGTGCGCACTCTGTATTGAGGCAGGTGCGGCCAGATTCGGAACATCCAGATGACCAGCGTCTGCGACGCTGGTTGAGCCGTCACGGTCAAAAAGGCGCGGCGGTG
>NZ_CATKPT010000029.1:0-58035 GCF_949768125.1 Pseudomonas sp. IT-P253 | reverse complement strand
CAGGAAAATCTGATCTGTGGGGTTTCTATGCAACAGCTCGGGGCATGGCTATCATGCGGACCTCATTGTGAGGCGAGACTTGAATGCTGACGTTGTTAAAGCTTCTTAAAGATGGCCGATTCCATTCAGGCCCGGCCCTGGGCGTTGCCTTGGGTGTCAGTCGTAGTGCCGTATGGAAGCAGCTTCAGCATTTGGAGGCTGAACTGGGCTTGTCCATTCATAAGGTGCGGGGGCGTGGCTATCAATTGGCTGTGCCGTTGACTCTGCTTGATCCTGTCGAGATAAGAGAGCAGGCGCCCACATGTGATTGGCCTGTTTTTGTTTCCGATTCGCTTGATTCCACGAATGCTGAGGCGTTGCGTGTGATAGAGCGAGGGCAGGCAGCGCCATTTCTAGTGCTCGCCGAGCGCCAGACTGCCGGTCGTGGTCGGCGTGGGCGGAAATGGGTTAGTCCGTTTGCAGAAAACATCTATTACAGCCTGGTGCTGCGTATTGAAGGTGGAATGCGTCAGCTGGAAGGTTTGAGCCTTGTTGTTGGGCTCGCCGTCATGCAGGCCTTGCGAGAACTTGGTGTTTCGGGCGTCGGGTTGAAGTGGCCCAACGATGTTTTGGTCGGGCAGAAAAAGATCGCCGGAATATTGCTTGAGTTGGTGGGGGATCCTGCTGATGTGTGCCATGTCGTGCTGGGCGTTGGAATTAATGTGAACATGCAGATGACCGATGAGGTTGATCAGCAGTGGACGTCTATGCGGCTCGAGTCGGGCAGGGTGTTTGACCGCAATCACCTGGTCGCGAAGTTGGGTGAGATGCTCCAGGCTTATTTGAGTCGTCATCAAGTCGACGGATTTTCAGCTATCCAGGCAGAGTGGGAGCAAAATCATCTATGGCAAGGACGAGCTGTTTCGTTGATTGCCGGTGTTAACCAAATAGATGGCGAAGTGCTTGGTATCGATAGCCAAGGCGCCCTGCGCTTGAAGGTGGGTGGTGTGGAAAAAGTTTTTAGTGGTGGTGAGCTCAGTCTGAGGTTGCGTGATGATTCTTGAGCTCGACTGCGGGAACAGTTTCATTAAGTGGCGCGTGCTCGAGGCAGATGCTCAGCGGATAGTAGGCGAAGGCGTTGTTGATTCGGATCTTGCGTTGCTGGGGAGTTTGAAAGTCCTCAAGGGGCTGATGCTAAAGTTTTGCCGGTTGGTCAGTGTAAGAACGGCTGAAGAGACTGCAGCATTGATTTCGCTGCTTGAAGAGACTTTTGGCGTATCCGTAATGTGTGCCGCTCCCGCTCGTGAAATGTCCGGGGTCCGGAATGGCTACGAGGAGTTCGAGCGCCTGGGGCTTGACCGTTGGCTGGCAATGCTCGGAGGTTTTCATTTGGCTTCGGGCGCATGCCTGGTGCTCGATTTTGGTACTGCCGTCACTGCTGACTTCATCTCCAGGGATGGGGAGCATCTCGGAGGATTCATCTGTCCGGGAATGCCATTGATGCGAAATCAGTTGCGTACCCATACCCGTAAAATCCGCTATGGGGATCTTGCAGCGGAGCGCGCTCTGGAAAGTCTCGTCCCGGGTCGTACAACCGTCGAGGCAGTCGAGCGGGGGTGCTTGCTGATGCTGAGGGGGTTTGTCTTGACCCAGTTGGAGTTGGCTCGTAATTACTGGGGGGAAGGGTTTGATGTATTTCTCACTGGTGGGGATGCGGACTTGGTCTCCGAGATCGTGCCCGAGGCCAAGGTGGTGCCAGATCTTGTGTTTGTAGGTTTGGCTATGGCGTGTCCGTTGCCCTGAGGTTTTTATGCGTTGGTTGTTTTTGCTGCTGCTCGTTCTCAATACGTTCTATTACATCTGGCACCAACAAGAGGCTCCTCTTCGCGCCAAGGACGTCACGCCATTGAGTTTGTATAAGGGGGCGCAACAGGATATCCGCTTGCTGAGCGAGGCGGCTGATGCTGCTCGCGATAAGGGGAAGGCTAACCAGGCCGACGATGGTTGTCTCTACCTGGGTGGTTTTGCTCGCCAGGAGGCTTCTCAGGCAGTTGAGCGGCGGTTGGCTGGTATGGATATCAAGTTCCAATCCTTGCCGAAGGATTCTTCGGATTCTGCTGGTTACTGGGTACGCGTAGCTCCCGAAAGCCGGCGCTGGCTGGACGATTCGCAGCTAAAAAACCTTTCTAAAGAATTCAATGAGTTAAAACATAAAATAATGCCATGCGAGGGGGTTGCACCCGCCGAATAGTTTGCATAGAATGGCGCCCGCTTCGCAGTGAAGACCTTTACCGGTCAGCAGTGCGAAACAGAGTCAATGCAGCTAACCTCAGGTTTTTAATGAGAAAATGCTTGACAGAAGGCTGGCATGATATAGAATGCCGGCTCGCTTAGGAGGGGTTCCCGAGCGGCCAAAGGGATCAGACTGTAAATCTGACGTCTACGACTTCGAAGGTTCGAATCCTTCCCCCTCCACCATTTTTAGCGAGAGCTGCAAGCTCGCGGGTATAGTTTAGTGGTAGAACCTCAGCCTTCCAAGCTGATGATGCGGGTTCGATTCCCGCTACCCGCTCCATGTTTGCAGATCCTGCATAGTGTTACGCTCTTGTAGCTCAGTTGGTAGAGCACACCCTTGGTAAGGGTGAGGTCAGCGGTTCAAATCCGCTCAAGAGCTCCATATAACAAGGCAGATATGAAAATATCTGCCTTTGTTTTAATGGTCTGGTTGTGTTTCGTTGTGCCTGAGGGTGGTTTGAGTCCCGGGTGCTGGTGGAGTGCAAAGGCCATTGAGTAAATTGTTGTAAAGTCTTTTTCGGGCCGGCATAATGGTCGGCCTGATTTTGTTTTAGGTCAGTAGCTCAATTGGCAGAGCGACGGTCTCCAAAACCGTAGGTTGGGGGTTCGATTCCCTCCTGACCTGCCAGATTCACTTGGTGTGTCTGGCTTTCTTTTCACAGGATCTTCATAGATGACTCCTAAAGCTGAAGCTCAAGGCTCTCGCTTCGATCTGCTCAAGTGGCTAGTAGTAGTTGCTTTGGTGGTTGTTGGCGTTGTTGGTAATCAGTATTACCATGCTGCGCCGATCCTGTACCGTGTGCTCGCTTTGCTTGTCATTGCTGCTGTAGCTGCCTTTGTAGGCCTGCAGACAGTCAAGGGCAAGTCTTTCTTTGTACTGGTGAAGGAAGCTCGCACCGAGATTCGTAAAGTCGTATGGCCAACTCGCCAAGAAACCACGCAGACCACGTTGATTGTTGTGGCTGTTGTTCTGGTTATGGCGTTGCTGTTGTGGGGGCTTGATTCCCTGCTCGGCTGGCTTGTTTCCTTGATTGTCGGCTAAGGGTGTCCCGTGGCTAAGCGTTGGTACGTTGTGCATGCTTACTCCGGTTACGAGAAGCATGTCATGCGCTCGTTAGTAGAGCGCGTAAAGCTGGCTGGCATGGAAGATGGCTTTGGCGAAATTCTGGTTCCCACTGAAGAAGTGGTTGAAATGCGTAATGGCCAGAAACGCAAAAGCGAGCGTAAATTCTTCCCAGGTTATGTGCTGGTTCAGATGGACATGAATGAGGGTACTTGGCACTTGGTCAAGGATACTCCTCGGGTGATGGGTTTCATTGGCGGTACTGCTGATAAGCCTGCGCCAATCACAGACAAAGAGGCGGAAGCGATTCTGCGTCGTGTTGCTGATGGTAGCGACAAGCCGAAGCCGAAGACATTGTTCGAACCAGGCGAGTCGGTACGTGTCAACGACGGACCGTTTGCCGACTTTACCGGTACGGTTGAAGAAGTTAACTACGAAAAGAGCCGGATCCAAGTGGCAGTGCTCATTTTCGGACGCTCTACTCCGGTAGAGCTAGAGTTCAGCCAGGTCGAAAAGGTCTAGCTGATCAAGCATCCCAACCCCGCAGCCCTAGGCTGTGGGGTTTTGTCGTCACTGGGATAAACGCGCAAGTAACCGGGGAGCCTTTCGAGGCGTTCGAACCCGTAATTGGAGTGCCTCATGGCCAAGAAGATTACCGCTTACATCAAGCTGCAAGTGAAGGCCGCTCAGGCTAACCCAAGCCCACCTGTTGGTCCTGCTTTGGGTCAGCACGGCGTGAACATCATGGAATTCTGCAAGGCTTTCAACGCCCGTACCCAGGGTATTGAGCCAGGTCTGCCGACTCCAGTGATCATCACTGTTTACAGTGACCGCAGCTTCACTTTCGAAACCAAATCCACCCCTGCTTCGGTTCTGCTGAAGAAGGCGGCTGGTCTGACTAGCGGTTCTGCTCGTCCGAACACCGTTAAGGTTGGCACCGTGACTCGTGCTCAGCTGGAAGAAATCGCGAAAACCAAAAACGCGGATCTGACTGCAGCTGATATGGAAGCAGCCGTGCGTACTATCGCCGGTTCTGCTCGTAGCATGGGCCTTAACGTGGAGGGTGTGTAATGGCTAAGTTGACCAAGCGTCAAAAGGCTATCGCCGGCAAAATCGAAGCAGGCAAGTCCTACAACTTTGTAGACGCTGCTGCTCTGCTGGCTGAGCTGTCGACTGTCAAGTTCAGCGAGTCGTTCGACGTTGCTGTGAACCTGGGTGTTGACCCGCGTAAATCCGACCAGGTCGTTCGTAGCGCTACTGTGCTGCCACACGGCACTGGCAAGACTGTTCGCGTAGCTGTGTTCACCCAGGGTCCAGCTGCTGAGGCCGCTCTGGCTGCCGGCGCTGACCGTGTAGGTATGGACGACCTGGCTGCCGAAATGAAAGGCGGCGACCTAAACTATGACGTAGTTATCGCATCTCCGGATGCAATGCGCGTTGTAGGCCAGTTGGGTCAGATCCTCGGTCCACGTGGTCTGATGCCTAACCCTAAAGTCGGCACCGTAACTCCAGACGTAGCTACCGCGGTTAAGAACGCCAAGGCTGGTCAGGTTCGTTATCGCACCGACAAAAACGGCATCATCCACACTTCCGTTGGCAAGATCGGCTTCGACGCCGTCAAGCTGAAGGAAAACGTTGAAGCCCTGATCGCTGATCTGAAGCGTATCAAGCCAGCTTCCTCGAAAGGCATCTACGTTAAGCGCGTTACCCTGAGCACCACTATGGGTCCAGGTCTGGTCATCGACCAAAGCTCGCTCGACGCGTAAGACACAGGTTGGCGCGAGCGATCGCGCCAATTGAAAGATTGGGGTCCCTGCCTGGCGGGGGCTATCCAAGACCGTAGGCGACGCAAGTCTTAAACCTCAAGCCTACGCAGATGGTGCTCCCGGTTCCTTACCGAATCAGACACCAAAACGACATCCGGCTCCGGCCAGATGAAACGGTAACAAGCAGGAGTTAAACCCGTGGCAATTAAACTCGAAGACAAGAAGGCCATCGTCGCTGAAGTCAACGAGGCTGCCAAAGTCGCTCTGTCCGCTGTCGTGGTTGATGCCCGTGGCGTAACAGTAGGCGCAATGACCGGACTCCGTAAAGAGGCTCGTGAAGCTGGCGTTTACGTACGTGTTGTACGTAACACCCTGCTCAAGCGCGCTGTTGCTGACACTGAATACAGTGTTCTCAACGACGTGTTCACCGGCCCGACCCTGATTGCATTCTCGAACGAACATCCGGGCGCTGCTGCCCGTATCTTCAAAGAGTTTGCCAAGGGTCAGGACAAGTTCGAGATCAAGGCAGCTGCGTTCGAGGGCAAGTTCCTCGCAGCTAATCAGATCGACGTACTGGCAACTCTGCCGACCCGTGACGAAGCAATTTCCCAGCTGATGAGCGTGATTCAAGGCGCTACCAGCAAATTGGCTCGTACTCTGGCGGCAATTCGCGACCAGAAAGAAGCTGCTGCAGCCTAAGGCTCGTCAACTTCTCGCGTTTTTTGTTTATTTCGATGGTCGCGTAGGCCGTCCCCCAATTCAGGAATTGAGTCATGTCTCTGACTAACGAACAAATCATCGAAGCAATCGGCCAGAAATCCGTAGTGGAAATCGTTGAGCTGATCAAATCGATGGAAGAAACCTTCGGTGTTACCGCTGCTGCTGCTTCGGCTGGTCCAGCTGCTGCTGCCGCTGTTGTTGAAGAACAAACTGAATTCAACGTCATGCTGACCGAAGCTGGCGAGAAGAAAGTTAACGTGATCAAGGCAGTACGTGAACTGACCGGTCTGGGCCTGAAAGAAGCCAAGGCAGTAGTTGACGGCGCTCCTGGCATCGTTCTGGAAGCTGTTTCGAAAGACGCAGCTGACAAAGCAAAAGCCACTCTGGAAGAAGCAGGCGCTAAAGTCGAGCTGAAGTAAGCATCGACTTTGCGTCTCCAGCCCGAGCGTTAAGCGAAAGGCTGATGGCTGGTGGCTCTTGCCACCGGCCTTTTTCCGTTACTGGCAGCCGACTGGGTCGGTGCTGGTAACGAGCTGTAACCACCCGATGCGGTGGCGCAAACCATGGGGTTTGCACGATTTTCTGGCTGCTCCCGTCGGGAGGGGCCAAACAAGCAGGTGACCAAGCTGGGGAACGCTGATGGCTTACTCATATACTGAGAAAAAACGTATCCGCAAGGACTTTAGCAAGTTGCCGGACGTCATGGATGTGCCGTACCTCCTGGCCATCCAGCTGGATTCGTATCGTGAATTCTTGCAAGCGGGAGCGACTAAAGATCAGTTCCGCGACGTGGGCCTGCATGCGGCCTTCAAATCCGTTTTCCCGATCATCAGCTACTCCGGCAATGCTGCGCTGGAGTACGTCGGTTATCGCCTGGGCGAGCCGGCATTTGATGTCAAAGAATGCGTATTGCGCGGTGTAACTTACGCCGTACCGTTGCGGGTAAAAGTGCGCCTGATCATTTTCGACAAAGAATCGTCGAACAAAGCGATCAAGGACATCAAAGAGCAAGAAGTCTACATGGGTGAAATCCCCCTGATGACTGAGAACGGTACCTTCGTAATCAACGGTACCGAGCGTGTAATCGTTTCCCAGCTGCACCGTTCCCCGGGCGTGTTCTTCGACCACGACCGTGGCAAGACGCACAGCTCCGGCAAACTGCTTTACTCCGCGCGCATCATTCCTTACCGCGGTTCGTGGTTGGACTTCGAGTTCGACCCGAAAGACTGCGTGTTCGTTCGTATCGACCGTCGTCGCAAGCTGCCTGCATCGGTACTGCTGCGCGCGCTGGGCTATACCACTGAAGAAGTGCTCGACGCGTTCTATACCACCAACGTCTTCCACGTACAGGGTGAAAACCTCAATCTGGAACTGGTGCCTCAGCGCCTGCGTGGTGAAATTGCTGTCCTGGATATCCTGGATGACAAAGGCAAGGTTATTGTCGAGCAAGGTCGTCGTATTACGGCTCGCCACATCAATCAGCTGGAAAAAGCAGGGATCAAAGAGCTGCAAGTGCCTCTGGACTACGTCCTGGGTCGCACTACCGCCAAGGTCATCGTGCATCCGGCAACCGGCGAAATCCTGGCAGAGTGCAACACCGAGCTGAACACCGAGATCCTGGCAAAAATCGCCAAGGCTCAGGTTGTTCGCATCGAAACTCTGTACACCAACGATATCGACTGCGGTCCGTTCGTCTCTGACACGCTGAAGATCGACTCCACCAGCAACCAATTGGAAGCGCTGGTCGAGATCTATCGCATGATGCGTCCAGGCGAGCCGCCAACCAAGGACGCAGCCGAAACCCTGTTCAACAACCTGTTCTTCAGCCCTGAGCGCTATGACCTGTCTGCGGTCGGCCGGATGAAGTTCAACCGTCGTATCGGTCGCACCGAGATCGAAGGTTCGGGCGTGTTGTGCAAAGAAGACATCGTCGCGGTATTGAAGACCCTGGTCGACATCCGTAACGGTAAAGGCATCGTCGATGACATCGACCACCTGGGTAACCGTCGTGTTCGCTGCGTAGGCGAAATGGCCGAGAACCAGTTCCGCGTTGGCCTGGTACGTGTTGAGCGTGCGGTCAAAGAGCGTCTGTCGATGGCTGAAAGCGAAGGCCTGATGCCACAAGACCTGATCAACGCCAAGCCAGTGGCTGCGGCGGTGAAAGAGTTCTTCGGTTCCAGCCAGCTTTCGCAGTTCATGGACCAGAACAACCCGCTGTCCGAGATCACCCACAAGCGTCGTGTGTCTGCACTCGGCCCTGGCGGTTTGACTCGTGAGCGTGCCGGCTTTGAAGTTCGTGACGTACACCCGACTCACTACGGCCGTGTATGCCCGATTGAAACGCCAGAAGGCCCGAACATCGGTCTGATCAACTCCCTGGCCGCTTATGCGCGCACCAACCAGTACGGCTTCCTCGAAAGCCCGTACCGTGTGGTGAAAGACGCTTTGGTCACCGACGAGATCGTGTTCCTGTCCGCCATCGAAGAAGCTGATCACGTGATCGCTCAGGCTTCGGCCACGATGAACGACAAGAAAATGCTGATCGACGAGCTGGTTGCTGTTCGTCACTTGAACGAGTTCACCGTCAAGGCGCCGGAAGACGTCACCTTGATGGACGTATCGCCGAAGCAGGTAGTTTCGGTTGCAGCGTCGCTGATCCCGTTCCTCGAGCACGATGACGCCAACCGTGCGTTGATGGGTTCGAACATGCAGCGTCAAGCTGTACCAACTCTGCGCGCTGACAAGCCGCTGGTCGGTACCGGCATGGAGCGTAACGTAGCGCGTGACTCCGGCGTTTGCGTCGTGGCTCGTCGTGGTGGTGTTATCGATTCCGTCGACGCCAGCCGTATCGTGGTTCGTGTTGCTGATGACGAAGTTGAAACCGGCGAAGCTGGTGTCGACATCTACAACCTGACCAAATACACCCGCTCCAACCAGAACACCTGCATCAACCAGCGTCCGCTGGTGCGTAAAGGTGATCGGGTTCAGCGCAGCGACATCATGGCTGACGGTCCGTCCACCGACATGGGTGAACTGGCACTGGGTCAGAACATGCGCATCGCGTTCATGGCCTGGAACGGTTACAACTTCGAAGACTCCATCTGCCTGTCGGAACGAGTTGTTCAAGAAGATCGCTTTACCACGATCCACATTCAGGAACTGACCTGTGTGGCACGTGACACCAAGCTTGGGCCAGAGGAAATCACTGCAGACATCCCGAACGTGGGTGAAGCTGCGCTGAACAAGCTGGACGAAGCCGGCATCGTTTACGTAGGTGCTGAAGTTGGCGCTGGCGACATTCTGGTCGGTAAGGTCACTCCGAAAGGCGAGACCCAACTGACGCCGGAAGAAAAACTGCTGCGTGCCATCTTCGGTGAAAAAGCCAGCGACGTTAAAGACACCTCCCTGCGCGTGCCTACCGGCACCAAGGGTACGGTCATCGACGTACAGGTCTTCACCCGCGACGGCGTTGAGCGTGATGCTCGTGCACTGTCGATCGAGAAGACTCAACTCGACGAGATCCGCAAGGATCTGAACGAAGAGTTCCGTATCGTTGAAGGCGCCACTTTCGAACGTCTGCGTTCCGCTCTGGTCGGCCACAAAGCCGAAGGCGGCGCCGGTCTGAAGAAAGGTCAGGACATCACCGACGAAGTTCTCGACGGTCTTGAGCATGGTCAGTGGTTCAAACTGCGCATGGCTGAAGATGCTTTGAACGAGCAACTCGAGAAGGCTCAGGCCTACATCGTTGATCGCCGCCGTCTGCTGGACGACAAGTTCGAAGACAAGAAGCGCAAACTGCAGCAGGGCGATGACCTGGCTCCAGGCGTGCTGAAAATCGTCAAGGTTTACCTGGCAATCCGTCGCCGCATCCAGCCGGGCGACAAGATGGCCGGTCGTCACGGTAACAAGGGTGTGGTCTCTGTGATCATGCCGGTTGAAGACATGCCGCACGATGCCAATGGCACCCCGGTCGACGTCGTCCTCAACCCGTTGGGCGTACCTTCGCGTATGAACGTTGGTCAGATCCTTGAAACTCACCTCGGCCTTGCGGCTAAAGGTCTGGGCGAGAAGATCAACCGGATGATCGAAGAACAGCGCAAAGTCGCTGAACTTCGTAAATTCCTCGACGAGATCTACAACCAGATCGGCGGTCGAAACGAAGATCTGGATAGCTTCTCCGACCAGGAAATCCTGGATCTGGCGAAGAACCTGCGTGGCGGCGTTCCAATGGCCACTCCAGTGTTCGACGGTGCCAAAGAAAGCGAAATCAAGGCCATGCTGAAACTGGCAGACCTGCCAGAAAGCGGCCAGATGCAGCTGACCGACGGCCGTACCGGCAACAAGTTCGAGCGCCCGGTTACTGTTGGCTACATGTACATGCTGAAGCTGAACCACTTGGTAGACGACAAGATGCACGCTCGTTCTACCGGTTCGTACAGCCTGGTTACCCAGCAGCCGCTGGGTGGTAAGGCGCAGTTCGGTGGTCAGCGTTTCGGGGAGATGGAGGTCTGGGCACTGGAAGCATACGGTGCTGCTTACACTCTGCAAGAAATGCTCACAGTGAAGTCGGACGATGTGAACGGCCGGACCAAGATGTACAAAAACATCGTGGACGGCGATCACCGTATGGAGCCGGGCATGCCCGAGTCCTTCAACGTGTTGATCAAGGAAATTCGTTCCCTCGGCATCGATATCGATCTGGAAACCGAATAACACGTGACGCGAATCGAGAGCGGGGCAGGATTGCCCGCTCTCTGCTCCGCCAGGAGGAAAGGCCTTGAAAGACCTACTGAATTTGCTGAAAAACCAGGGTCAAGTCGAAGAGTTCGACGCCATCCGTATTGGATTGGCATCGCCTGAGATGATCCGTTCGTGGTCGTTCGGTGAAGTTAAAAAGCCGGAAACCATTAACTACCGTACGTTCAAACCTGAGCGTGACGGCCTGTTCTGCGCCAAGATCTTTGGCCCGGTAAAGGATTACGAGTGCCTGTGCGGTAAGTACAAGCGCTTGAAGCACCGTGGTGTGATCTGCGAGAAGTGCGGCGTTGAAGTCGCGCTGGCTAAGGTTCGTCGTGAGCGCATGGCGCACATCGAACTGGCTTCGCCGGTTGCCCACATCTGGTTCCTGAAATCGCTGCCGTCGCGTATCGGCTTGCTGATGGACATGACCCTGCGTGATATCGAACGCGTTCTCTACTTCGAGAGCTATGTCGTTATCGATCCAGGCATGACCACCCTTGAAAAAGGTCAGCTGCTGAACGACGAGCAGTACTTCGAAGCGCTGGAAGAGTTCGGCGACGATTTCGATGCCCGCATGGGTGCCGAAGCTGTCCGTGAGCTGCTGCACGCTATCGACCTGGAACACGAGATTGGCCGTCTGCGTGAAGAAATTCCGCAAACCAACTCCGAAACCAAAATCAAAAAGCTGTCCAAGCGTCTTAAGTTGATGGAAGCCTTCCAGGGTTCCGGCAACCTTCCAGAGTGGATGGTGCTGACCGTTCTGCCGGTTCTGCCGCCAGATCTGCGTCCACTGGTCCCGCTGGATGGCGGTCGCTTCGCGACTTCCGACCTCAACGATCTGTATCGTCGAGTGATCAACCGTAACAACCGCTTGAAGCGTCTGCTCGATCTGTCCGCTCCGGACATCATCGTGCGCAACGAAAAGCGTATGTTGCAGGAAGCCGTCGATGCACTGCTCGACAACGGCCGTCGTGGCCGCGCTATCACTGGTTCCAACAAGCGTCCTCTGAAATCCCTGGCTGACATGATCAAGGGTAAGCAAGGTCGTTTCCGTCAGAACTTGCTCGGTAAGCGTGTTGACTACTCCGGTCGTTCGGTAATTACCGTAGGTCCGACCCTGCGTCTGCACCAGTGCGGTCTGCCGAAGAAAATGGCTCTCGAGCTGTTCAAGCCGTTCATTTTTGGCAAGCTGGAAATGCGTGGTCTCGCGACCACCATCAAAGCTGCCAAGAAGATGGTCGAGCGTGAGCTGCCAGAGGTTTGGGATGTTCTCGCTGAAGTAATCCGCGAACACCCGGTTCTCCTCAACCGTGCACCGACCCTTCACCGTCTGGGTATCCAGGCGTTTGAACCGGTACTGATCGAAGGTAAGGCTATTCAGCTGCACCCGCTGGTCTGCGCCGCGTACAACGCCGACTTCGACGGCGACCAAATGGCCGTGCACGTACCGCTGACACTGGAAGCCCAGTTGGAAGCGCGTGCGTTGATGATGTCGACCAACAACATCCTGTCGCCAGCCAACGGTGAGCCAATCATCGTTCCGTCGCAGGACGTTGTATTGGGTCTGTACTACATGACTCGTGAAGCGATCAACGCCAAGGGCGAAGGTCGTGTGTTCGCGGATCTGCAAGAAGTTGACCGTGTGTTCCGTGCCGGCGAAGCCGCACTGCACGCCAAGGTTAAAGTGCGGATCAACGAAACCGTCAACGATCGTGATGGCGGCAGCGTCAAGAACACCCGTATCGTCGACACCACTGTCGGCCGTGCGCTGTTGTTCCAGGTTGTTCCACCTGGCCTGTCGTACGATGTCGTTAACCAGCCGATGAAGAAAAAGGCGATCTCCAAGCTGATCAACCAGTGCTACCGCGTGGTTGGTTTGAAAGAGACCGTGATCTTCGCTGACCAGTTGATGTACACCGGTTTTGCCTATTCGACTATTTCCGGCGTTTCCATCGGTGTTAACGACTTCGTTATCCCGGATGAAAAAGCCCGCATCATCGGTGCTGCTACCGACGAAGTGAAAGAGATCGAAAGTCAGTACGCCTCCGGCCTGGTAACCCAGGGCGAGAAGTACAACAAAGTGATCGACCTTTGGTCCAAGGCGAACGACGAAGTTTCCAAGGCGATGATGGCTAACCTCTCGAAAGAGAAAGTCATCGACCGTCATGGTGTCGAAGTCGACCAGGAATCCTTCAACTCGATGTACATGATGGCCGACTCGGGCGCACGGGGTTCTGCTGCGCAGATCCGTCAGCTCGCCGGTATGCGTGGCCTGATGGCCAAGCCGGACGGTTCCATCATCGAAACGCCGATTACCGCGAACTTCCGTGAAGGTTTGAGCGTACTTCAGTACTTCATCTCTACTCACGGTGCTCGTAAAGGTTTGGCGGATACCGCGTTGAAAACGGCGAACTCCGGTTACCTGACTCGTCGTCTGGTAGACGTGGCGCAGGATCTGGTTGTGACCGAGATCGATTGCGGCACCGAGCATGGCCTGGTAATGACTCCGCACATTGAAGGCGGTGACGTTGTTGAGCCATTGGGTGAGCGCGTATTGGGTCGTGTTATTGCCCGTGACGTGTTCAAGCCAGGTTCCGAAGAAATCATCGTTCCTGCCGGTACGCTGGTAGACGAGAAGTGGGTCGAGTTCATCGAGCTGAACAGCATCGACGAAGTGATCGTGCGTTCGCCGATCAGCTGCGAAACCCGCTATGGCATTTGCGCCAAGTGCTACGGCCGTGACTTGGCTCGTGGTCACCAGGTGAATATCGGTGAAGCGGTCGGCGTTATCGCTGCCCAGTCCATCGGTGAGCCGGGTACCCAGCTGACCATGCGTACGTTCCACATTGGTGGTGCGGCAAGCCGGACCTCCGCAGCCGACAGCGTTCAGGTGAAAAATGGCGGTACCGTCCGTCTGCATAACCTGAAGCATGTTGAGCGAGTGGATGGTTGCCTGGTTGCTGTGTCCCGTTCCGGTGAGCTGGCAATCGCTGACGACTTCGGTCGTGAGCGCGAGCGTTACAAGCTGCCGTACGGTGCTGTGATTTCGGTAAAAGAAGGTGACAAGGTCGACGCTGGCGCAATCGTGGCCAAGTGGGATCCGCACACTCACCCAATCGTTACCGAAATGAAAGGTACCGTGACCTACGTGGGCATGGAAGAAGGCATCACGATCAAGCGTCAGACTGACGAATTGACCGGTATGACCAACATTGAAGTACTCGACGCCAAAGACCGTCCAGCTGCCGGTAAAGATATCCGTCCAGCTGTGAAGATGGTTGATGACAACGGCAAGGATCTCTTGCTGCCGGGTACCGACGTAATTGCTCAGTACTTCCTGCCTGCCAACGCCCTTGTCGGTGTTGCGGACGGTGCGAAAATCGCGATCGGTGATGTTATCGCTCGTATTCCGCAAGAGACTTCGAAGACCCGTGACATCACCGGTGGTCTGCCGCGTGTTGCCGACTTGTTCGAAGCCCGTCGTCCGAAAGAAGCCTCGATTCTGGCTGAAGTCAGCGGCACCATCGCGTTCGGTAAAGAGACCAAAGGCAAGCGCCGTCTGGTTATTACCCCGAACGACGGTAGCGATCCGTACGAAGAGCTGATTCCGAAGTGGCGTCACCTGAACGTCTTCGAAGGCGAACAGGTAAACCGCGGCGAAGTTATCTCCGATGGTCCGAGCGATCCACACGACATCCTGCGTCTGCTGGGTGTGAGTGCGCTGGCCAAGTACATCGTGAACGAGATCCAGGACGTTTACCGTCTGCAAGGCGTGAAGATCAACGACAAGCACATCGAGACCATCCTGCGTCAGATGCTGCGTAAAGTTGAAATCGCTGAATCCGGCGATTCCAGTTTCATCAAGGGCGACCAGATGGAATTGACTCACGTTCTGGTAGAGAACGAGCGTCTGGCTGGCGACGAGAAATTCGTTTCCAAGTTCACTCGCGTGCTGTTGGGCATCACCAAGGCGTCGTTGTCCACCGAATCGTTCATCTCGGCGGCTTCCTTCCAGGAAACCACACGTGTACTGACCGAAGCGGCGGTAACCGGCAAGCGCGATTACCTGCGTGGCCTGAAAGAAAACGTAGTCGTGGGTCGTCTGATCCCGGCCGGTACCGGTCTGGCTTATCACAGCGAGCGCAAGCGCCGCCGTGAAGCTGACAAACCGTTGCGCGTAAGCGCCAGTGAAGTGGAAGCTGCACTGACCGAAGCACTGAACTCGAGCGGTAACTGAGTTCTGCGGTAAATAAGCGTGGGGCCCCGGCAGTCCCGTTCATCGAATCAAGACAAATTGTCGAGGTTGGATGAGCGGGGAGGTCGGGGCCTTGCCTTGACTGGGGACAAGATCCTCTTTAGACTCTTGTACCCCTAAATTTGGCGGGAATTCGTTCCTGCCATTTTGCTTTTCTTGCAAGACAATAGCGTCGCAAGACAACAGTGGAGCTAGTAGATGGCAACTATCAACCAGCTGGTACGTCAGCCGCGTAAGCGTATCGTCGAGAAATCCGACGTGCCTGCGCTGCAGAACTGCCCGCAACGTCGTGGCGTATGCACCCGTGTGTATACCACCACGCCGAAAAAACCTAACTCGGCACTGCGTAAAGTATGCCGTGTGCGTCTGACCAACGGTTTCGAGGTTTCCTCGTACATCGGCGGTGAAGGCCACAACCTGCAAGAGCACAGCGTCGTACTGATCCGTGGCGGTCGTGTAAAAGACTTGCCAGGTGTTCGTTACCACACCGTTCGCGGCTCTTTGGATACTTCCGGCGTTAAAGGTCGTAACCAGGGTCGTTCGAAGTACGGTACCAAGAAGCCTAAGTAGTAGTGGCTTTTTGTAAAAACTGATTTTCTATTTTTCTGAGTCGATAAGAGTAAGGTCGGAGGCGTCCCGTAAGGGCACCGATTCCGAGCGAACCTGAAGACCGTTTGAGGGCTTATCCATGCCAAGAAGACGCGTAGCAGCCAAGCGCGAAGTGCTTGACGATCCAAAATACGGAAGCCAAATCCTGGCCAAGTTCATGAACCACGTTATGGAAAGCGGCAAGAAAGCCGTTGCCGAGCGTATCGTTTATGGCGCGCTGGAAAAGGTTAAAGAACGCAAGAACAGCGATCCCCTGGAAATCTTCGAGAAAGCTCTCGACGCCATCGCTCCGCTGGTCGAAGTGAAGTCGCGCCGTGTAGGCGGTGCTACTTACCAGGTTCCGGTCGAAGTTCGCCCGTCCCGTCGTAACGCCCTGGCAATGCGCTGGTTGGTAGACTTCGCCCGCAAGCGCGGCGAGAAGTCTATGGCTCTGCGTTTGGCTGGCGAACTGTTGGACGCCGCTGAAGGTAAAGGTGCTGCAGTTAAGAAGCGTGAAGACGTGCACCGTATGGCTGAAGCCAACAAGGCTTTCTCGCACTACCGCTTCTAATTTTAGCGTCACTAATTTTGCGAGGGCTTTATGGCTCGTACAACACCGATTAACCGCTACCGTAACATCGGTATCGTTGCTCACGTGGATGCTGGTAAAACCACCACCACCGAGCGCGTCCTTTTTTACACCGGCAAAAGTCACAAAATGGGCGAGGTGCATGACGGCGCCGCGACCACAGACTGGATGGTGCAGGAGCAGGAGCGTGGTATTACCATTACTTCTGCTGCCATTACCGCCTTCTGGCAGGGTTCCGAGAAGCAGCACAAAGATCAATACCGCTTCAACGTCATCGACACCCCGGGCCACGTTGACTTCACTATTGAAGTTGAGCGTTCCCTGCGTGTTCTCGACGGCGCGGTCGTTGTGTTCTGCGGTACCTCGGGTGTTGAGCCTCAGTCGGAAACCGTATGGCGTCAAGCCAACAAGTACGGCGTTCCACGTCTTGTTTACGTAAACAAGATGGACCGTGCTGGTGCGAACTTCCTGCGCGTGATCGGTCAGATCAAGCAGCGTCTGGGTCACACTCCGGTGCCAATCCAGTTGGCTATCGGTTCCGAAGACAACTTCCAGGGTCAGATCGATCTGATCGCCATGGAAGCTGTTTACTGGAATGACGCTGACAAAGGCATGGTTCCACGTCGCGAGCCTATCCCTGCTGAACTGCAAGAATTGGCTAACGAGTGGCGCGGCAATATGGTTGAGGCTGCGGCCGAAGCCAGCGAAGAGCTGATGAACAAGTACCTCGAAGGTGAAGAGCTCACCAACGCGGAAATCAAGGCCGCTCTGCGTCAGCGTACTATCGCTGGTGAGATCGTTCTGGCTGTTTGCGGTTCTTCCTTCAAGAACAAGGGTGTTCCCCTGGTTCTCGACGCCGTTATCGACTACCTGCCGGCTCCTACCGACATTCCTGCCATCAAGGGTACTGACCCGGATGACGAGACCAAGGAAATGGAGCGTCACGCAGACGACAGCGAGCCGTTCTCGGCTCTGGCGTTCAAGATCGCTACCGACCCATTCGTGGGTACCTTGACCTTCGTTCGAGTTTACTCGGGCGTGTTGGCCTCCGGCGACGGCGTGATCAACTCGGTTAAAGGCAAGAAAGAGCGCGTGGGTCGTATGGTGCAAATGCACGCAAACGCCCGTGAAGAAATCAAGGAAGTGCGCGCTGGCGACATCGCGGCCTTGATCGGCATGAAGGACGTCACCACTGGTGAAACTTTGTGCAACGCTGACAAGCCAATCATCCTGGTTCGCATGGATTTCCCGGAGCCGGTTATTTCGGTTGCCGTAGAGCCTAAGACCAAGGACGACCAGGAAAAAATGGGTATCGCTCTGGGCAAGCTTGCTCAGGAAGACCCGTCTTTCCGCGTCAAGACTGATGAAGAGACTGGTCAAACGATCATCTCCGGCATGGGCGAGTTGCACCTGGACATCCTGGTTGACCGGATGCGCCGTGAGTTCAACGTCGAAGCCAACATCGGTAAGCCTCAAGTTTCGTACCGTGAGCGCATCACGAAGAGCTGCGAAATCGAAGGCAAGTTCGTTCGTCAGTCCGGCGGTCGTGGCCAGTTCGGTCATTGCTGGATTCGTTTTGCTCCTGCTGACGAAGGTCAGGAAGGTCTGCAATTCCTGAACGAAGTAGTGGGTGGTGTGGTTCCTAAGGAATACATCCCGGCTATCCAGAAGGGTATCGAAGAGCAGATGAAGAACGGCGTTGTGGCCGGCTATCCGCTGATCGGCCTGAAGGCTACCGTGTTTGATGGTTCCTACCACGACGTCGACTCCAACGAGATGGCGTTTAAGGTGGCTGCTTCCATGGCAACCAAGCAACTGGCCCAGAAGGGCGGTGGTGAGTTGCTTGAGCCGATCATGGCGGTAGAGGTTGTTACACCTGAAGACTATATGGGTGACGTGATGGGCGACCTTAATCGTCGTCGCGGCATGATCCTGGGTATGGAAGATACGGTTTCCGGCAAAGTGATTCGCGCCGAGGTTCCGTTGGGTGAAATGTTCGGTTACGCAACCGACGTTCGTTCCATGTCCCAAGGTCGCGCAAGCTACTCTATGGAATTCAAAAAATACAATACAGCTCCGTCGCACATCGTCGAAACTGTTACCAAAAAACAAGGCTGATTCAGCCCCCTTTAGGCTAGGAGTTAATTGTCGTGGCTAAAGAAAAATTTGACCGTACCCTTCCGCACGTCAACGTTGGCACCATCGGTCACGTCGACCACGGTAAAACCACGCTGACCGCTGCTCTGACTCGCGTCTGCTCCGAAGTTTTCGGTTCGGCTGTTGTTGCTTTCGATAAAATCGACAGCGCTCCAGAAGAAAAGGCTCGTGGTATCACCATCAACACCGCGCACGTTGAATACAACTCGCTGATCCGTCACTACGCTCACGTTGACTGCCCAGGTCACGCTGACTATGTGAAGAACATGATCACCGGTGCTGCTCAGATGGACGGCGCTATCCTGGTTTGCTCGGCCGCTGATGGTCCGATGCCACAAACCCGTGAGCACATCCTGTTGTCCCGTCAGGTTGGCGTTCCGTACATCGTTGTCTTCCTGAACAAGGCTGACATGGTTGACGACGCTGAGCTGCTGGAACTGGTTGAGATGGAAGTGCGCGATCTGCTGAGCACTTACGACTTCCCAGGTGACGACACTCCGATCATCATCGGTTCGGCTCTGATGGCTCTGAACGGCCAAGACGACAACGAAATGGGCACCACTGCCGTTCGTAAACTGGTTGAGACTCTGGACAGCTACATCCCAGATCCAGTTCGTGTTATCGACAAGCCGTTCCTGATGCCAATCGAAGACGTATTCTCGATCTCCGGTCGCGGTACTGTTGTAACTGGCCGTATCGAGCGCGGTATCGTCAAGGTTCAGGATCCACTGGAAATCGTTGGTCTGCGTGACACTACCGTCACCACCTGCACCGGTGTTGAAATGTTCCGTAAGCTGCTCGACGAAGGTCGTGCAGGCGAGAACTGCGGCGTTCTGCTGCGTGGTACCAAGCGTGACGACGTTGAGCGTGGCCAGGTTCTGGTTAAGCCAGGTTCGGTTAAGCCGCACACCAAGTTCGAAGCTGAAGTCTACGTTCTGAGCAAAGAAGAAGGCGGTCGTCACACTCCGTTCTTCAAAGGCTACCGTCCACAGTTCTACTTCCGTACTACTGACGTGACTGGTAACTGCGAGCTGCCAGAAGGCGTTGAAATGGTAATGCCGGGCGACAACATCAAAATGGTTGTCACCCTGATCAAGACCATCGCAATGGAAGACGGTCTGCGTTTCGCTATCCGTGAAGGCGGTCGTACCGTCGGCGCTGGCGTCGTAGCCAAAATCATCGAGTAAGCTCTTTTTGAGTAAGCTTCGATGAGTTGAAAAAGCCCCCGCTTAGCGGGGGCTTTTTTATTGGGTTGACACCTATCTGGGGCGTCTATAGAATTGCGCCTCCTTTTAACGGGCGTATTGCGCTCGGTGGGAATAGCAGCCGGAGTCTGAAATCCAATGCAAAATCAGCAAATCCGTATCAGGTTGAAGGCTTTTGACCATCGCCTGATCGACCAATCCACCCAGGAAATCGTGGAAACCGCGAAACGTACTGGTGCTCAAGTGCGTGGTCCAATTCCACTGCCTACCCGTAAAGAGCGGTTCACCGTTCTGGTCTCCCCGCACGTCAACAAAGACGCGCGTGACCAGTACGAGATCCGTACTCATAAGCGCGTTCTGGACATCGTCCAGCCAACGGATAAAACCGTTGATGCTCTTATGAAGCTTGATCTTGCGGCCGGTGTGGAAGTGCAGATCAGCCTCGGCTAAGACTCGGTCTTAGTCGTGTAACGCTCTGAAATGGGCGGCCATAGCGGGTGAAAGCCCCGTACACTCATGAGGTTTACAACATGACTATTGGTGTAGTCGGTCGTAAATGCGGTATGACCCGTATTTTCACCGAAGAAGGTGTCTCCATTCCGGTCACGGTCATTGAGATCGAGCCGAATCGCGTCACCCAGTTCAAAACTGAAGAGACCGATGGCTATCGTGCAGTGCAAGTCACTGTAGGCGAGCGTCGTGCTTCGCGTGTTACAGCTGCTCAGGCTGGCCACTTCGCTAAGGCGAACGTTGCCGCTGGTCGTACCGTAATGGAATTCCGCCTTGAAGAAGGCGAGTACCAGGCCGGCGATCTGATCAACGCTGAAATTTTCGCCGCTGGTCAACTGGTTGATGTAACCGGTCAGTCCAAGGGTAAAGGCTTCCAGGGTACGATCAAGCGTTGGAACTTCCGCGGGCAAGATAATACCCACGGTAACTCCGTGTCCCACCGCGTTCCAGGCTCTATCGGCCAGTGCCAGACTCCTGGTCGTGTATTCAAGGGCAAAAAAATGTCCGGTCATATGGGCGCTGAGCGCGTGACCGTGCAGTCCCTCGAAGTAGTGCGCGTGGACGCTGAACGCAATCTGTTGTTGGTCAAGGGCGCTGTTCCTGGCGCTACTGGCGGCAACTTGGTTGTACGTCCAGCAGCCAAGGCTCGCGGTTAAGGGGAAGCTGACATGCAATTAAATGTAAATGACGCTCAAGCGATCGAAGTTTCCGAACTGACATTTGGCGGCGAATTCAACGAGACGCTGGTTCACCAAGCAGTCGTGGCCTACATGGCCGGCGGCCGTCAAGGTAGCAAGCAGCAAAAGACCCGTTCCGACGTTCGTGGTGGCGGTAAGCGCCCATGGCGTCAGAAAGGTACTGGCCGTGCTCGTGCCGGTACTATCCGTAGCCCAATCTGGCGCGGCGGCGGTACCACTTTCGCAGCTCGTCCTCAGGATCACACCCAGAAGCTGAACAAGAAGATGTATCGCGCAGCAATGCGTTCCATCCTTGCTGAGCTGGTGCGTACTGATCGTCTGGTTGTGGTTCAGGACTTCGCTGTTGATGCACCGAAGACCAAAGATCTGCTGAACAAGCTGACCGGCATGGGCCTGACTGACGTCTTGATCGTGTCTGAAGTGGTTGATCAGAACCTGTACCTGGCTGCTCGTAACCTGCCACACGTTGATGTACGTGACGTGCAAGGTTCCGATCCAGTTAGTCTGATCGCATACGACAAGGTGTTGATCACCGTGTCGGCCGTGAAGAAATTCGAGGAGCTGCTGGGATGAACCAGGAACGCGTATTTAAAGTTCTGCTTGGCCCGCACGTTTCCGAGAAGGCTACGGTTCTGGCTGACAAAAAAGGCCAGTTCGTTTTCAAGGTTGCAACTGACGCAACCAAGCTGGAAATCAAGAAGGCCGTCGAAAGCCTGTTCAGCGTGAAAGTAGAGCGTGTTACTACCCTGAATGTTCTGGGTAAGAGCAAGCGCACTGCTCGCGGTCTGGGCAAGCGTAATGACTGGAAGAAGGCAGTTATCTCCCTTCAGCCAGGCCAAGATCTCGATTTCAGCAGCAGTGCTGAGTAAGGAAGGGGTGCATCATGGCAATCGTTAAATGCAAACCGACTTCCCCTGGCCGCCGTTTTGTGGTCAAGGTGGTCAACCAGGAGCTGCATAAAGGCGCTCCTCACGCACCGCTGCTCGAGAAAAAATCGAAGACTGGTGGTCGTAACAACAATGGTCGCATTACCACTCGTCACATCGGTGGTGGCCATAAGCAGCATTATCGTCTGGTCGATTTCCGTCGCAACGACAAAGATGGCATCTCTGCCACTGTCGAGCGTATTGAATACGATCCAAACCGTACTGCTCACATCGCTCTGCTGCTGTACGCAGATGGCGAGCGTCGCTACATCATTGCCCCTAAAGGCGTGAGTGCTGGCGACCAGCTGATCGCAGGTGCTCTGGCACCGATCAAGCCGGGCAACGCTCTGCAACTGCGTAACATTCCAGTTGGTAGCACCGTACACGGCATCGAATTGAAGCCAGGTAAAGGCGCGCAAATCGCTCGTTCCGCTGGTGCTTCGGCTCAGCTGATCGCTCGTGAAGGTGTCTACGTGACCCTGCGTCTGCGTTCTGGTGAGATGCGTAAAGTGCTGGCTGAATGCCGCGCGACCCTGGGTGAAGTCTCGAACTCCGAGCACAGCCTGCGTTCGCTGGGTAAAGCTGGTGCCAAACGCTGGCGTGGCGTTCGCCCAACCGTTCGTGGTGTTGCCATGAACCCGGTTGACCACCCACATGGTGGTGGTGAAGGTCGTACCTCTGGTGGTCGTCATCCGGTATCGCCATGGGGCTTCCCGACTAAGGGCGCGAAGACTCGTGGTAATAAGCGTACCGACAAAATGATCGTCCGTCGTCGCAAGTAAATAGAGGGATACGACAGTGCCACGTTCTCTGAAAAAAGGTCCTTTTATCGATCTTCACCTACTGAAGAAGATCGAAGTGGCGGCGGAAAAGAATGATCGCAAACCGGTGAAAACCTGGTCGCGTCGTTCGATGATCCTGCCACAAATGGTCGGTTTGACCATCGCAGTACACAACGGTCGTCAACACGTCCCAGTTCTCGTTAACGAAGACATGGTCGGCCACAAACTGGGCGAGTTCGCCGGTACCCGCACTTATCGTGGGCACGTGGCAGACAAGAAAGCCAAGCGTTAAGGGGTTAGGAAATGGAAGTAGCCGCTAAGTTGTCGGGCGCTCGAATCTCCGCCCAGAAAGCCCGCTTGGTCGCCGACCAGATCCGCGGGAAGAAGGTGGGCGAAGCGCTCAACTTGTTGGCTTTCAGCAGTAAGAAAGCCGCCGAGATCATGAAGAAAGTGCTGGAGTCGGCCGTAGCCAACGCCGAGCATAACGAAGGCGCAGACGTTGATGACCTTAAAGTCAGCACCGTTTTCGTCAACGAAGGGCGTTCGCTGAAGCGCATCATGCCACGTGCCAAAGGCCGTGCTGATCGCATCGTCAAGCGGTCTTGCCATATCACTGTCAAGGTTGCTGACAAGTAACGGAGTCGAAGAGATGGGTCAGAAAGTACATCCCATTGGCATTCGCCTGGGAATCGTCAAGGAGCACACCTCCGTCTGGTACGCAGACGGTCGGACTTATGCGGACTATTTGTTCGCTGATCTGAAGGTGCGTGAGTATCTCCAAGACAAACTAAAAAGCGCGTCCGTAAGCCGTATCGATATCCATCGTCCGGCTCAAACTGCACGTATCACCATCCACACCGCTCGTCCAGGTATCGTTATCGGGAAGAAGGGTGAAGATGTTGAGAAACTGCGTCAGGACCTGACCAAACAAATGGGTGTGCCTGTGCACATCAATATCGAAGAAATCCGCAAGCCGGAACTCGACGGTATGTTGGTTGCGCAGAGCGTAGCTCAGCAGCTGGAGCGTCGCGTAATGTTCCGTCGCGCTATGAAGCGCGCTGTACAGAACGCCATGCGCATTGGTGCCAAAGGCATCAAAATCCAAGTGAGCGGTCGTCTCGGCGGTGCTGAAATCGCACGTACTGAATGGTATCGCGAAGGTCGTGTGCCACTGCACACCCTGCGTGCCGACATCGACTATGCCAACTACGAAGCTCACACCACTTACGGTGTGATCGGTGTAAAGGTTTGGATCTTCAAAGGCGAAGTAATTGGTGGTCGCCAAGAAGAACTGAAACCACAAGCACCAGCGCCTCGTAAAAAAGCTGCTAAGTAAGGGGTACGCCAAATGTTGCAACCAAAGCGTACGAAGTTCCGCAAGCAGATGACAGGCCACAACCGTGGTCTGGCTCAGCGCGGTAGCAAAGTCAGCTTCGGCGAGTTCGCGCTGAAGTCTGTAGCTCGTGGTCGTCTCACCGCTCGTCAGATCGAGTCAGCGCGTCGTGCTCTGACCCGTCACGTTAAACGTGGCGGCAAGATCTGGATCCGTGTATTCCCGGACAAGCCTATTTCCAAAAAGCCACTCGAAGTTCGGATGGGTAAAGGTAAGGGTAGTGTGGAGTACTGGGTTGCCCAGATTCAGCCAGGCAAAGTCCTGTATGAAATCGAGGGTGTAACTGAAGAGCTGGCGCGTGAGGCTTTTGCCCTGGCTGCTGCAAAGCTGCCGCTCGCCACCGCCTTTGTTAAACGGACGGTGATGTGATGAAAGCGAACGAACTTCGTGAAAAAGACGCGCCGCAGCTTAACGAGCAACTGCTCGGCCTGCTGCGCGACCAGTTCAATCTGCGCATGCAGAAAGCAACTGGCCAGTTGGGGCAGTCTCACCTGCTCCGGCAAGTTAAGCGTGACATCGCTCGCGTGAAGACTGTGCTCAAACAGCAGGCAGGTAAGTAATCATGGCTGAAGCCGAAAAAACCGTCCGTACGCTGACTGGCCGTGTTGTCAGCGACAAAATGGACAAGACCATCACCGTTCTGATCGAGCGTCGCGTTAAGCACCCGATCTACGGTAAATACGTTAAGCGTTCGACTAAGCTGCACGCGCACGACGAAACCAATCAGTGCCACATCGGCGACAAAGTCACTATTCGTGAAACTCGTCCGCTGGCCAAGACCAAGTCTTGGGCATTGGTTGATGTTCTCGAACGCGCTGTGGAAGTCTAAGGACTAGGGGTCGGAGAAATTATATGATTCAGACTCAATCCATGCTCGATGTGGCCGATAACAGCGGCGCACGCCGCGTTATGTGCATCAAGGTGCTGGGTGGCTCCCATCGTCGTTACGCTGGTATCGGTGACATCATCAAAGTTACCGTGAAGGAAGCAATTCCTCGCGGTAAAGTGAAAAAAGGCCAAGTGATGACTGCTGTTGTAGTCCGCACTCGTCACGGCGTACGTCGTGCTGATGGCTCCATTATCCGCTTTGATGGCAACGCTGCTGTTCTTCTGAACAACAAGCAAGAGCCGATCGGCACCCGTATCTTTGGGCCAGTGACCCGTGAACTTCGTACTGAGAAGTTCATGAAGATCGTCTCGCTCGCCCCAGAAGTGCTGTAAGGAGATCCGACATGCAAAAGATTCGTCGTGACGACGAGATCATCGTGATCGCCGGCAAAGACAAAGGTAAGCGCGGTAAGGTGCTTAAGGTTCTCGCTAATAACCGTCTGGTTATTGGTGGTCTGAACCTGGTTAAGCGTCATACCAAGCCTAACCCGATGTCGGGCGTACAAGGCGGTATCGTCGAAAAAGAAGCTCCACTGGACGCTTCTAACGTCGCCATTTTCAACGGCGAAACCAACAAGGCTGACCGCGTTGGTTTCAAAGTAGAAGACGGCAAGAAAATTCGTGTCTTCAAGTCGACCCAAAAAGCGGTTGATGCTTGAACACTGCTAGGTAGAAGACCATGGCACGACTAAAAGAGATTTACTGGAAGGAAATCGCACCGAAACTTAAGGAAGAACTTAAGCTTTCGAACGTGATGGAAGTTCCACGCGTTACCAAAATCACCCTGAACATGGGTCTGGGCGAAGCGGTCGGTGACAAAAAAGTCATCGAGCACGCTGTTGCCGACCTGGAAAAGATCACCGGCCAGAAAGTCGTTGTGACTTACGCTCGGAAATCCATCGCTGGCTTTAAAGTCCGTGAAGGTTGGCCGATCGGCGTCAAAGTGACCCTGCGCCGTGAGCGTATGTACGAGTTCCTGGATCGTCTGCTGTCGATCTCCCTGCCTCGGGTTCGCGACTTCCGCGGCCTGAATGCCAAGTCCTTCGATGGTCGTGGTAACTACAGCATGGGCGTTAAAGAGCAGATCATCTTCCCGGAAATCGACTACGACAAGATCGATGCTCTCCGCGGTCTGGACATTACCCTGACCACCACTGCCAAGAACGATGATGAAGGTCGCGCCCTGTTGCGTGCTTTCAAATTCCCGTTCCGCAACTGATTGGAGTAGGAAAATGGCCAAGATGAGCATGAAAAACCGCGAGCTGAAGCGTCAGCTCACGGTTGCCAAGTACGCCAAAAAGCGTGCAGCACTGAAAGCTATCATCGTTGATCTGAACGCAAGTCCAGAAGCACGTTGGGAAGCTACAGTAGCTCTGCAGAAGCAGCCACGTGACGCAAGCGCTTCGCGCATGCGTAACCGCTGCCGCCTGACCGGTCGTCCACACGGCGTTTACCGCAAGTTCGGCCTTGGCCGTAACAAACTGCGTGAAGCGGCAATGCGTGGTGACGTACCTGGTCTGGTTAAAGCCAGCTGGTAAGCACTATCAAAGTCAGGGTGTCCGGGATCGCAAGATCCTGACCACCGGTGACCTTGAACTTGAATCAAGCCCCTTTTGGGGCTTGATTCATTTGTGGGGTGTGTCTAGAATACCCGGCTCGCCTGAGCCCGTGCTTTTTCTGCATGGATGAGCTCGGCGACACGTAGTAGCCGCAAGGCTAATTTTTTTGTATTAGGAGCGTCTAGCCCATGAGTATGCAGGACCCGTTAGCGGACATGCTAACTCGAATCCGTAATGCCCAGATGGCTGAAAAGTCCGTCGTAAGCATGCCATCTTCTACTTTGAAGGTAGCTGTTGCCAAAGTCCTGAAGGACGAAGGTTACATTGCGGGTTATCAGATCAGCAGCGAAATCAAACCTCTGCTGTCCATCGAGCTGAAGTACTTCGAAGGCCGTCCGGTTATCGAAGAAGTGAAGCGCGTTAGCCGTCCAGGCCTGCGTCAGTACAAGTCCGTCGATGATCTGCCAAAAGTTCGTGGCGGTCTCGGTGTGTCTATCGTCTCCACCAACAAAGGTGTGATGACGGATCGTGCTGCGCGCGCTGCCGGTGTCGGCGGCGAAGTTCTTTGCACTGTGTTCTAAGGGGGGATAAGCATGTCACGCGTCGCTAAGAACCCCGTTAAGCTGCCAGCCGGCGTCGAAGTAAAATTCGCAGGCCAACAGCTTTCGGTGAAGGGTGCCAAGGGCACTCTCGAACTGAACATCCATTCGTCCGTTGAGATCGTTGAAGAAGCTGGTGAGCTGCGTTTCGCTGCTCGCAATGGCGATCAACAAACTCGCGCAATGGCTGGTACCACTCGTGCGTTGGTAAACAACATGGTCCAAGGCGTAAGCCAAGGCTTCGAGCGTAAGCTCCAGCTGGTCGGTGTTGGTTACAAAGCGCAAGCAAAAGGCACAGTGCTGAACCTGGCTCTTGGCTTCTCGCACCCAGTGGATTATGAACTGCCGGAAGGCATCACCGCTGAGACTCCTAGCCAAACCGACATCCTGATTCGGGGTATCGATAAGCAGCTGGTAGGTCAAGTGGCCGCCGAGATCCGCGACTTCCGTCCACCAGAGCCTTACAAAGGCAAAGGTGTGCGCTACGCGGACGAAGTCGTCCGTCGTAAAGAAGCCAAGAAGAAGTAGGGCATAGCAAATGACCGACAAAAAAGTTACTCGACTGCGTCGCGCTCGCAAAGCACGCCTGAAAATGCACGAACTCGAAGTCGTGCGTCTCTGCGTGTTCCGCTCGTCGCAGCACATCTACGCCCAGGTCATTTCGGCCGACGGCAACAAAGTCCTGGCATCTGCCTCGACTTTGGATAAAGAACTGCGTGATGGCGCCACTGGCAACATCGACGCGGCCACTAAGGTTGGCCAGCTGGTCGCTACGCGTGCTAAAGCCGCTGGCGTCTCGCAGGTGGCTTTCGACCGCTCTGGCTTCAAGTACCACGGCCGCGTCAAGGCGCTGGCTGATGCTGCTCGTGAAGCTGGGCTGGAGTTCTAAGTTATGTCAAATAACGACCAAAAGCGCGACGAAGGCTACATTGAGAAGCTGGTTCAAGTTAACCGCGTAGCCAAAACCGTAAAAGGCGGCCGTATCTTCACTTTCACCGCGTTGACCGTGGTTGGTGATGGTAAAGGGCGTGTTGGCTTCGGCCGTGGCAAGTCACGTGAAGTGCCTGCTGCGATCCAGAAGGCAATGGAAGCTGCTCGTCGCAACATGATCCAAGTTGATCTGAACGGCACCACTCTGCAGTACGCAATGAAGTCCGGTCACGGCGCTTCGAAGGTGTACATGCAGCCTGCTTCTGAAGGTACCGGTATCATCGCTGGCGGCGCTATGCGTGCAGTCCTCGAAGTTGCTGGCGTTCAGAACGTTCTGGCCAAGTGCTACGGCTCGACTAACCCGGTAAACGTGGTTCACGCCACTTTCAAAGGTTTGAAAGCTATGCAGTCTCCTGAATCCATTGCCGCCAAGCGTGGTAAAAGCGTCAAGGAGATCTTCTGATCATGGCTACCGTTAAAGTTACGCTGATCAAAAGCATGACCGGCCGCATCCCTAACCACAAACTGTGCGTTAAGGGTCTGGGTCTGCGTCGCATCGGTCACACTGTAGAAGTACTTGATACTCCCGAGAATCGCGGGATGATCAACAAGGCTTACTACATGCTGCGTGTCGAGGGTTAATCGATGAAACTCAATGATCTGAGTCCAGCGCCGGGTTCCCGTCGCGAAAAGCATCGTCCGGGCCGTGGTATCGGTAGTGGTTTGGGCAAGACCGGTGGCCGCGGCCACAAAGGTCAGTCCTCCCGCTCCGGTGGCACCATTGCTCCAGGCTTTGAAGGCGGTCAACAGCCGCTGCATCGTCGCCTGCCGAAGTTCGGTTTCGTTTCCCTGAAGGCCATGGATCGCGCAGAAGTGCGTTTGTCCGAGCTGGCTAAAGTGGAAGGCGACATCGTCACCGTGCAGTCCTTGAAAGATGCCAACGTGATCAACGTCAACGTACAGCGTGTGAAAATCATGCTGTCCGGCGAAGTTACTCGCGCTGTCACCATCGGAAAGGGAATCGGCGCCACCAAAGGTGCGCGTGCGGCTATCGAAGCAGCTGGCGGCAAGTTCGAGGAATAAATGGCTAAGCAAGGTGCTCTCTCTGCGCTCGGCAAAGGCGGTATGTCTGAACTCTGGGCTCGTCTGCGTTTTCTGTTCCTGGCGATTATCGTCTACCGAATAGGCGCACACATCCCGGTTCCAGGTATCAACCCGGACCGACTCGCGGACCTGTTTCGACAGAATGAGGGGACCATTCTTAGCTTGTTCAACATGTTTTCTGGCGGCGCGCTGGAGCGGATGAGCATCTTTGCACTGGGGATCATGCCGTACATTTCGGCATCGATCATCATGCAACTGATGAGCGCCGTCAGCCCGCAGCTGGAGCAGTTGAAGAAGGAAGGTGAAGCTGGCCGTCGCAAGATCAGCCAGTACACCCGCTACGGCACTGTCGTCCTTGCTCTCGTTCAGGCCATTGGCATGTCCATTGGTCTGGCGGGGCAGGGCGTTGCGTTCACTGGTGACTTTGGCTTCCATTTCGTTGCGGTATCCACTTTTGTGGCTGGTGCGATGTTCATGATGTGGCTGGGTGAGCAGATTACTGAGCGTGGTGTTGGCAACGGTATCTCGATGTTGATTTTTTCGGGTATCGTCGCCGGTCTTCCGAGAGCGATCGGGCAGTCTTTCGAGTCTGCGCGTCAGGGTGATATCAATATCTTCGCCCTGGTTGCCATCGGTTTGCTGGCAGTAGCGATTATCGGTTTCGTGGTGTTCATTGAGCGTGGTCAGCGTCGTATTGCTGTTCATTACGCCAAGCGTCAGCAGGGCCGCAAGGTCTTCGCTGCGCAGACTAGCCACTTGCCGCTGAAGGTGAACATGGCCGGTGTTATTCCGGCCATTTTCGCGAGCAGCATTTTGCTGTTCCCGGCTTCGTTGGGTGCCTGGTTCGGCCAGTCTGAAGGTATGGGCTGGTTGCAGGACATCTCGCAGTCGATCGCTCCTGGTCAGCCGTTGAATATTCTGCTGTTTAGTGCAGGGATTATTTTCTTCTGCTTCTTCTATACGGCGTTGATGTTCAATCCGAAAGACGTAGCGGAAAACCTGAAGAAGTCCGGTGCCTTTATTCCGGGTATCCGTCCAGGTGAGCAGTCCGCGCGCTACATTGATGGCGTTCTGACCCGCTTGACCATGTTCGGTGCTCTATACATGACGGCCGTGTGCTTGCTTCCCCAGTTCCTGGTGGTTGCAGCAAACGTACCGTTCTACCTTGGCGGGACCTCGTTGCTGATCGTCGTCGTGGTTGTGATGGACTTCATGTCCCAAGTACAATCGCACCTCGTTTCGCACCAGTACGAATCCCTGATGAAGAAAGCCAACCTGAAGGGTTACGGCAGCGGCATGTTGCGCTGAGTACCCATAAGGTTCGAGGAGTTGGTGATGAAAGTTCGTGCATCGGTGAAAAAGCTGTGCCGTAACTGCAAGATTATTCGCCGCGAAGGTGTTGTTCGAGTAATTTGCAGCGCGGAACCGCGTCACAAACAGCGCCAAGGCTGAGTGTGATTGTGCTTCAAGCCCGGTAGCTAGTGCGCTGCCGGGTTGATTATTTGTTATTACAGCGATATTATCTCGCGCCCTATTTCTTGGCTTCCGGGGCGTAGGTAGCTGTCAATTGGAGTCCCACTGAATGGCCCGTATTGCAGGCGTTAACATTCCAGATAACAAGCATACTGTTATCTCGCTGACCTACATCTATGGTGTTGGTCGCACTACTGCACAGAAGATCTGTGCAGTGACTGGGGTAAACCCAGCCGCAAAGATCAAAGATCTGAGCGACGAGCAGATTGAACAGCTGCGTGGCGAAGTGGCGAAGTTCACCACTGAAGGTGACCTGCGTCGCGAAATCAACATGAAAATCAAGCGTTTGATGGACCTCGGTTGCTATCGCGGTCTGCGTCATCGTCGTGGTCTTCCAGTGCGCGGTCAGCGTACCAAGACTAACGCGCGTACCCGTAAAGGTCCGCGTAAGCCGATCCGCAAGTAATCGCCCCAGCGAATCGACAGGAAATTAATCATGGCTAAACCTGCTGCTCGTCCTCGTAAAAAAGTCAAAAAGACAGTGGTTGATGGCATCGCCCACATCCACGCGTCTTTTAACAACACAATCGTGACCATCACCGACCGTCAAGGCAACGCTCTTTCCTGGGCTACCTCCGGTGGTTCGGGTTTCCGCGGTTCCCGCAAGTCCACTCCGTTTGCTGCTCAAGTAGCTGCTGAACGTGCTGGGCAAGCTGCGCTGGAATACGGTCTGAAAAACCTCGACGTTAACGTCAAAGGTCCAGGCCCAGGTCGTGAATCTGCAGTCCGCGCTTTGAACGGCTGTGGCTACAAGATCGCCAGCATCACCGACGTGACGCCAATCCCGCATAACGGGTGCCGTCCGCCGAAGAAGCGCCGCGTGTAATCCAGGAGATTGTAAAGAATGGCTCGTTACATTGGTCCAAAATGCAAACTCGCTCGTCGCGAAGGCACCGATCTCTTTCTGAAGAGCGGCGTGCGCGCGATCGAATCGAAGTGCAACATCGAAGCAGCACCTGGTATCCACGGCCAACGCCGCGGTCGCCAGTCCGATTACGGCACCCAACTGCGTGAAAAGCAGAAGGTCCGTCGTATCTACGGCGTTCTCGAGCGTCAATTCAGCGGCTACTACAAAGAAGCAGCTGGCAAGAAAGGTGCAACCGGTGAAAACCTGCTGCAACTGCTCGAATGCCGTCTGGACAACGTTGTATACCGTATGGGTTTTGGCTCTACTCGTGCCGAATCCCGTCAGCTGGTATCGCACAAATCCGTCAGCGTTAACGGTCAGACCGTAAACGTGCCGTCGTACCAGGTTCGTGCTGGTGACGTGGTCGCGATTCGCGAGAAAGCAAAGAACCAACTTCGCATTGTCCAAGCTCTCGATCTGTGTGCCCAACGTGGCCGCGTAGAATGGGTAGAAGTAGACACTGAGAAGAAGTCGGGCGTTTTCAAGAACGTTCCAGCTCGCAGTGATCTGTCCGCCGACATCAACGAAAGCCTGATTGTCGAGCTCTACTCCAAGTAAGGGCTAGAAAATAGGTGCATCCATGCAGATTTCGGTAAATGAGTTCCTGACACCCCGCCATATTGATGTGCAGGTTGTCAGTCCAACCCGCGCCAAGATCACTCTCGAGCCTCTCGAGCGTGGTTTCGGCCACACCCTGGGCAACGCGCTGCGCCGCATCCTGTTGTCCTCAATGCCCGGCTGTGCAGTAGTCGAGGCCGAGATTGATGGTGTACTCCATGAGTACAGCGCAATCGAAGGCGTACAGGAAGACGTAATTGAAATCCTGTTGAACCTTAAAGGTCTGGCTATCAAGCTGCACGGTCGTGACGAAGTTACGCTGACCTTGTCGAAGAAGGGTTCGGGGGTGGTTACCGCTGCCGATATTCAGCTGGATCATGATGTCGAGATCGTTAACCCCGATCACGTAATCGCTAACCTGGCGTCTAACGGCGCCCTGAACATGAAGCTCACCGTAGCTCGTGGTCGTGGTTATGAACCGGCAGACTCGCGTCAGAGCGATGAAGACGAAAGCCGCAGCATCGGTCGCTTGCAGCTTGACTCTTCGTTCAGCCCGGTTCGCCGTATCGCATACGTGGTGGAAAACGCCCGTGTCGAGCAGCGTACTAACCTGGACAAGCTGGTTATTGATCTGGAAACCAACGGTACCCTGGATCCTGAAGAGGCTATCCGCCGCGCTGCAACCATTCTGCAACAGCAGTTGGCTGCGTTCGTCGACCTCAAAGGTGACAGTGAGCCAGTGGTTGTCGAGCAGGAAGACGAGATCGATCCGATCCTGCTTCGCCCGGTTGACGATCTGGAACTGACTGTACGTTCGGCTAACTGCCTTAAGGCGGAAAACATCTACTACATCGGTGACCTGATTCAGCGTACCGAAGTAGAGCTGTTGAAGACTCCGAACCTTGGCAAGAAATCCTTGACTGAAATCAAGGACGTTCTGGCCTCCCGCGGTCTGTCCCTCGGCATGCGCCTCGACAACTGGCCGCCTGCAAGTCTTAAGAAGGACGACAAGGCGACTGCCTGATCGTCGTAATCACCGAACGTTGTGTTTGGTAAGGAATGAACCATGCGTCATCGTAAAAGTGGTCGTCACCTGAGCCGCACCAGCTCGCACCGCAAGGCCATGTTTCAAAACATGGCGGTGTCGCTGTTCGAGCACGAGCTGATCAAAACTACACTGCCAAAAGCCAAAGAACTGCGTCGCGTTGCTGAGCCGCTGATCACTTTGGCCAAGACAGACAGCCTGGCTAACCGCCGTCTGGCTTTCGACCGTACTCGTTCGAAGGCTATCGTTGGTAAGCTCTTCAACGACCTGGGCAAGCGTTACGCTACCCGTGAGGGTGGCTACCTGCGCATCCTCAAGTGCGGTTTCCGCACTGGCGACAACGCGCCTATGGCGTACGTCGAGTTGGTTGATCGTCCTGCCGGTGGTGAAGCTGTATCCGCTGAGTAAGACGTCAGTCTGAAACAAAAAACCGGGCCTGGTGCCCGGTTTTTTGTGGGCGCTCGAAAAGTGTATTGGCGTTAGTATTTTTCTATCGGTTCGTAAAGGTTAATGAATTTGTAGGCGTCACGTTCGTGGTCAATACTTCCTCTCAGCCGATTAGCCGGCAGCTAAAGACTGACAAAGGAAGAGAACGCATGAGCCAGAGCAAAACGCTGACCACCGCCAGTGGCGCTCCTGTCGCCGACAACCAGAATTCCCGCTCAGCCGGCCCTCGTGGGCCGCTGCTTCTCGACGACTTCCACCTGATCGAGAAGCTTGCCCACTTCAACCGTGAAAACATCCCTGAGCGCCGGGTGCACGCCAAAGGATCGGGTGCTTACGGCACGTTCACCGTCACTCGTGATATCACCGAGTACACCAGCGCCAAACTGTTTGAATTTGTCGGCAAGCAAACCCCAACCTTCCTGCGGTTTTCCACCGTGGGCGGTGAGCGAGGTTCGGCCGACACCGAGCGCGATCCACGCGGTTTTGCCCTGAAGTTCTATACCGAGGAAGGTAATTGGGACATCGTCGGAAACAACACACCGGTCTTCTTTATCCGAGACCCGCTCAAGTTTCCGGACTTTATCCACACCCAAAAGCGCTTGCCGCGAAGCAATCTGAAAAGCGCACAGATGATGTGGGACTTCTGGTCGCACTCGCCTGAAGCGCTCCACCAGGTCACCATTCTGTTTTCCGATCGTGGTATTCCTGACGGCTACCGTCACATGCACGGTTTCGGCAGTCACACTTACAGCCTTATCAGCGCCGGTGGCCAGCGTCACTGGGTGAAGTGGCACTACAAGACCCAGCAGGGAATCAAGAACCTGGCGCCGGCAGAGGCTGCGCGCCTGGCGGGTTCTGACCCGGATTACGCTCAACGAGACCTGTTCACGGCGATCGAACGTGGAGATTTCCCGAAATGGCGCGTGTGCATTCAGATCATGACTGAAGCGCAAGCGGCCGCGCACTACGAGAACCCGTTTGACGTGACCAAGACCTGGTCACAGAAAGAGTTTCCGTTAATCGAAGTAGGCGAACTGGAGCTCAACCGCAATCCGCAGAACTATTTCGCCGAAGTCGAGCAGGCAGCATTTGGCCCGAGCAACATGGTGCCGGGCGTTGGTCTGTCGCCAGACCGCATGCTGCAAGGTCGCGTGTTCGCATACGCCGATGCGCACCGCTACCGCATTGGCACCAACCACCAGCAGCTGCCGGTGAATGCGCCTCGAAGCCCGGTCAATAGCTACCAGCGCGATGGCTCCATGGCGTTCGGCAGTAATGGCGGTGCAGCACCGAACTACGAACCGAACAGCTACGTCGAGTCGCCAAAACAAGCACCTCATTACGCCGAGCCGGCTCTGGCATTGAGTGGTGCGGCTGATCGTTACGATCACCGCGAAGATACCGACTACTACAGCCATGCCGGTGCGCTGTTCCGACTGATGAATGATGAGCAGAAAGCCCTGCTGGTCAACAACATCGCGGGCTCGATGGCGGGGGTTTCCGGTGATGTGATTGACCGTCAACTGCAACACTTTTTCAAAGCCGATCCGGCGTATGGAGAAGCAATCGCAACGGCGTTGGGCGTACAGCTTAACGAAGTCTAAACGAGAAGCAGAACCGCCCTCATGTGGGCGGTTTTTGCTGTATTTAAGCCACTTTTCTCGGAATATCTTCGCTTTTATGGCGCAAGCGGAGTGACCAAAGAGTCGGCTTGGTTCAAACTGCAGACTTTCAAGCAGGGAGATGTAGGGCGATGCAAGGCCACCCAGACGTAATCGATTACCTCAACACGTTGCTGACCGGCGAGCTGGCGGCGCGTGATCAATATTTCATCCATTCGCGGATGTACGAGGACTGGGGTTTCACCGAGCTCTACGAACGCATCAATCACGAAATGGAAGAAGAGGCGCAGCACGCTGACGCCCTGATGCGCCGAATTCTGATGCTCGAAGGCACCCCGCGCATGCGTCCGGACGATCTGGATGTCGGCACCACTGTGCCGGACATGCTCGCTGCCGACTTGCGACTGGAAAACAAAGTCCGCGCCGCACTCTGCAAGGGCATCGAGCTTTGCGAGCTACACAAGGATTACGTGAGCCGCGAGATGCTGCGTATTCAGCTGAACGACACCGAAGAAGACCACACCTACTGGCTCGAGAAGCAGCTGGGCCTGATCAAGTTGATCGGTCTGGAGAATTATCTGCAATCGCAGTTCTGATTGTGTTGTAGGAGCGAGGCTTGCCCAGGAAGGGATCGCCGCGGTGCATCAGCCAAACCGAGGTGAGGCCTTCGCGGGCAAGCCTCGCTCCTACAGAAGCGTACAAAAAAGCCCCTGTCACCAACCCAGTGACAGGGGCTTTTTCATGGACCTGATTCAGGCCCTGTCGCGCTCCAGCAACGGCTTGAGGTAGAAGCCGGTATGCGATTGCTTCATCTCGGACACTTCCTCCGGCGTACCGACGGCAATGATCTGTCCGCCCTTGGAGCCGCCTTCCGGCCCCAGGTCCACCAGCCAGTCGGCCGTCTTGATCACGTCCAGGTTGTGCTCGATCACCACCACTGTGTTGCCGTGGTCGCGCAGGCGATGCAACACGTCGAGCAGTTGCTGAATATCCGCGAAGTGCAAGCCAGTGGTCGGCTCATCAAGGATGTACAGCGTCTTGCCGGTATCGCGCTTGGACAGCTCGCGGGACAGTTTCACCCGCTGGGCTTCACCACCCGACAGTGTCGTCGCCGATTGCCCCAGCTTGATGTATGACAGGCCCACATCCATCAACGTCTGGAGCTTGCGCGCCAGCGCCGGAACCGCGTCGAAGAACTCCCGAGCTTCCTCAATGGTCATCTCGAGTGTCTCGTGGATGCTCTTGCCCTTGTACTTGATTTCCAGGGTTTCGCGGTTGTAGCGCTTGCTCTTGCAGACGTCGCACGGGACATAGATGTCCGGCAGGAAGTGCATTTCCACCTTGATCAAGCCATCGCCCTGGCACGCTTCGCAGCGCCCGCCCTTCACGTTGAAGGAGAAGCGCCCCGGACCGTAACCGCGTGAGCGGGATTCCGGGACGCCGGCGAACAGTTCGCGAATCGGCGTGAACAATCCGGTATAGGTCGCCGGGTTGGAACGCGGCGTGCGCCCGATCGGGCTTTGGTCGATATCGACAACTTTGTCCAGATGCTCCAGACCCTTGATGCTGTCGTGAGCGGCGGCTTCCAGGGTCGTTGCACCGTTGAGTGCCGTGGCGCTCAAGGGAAACAGGGTGTTGTTGATCAGCGTTGACTTGCCCGAACCGGACACGCCGGTGACGCAGGTCAGCAGACCGATCGGAATGTCCAGATCGACGTTGCGCAGGTTATTGCCGCGAGCGCCCTTGAGGGACAGCGACAACTTCTTGTTACGTGGCGTGCGCTCGGCTGGAACGGCAATCTTCACTCGGCCCGACAGGTACTTGCCAGTCAACGAGTCAGGGTGGGCCATGACCTCGGCTGGCGTACCTTCGGCGACGATGTGTCCACCGTGTATACCCGCGCCAGGACCAATATCCACCACGTAATCTGCCAGCCGGATGGCATCTTCATCGTGCTCGACCACGATCACTGTGTTGCCGATGTCCCGCAGATGCTTGAGCGTGCCGAGCAGGCGATCGTTATCGCGCTGATGCAAGCCAATCGACGGTTCATCGAGGATGTACAGAACGCCAACCAGGCCAGCACCGATCTGACTGGCCAGACGAATACGCTGTGCCTCACCGCCGGACAAAGTGTCCGCACTGCGATCCAGCGACAAATAGTCGAGGCCCACGTTGACCAGGAACTGCAGGCGCTCGCGGATTTCCTTGAGAATCTTGTCGGCAATTTCGCCGCGACGGCCCGTCAGCTTCAGAACGCCGAAGTACTCGCAGGCGTCGCCGATTGGCAGATTGGTCACCGCAGGCAATGTCTTCTCGCCGACCCATACGTGTCGCGCCTCGCGACGCAAACGGGTGCCGCGGCAATCCGGACAAGGCTGGGTGCTGAGGAACTTGGCCAGCTCTTCACGCACCGAGGCGGATTCGGTTTCGCGGTAGCGACGCTCCAGGTTCGGCACGATGCCTTCGAACGGGTGCGACCGTTTGACGATGTCGCCGCGGTCGTTCAGGTATTTGAAATCGACGTTTTGCGAGCCGCTACCGTGCAGGATGAACTTCTGCTGATCGGCCGGCAGTTCGTTGAACGGCACTTCCAGGCTGAACTTGTAGTGGGAAGCCAGCGAGCCGAGCATCTGGAAGTAATAGACGTTACGCCTGTCCCATCCGCGAATCGCGCCTTCGGCCAACGTCAGTTCACCGTTCACCAGCCGCTTGATATCGAAGAACTGCTTAACACCCAAGCCATCGCATGTCGGGCAGGCACCGGCCGGGTTGTTGAAGGAGAACAGCTTGGGTTCCAGTTCGCTGATGGCGTGGCCGCAGATCGGGCAGGCGAAGCGCGCGGAGAAGATGATTTCTTCGCCAGGCTCGTCGTCCATCGGCGCAACCAGCGCAATGCCATCCGCCAGCTTCAATGCGGTTTCAAACGACTCGGCCAGGCGCTGCTGCAAATCGGCGCGGACTTTGAAACGGTCGACCACGACATCGATCGAATGCTTCTTCTGTTTGTCCAGCTTCGGCAACTCGTCAAGCTCGCAGAGCCTGCCGTTGACCCGTGCCCGCACAAAACCCTGGGCGCGTAACTCTTCGAAGACCGAAAGGTGTTCGCCTTTGCGCTCGCGGATCACCGGGGCCAGCAGCATGAGTTTGCTGCCCTCCGGTTGCGCGAGCACCAGGTCGACCATCTGGCTGACGGTCTGGGCTTCCAGCGGAATGTCGTGATCAGGGCAGCGCGGAATGCCGACGCGGGCGTAAAGCAAGCGCAGGTAGTCGTAGATTTCGGTGATGGTGCCAACGGTCGAGCGTGGGTTGTGCGAGGTCGACTTCTGTTCGATGGAGATCGCTGGCGACAGCCCTTCGATGGTGTCGACGTCAGGCTTTTCCATCATCGACAGGAACTGCCGGGCATAGGCCGAAAGCGACTCGACGTAGCGGCGCTGGCCTTCGGCGTACAGCGTGTCGAAAGCCAGGGACGACTTGCCAGATCCGGACAAGCCGGTGATGACGATCAGTTTGTCCCGTGGCAGGGTCAGGTCGATGTTCTTCAGGTTGTGGGTTCGGGCCCCACGAATCAGGATCTTGTCCAAAGTGGCCTCGCTCGGCGGGCGTCGAAAACGTAGGAGTATACGGCCAAATACTGGATGGATGCACACTATCGAATAAGCGGGTTATTGTCTTTCATGAAGAGTCTGTCAGCAGAGCGCGGCAAAGCGTCGCGATATACCCCGTCAACCGATGGGACTGGTAGAATCGCCGCCGGTTCACATGAGGTTTTTCCATGCACGATCCCCACAGCGAACGCATGAGTGGCAGTGAGACCCGCGCAGCAAGCGGTCTAGCCCTGGTGTTCGCCTTCCGTATGCTTGGCATGTTCATGGTATTGCCGGTACTGGCAACCTATGGGATGGATCTGGCAGGAGCGACCCCGGCCCTCATCGGGCTGGCGATTGGCGCTTACGGCCTGACCCAGGCGATCTTTCAAATTCCTTTTGGCTTCATTTCCGACCGTATCGGTCGCCGTCCGGTGATCTATCTGGGGCTGGTCGTCTTCGCCCTCGGTAGCGTGCTGGCGGCCAATGCCGATTCGATCTGGGGCGTCATTGCCGGACGAGTCCTGCAGGGGGCCGGGGCCATTTCCGCGGCGGTCATGGCGTTGCTGTCAGACCTGACCCGGGAACAGCACCGGACGAAAGCAATGGCCATGATCGGCATGACGATTGGTCTGTCGTTCGCTGTCGCCATGGTTGTAGGACCGCTGCTGACTCGCGCCTTCGGCCTGTCCGGGCTGTTTCTCGCCACTGGCGGCATGGCGTTGTTTGGCATTGTGATCGTGATGTTCATGGTCCCGCGCGCCACCGGGCCATTGCAGCATCGAGAATCCGGTGTCGCGCGCCAGGCGCTGATACCGACACTCAAGCACCCGGATCTGCTGCGCCTGGACCTGGGCATTTTTGTGTTGCACGCGATGTTGATGTCGAGCTTCGTTGCATTGCCGCTGGCCTTGGTCGAAAAAGCCGGGCTGCCTAAAGAGCAGCACTGGTGGGTGTACCTGACCGCACTGCTGATTTCCTTCTTCGCCATGATCCCGTTCATTATCTACGGCGAGAAGAAACGCAAAATGAAACGAGTTTTATTGGGCGCCGTGCTGACGCTGATGCTCACTGAGCTATTCTTCTGGCAGTTCGGCGATAGCTTGCGGGCTCTGGTGATCGGGACGGTGGTGTTCTTTACCGCGTTCAATCTGCTGGAAGCTTCGTTGCCATCGCTGATCAGCAAAGTTTCACCGGCAGGTGGCAAGGGCACGGCAATGGGGGTGTATTCCACCAGCCAGTTCCTCGGTTCGGCACTGGGCGGTATCCTCGGCGGCTGGATGTTCCAGCATGGCGGTTTGTCGGTTGTGTTCCTGGGATGTGCCGGGCTGGCTGCCCTCTGGTTGGCCTTTGCTGTTACCATGCGCGAACCTCCCTACGTGACGAGCCTGCGCTTGCCGTTGTCGCCCGAGGCGATCCGCGAAGCGGGTCTGGTCGAGCGCCTGAAGGCCCTCGTAGGGGTAACAGATGCAGTGATAGTCGCTGATGAAGCGGCCATTTACATCAAATTGGACACAGAACTATTGGATCGCACCACCCTCGAGCGTCTGGTGAACAACCCGGCCTCAGCTGCGTGCGAAGCCTAGGAGAACGTTATGGCCCGTGGGGTTAACAAAGTCATATTGGTCGGCACTTGCGGCCAGGATCCCGAAGTTCGCTACCTGCCTAACGGTAACGCCGTGACCAACCTGAGTCTGGCGACCAGTGAACAATGGACCGACAAGCAAACCGGCCAGAAGGTCGAGAAGACCGAATGGCACCGTGTGTCGATGTTCGGCAAGGTGGCGGAAATCGCCGGCGAATACCTGCGTAAGGGTTCGCAGGTCTACATCGAAGGCAAGCTGCAGACCCGCGAGTGGGAAAAAGACGGTATCAAGCGTTACACCACTGAAATCGTGGTCGACATGCAAGGCACCATGCAACTGCTGGGCGGCCGTCCACAACAGGGCGACCAGCAAGGCGGGGGTAACAACTACCAGCAGTCCGCTCCGGCTCCACGCCAGCAGGCTCCGCGTCCACAACAGTCGGCACCGCAACAGTCGCGTCAGGCTCCGCCTCCACAGCAGGCAGCTCCGCAACCGGCTCCGGATTTCGACAGCTTTGATGATGATATCCCGTTCTAATTTGCTGCTTTTTTCAGAACCGTAAACAAAAAAAGCGAAGCCATTGATCTGGCTTCGCTTTTTTGTTGGCGCTGTTAACGGGACAGAGCGGTCACATTGGCTCGCGCCATGTGCAATTTTTTGTAGCTGTCGATCAGGCGCAGGTGTCTATCGAGCCCCTCCAGTTTTATGCTCGTAGGCGTCAAGCCGTGGAAGCGCACGCTGCCGTCCACCGATCCGATCGCTGCATCCATCCGCTCGTTGCCAAACATCCGGCGGAAATTGGCCTCGAAGTCCTCCAGTTCCAGGTCTTCGTCGAGCTTCATCTCCAGCACCACATTGACGGCCTGGTAGAACAAACCACGCTCAACCGTGTTGTCGTTGTACTGCAGGAACATTTCCACCGCCTCTTTCGCCTCTTCAAATTGCTGCAAGGCGAGATAGATCAGAAGCTTCAACTCCAGGATCGTCAGCTGACCCCAGGCCGTATTGTCGTCAAATTCGATGCCGATCAAGGAGGTGATGTCGGTGTAGTCGTCCAGCTCACTTTCCACCAGACGCTCAACCAGCGCTTGCAGTTCCTCTTCGTCCAGGCGATGCAGGTTCAGGATATCGGTGCGGAAGAACAGCGCTTTGTTAGTGTTATCCCAGATCAGATCGTCTATTGGATAAATTTCCGAATAGTCCGGCACCAGAATGCGGCAGGCCGTTGCGCCGATATGCTCGTAGACCGCCATGTACACTTCCTTGCCCATGCCTTTGAGAATACCGAACAAGGTCGCGGCTTCCTCGGCATTCGAGTTCTCACCCTGGCCGGAGAAGTCCCACTCCACGAATTCGTAATCCGATTTGGCACTGAAGAAGCGCCACGACACCACGCCGCTGGAGTCGATAAAGTGCTCAACGAAGTTATTCGGCTCGGTCACCGCATGACCTTCAAAGGTCGGCTGGGGCAAGTCGTTGAGGCCTTCGAAGCTGCGGCCCTGCAACAATTCGGTCAGGCTGCGTTCCAGCGCCACTTCCAGGCTCGGGTGCGCACCGAACGAGGCGAACACACCGCCGGTACGCGGGTTCATCAATGTGACGCACATCACCGGGAATTCACCCCCCAGGGACGCATCCTTCACCAACACGGGGAACCCTTGCTCTTCCAGCGCCTGAATACCGGCCAATATCCCGGGGTACTTCGCGAGCACGTGGGCTGGCACATCCGGCAGTGCAAATTCACCTTCGATGATTTCGCGTTTTACCGCGCGCTCGAAGATCTCCGACAGGCACTGGACCTGGGCTTCGGCCAGCGTATTCCCGGCGCTCATGCCGTTGCTCAGGTACAGGTTTTCAATCAGGTTGGACGGGAAGTACACCACCTCGCCGTCCGACTGGCGCACGTAGGGCAGTGAGCAGATACCGCGCTCTTCGTTGCCCGAGTTGGTATCGATCAGATGGGAGCCGCGCAGTTCGCCGTCGCGGTTGTAAATCCTCAGGCAGTACTCGTCGAGAATTTCAGTCGGCAATGCGTCTTTGCGGCCGGGCTTGAACCAGCGCTCGTTCGGGTAATGCACAAACGCCGCATTGGCGATGTCTTCGCCCCAGAACTGATCGTTGTAGAAGAAGTTGCAGTTGAGTCGCTCGATAAACTCGCCCAACGCCGACGCTAACGCGCCTTCCTTGGTCGCACCCTTGCCGTTGGTAAAGCACATCGGCGAGTGGGCATCGCGGATATGCAGCGACCACACATTGGGCACGATATTGCGCCACGAGGCGATTTCAATCTTCATGCCCAGGTCCGCCAGAATGGCCGACATATTGGCGATGGTTTGCTCCAGCGGCAGATCCTTGCCCGCAATATAAGTGCTCGCCTCTGAATTAGACGCAGGCATCAACAACGCCTGGGCATCGGCGTCGAGGTTTTCCACCTCTTCGATCACAAACTCAGGCCCGGCTTGCACCACTTTTTTCACGGTGCAACGGTCGATGGAGCGCAGGATGCCCTGGCGGTCCTTGTCGGAGATGTCCGCCGGCAATTCGACCTGGATCTTGAAAATCTGGTTGTAGCGGTTTTCCGGGTCAACAATATTGTTCTGCGACAGGCGGATGTTATCCGTGGGGATATTGCGCGTGCTGCAATACAACTTCACAAAGTAGGCGGCACACAACGCCGACGACGCCAGGAAGTAGTCGAACGGACCGGGTGCCGAGCCATCGCCCTTATAGCGGATAGGTTGATCGGCCACCACCGTGAAGTCATCGAACTTGGCTTCAAGCCGAAGGTTGTCGAGAAAGTTGACCTTGATTTCCATGGGGGATTACCAGAATAACGGGCTAGACGATTTGGCCGCCATTATCCGGCTTTTCGGCCGTAAGTCTCAGAAAAAAGGCCAGTCACGTGCGTACGCAACTGGCCTTCTTTGTTTCGGGAGCGTCGGATTGCAGCACCCGACGCCGAAGCGTTGATCAATGATGCGCCGCCAGGAACTCGTCAGTGGACACCACGCTTGCATAGGCAAACCCCAAGGCCGACATGAAGGCTGCGTGAACGTGAGCAGCCGCAACGGTGACTCCGTTGAATTCCAGGTCCCGGGAGGCACAGGCATCGTGAATCACCGTGACGGTGTAGCCAAAGTCAGCGGCGGCGCGGGTGATGCCGTCGACGCACATGTGGCTCATGCTGCCGACAACTACCAACTCCTTAATGCCTTGTTCGTCGAGGATCGATTTCAGTTCGGTTTCGCGGAACGAGTTGACGAAGTGCTTGAGCACTACCGGCTCGTCGGCGCGATTAAGGACTTTGGGGTGCAGCTTCGCGCCTTCGGAGCCCGGGGTGAAGAACGGCGCGGCGTCGGAAGTGAATTCGTGGCGGATGTGCACCACCGGTTTTTCGGCGTCACGAAAGGCCGTGAGCAGACGGGCGGCGTTGTCGGCGGCGGCCTCGGCGCCCGCCAGCGGCCACTTGCCTTGGGGGAAGTAGTCGTTTTGGATATCGACTAGGATGAGTGCTTGCTTGGCCATGACTGTTTCCTCGAAGTGCTTGTTGGGTATGGAGTGAAGTATTGGGTCTGGCAGGCCGTCCGAGGATTGGCCGCACCGACATTAGAAGGGGGAAAACTGACAATGAGTGTAGAAAGGGCAGTCGCCGAGCTGGGCGTGTTGATCTATCCCGGCGCGCAGATGGCCGCGGTGCATGGGTTAACGGATTTGTTCGGAGTGGCTAACCGGATTGCTGCCGAACATCGGGCTGCGCAGTTGCCGTTGCTGCGGGTCAGTCATTGGCAGGTCGATGGCGATCAGCTGCCTGAACGCGTTTACGACAGCCATCCCGCCCCGGACGGCGCATTAGTGGCGGTGTTGATTCCGCCGTCGATTGGCGGATTTTCTGAAGGCCAGGCGCCGCAAGGCTTGCTCCGCTGGATTCGTCAGCAACATGCACAAGGCGCGACCCTCGGCGGCGTGTGCGTGGGCTCGATACTGTTGGCCGAAAGCGGCCTGCTCGACGGTCGCAGTGCCACCACTCACTGGACATCGGCCAAAACCTTCGCCGAGCGGTACCCGGCGATCAAGCTCAAGGCCGATACGCCCATTGTCGATGACGGCGACCTGATCACGACGGCGGGGCTGATGGCCTGGTCCGCGCTGGGCTTGCGCCTGGTGGATCGTTTGTTGGGGCCGAGCATTGCTACCGGCACCGCGCGTTTTCTGGTGGTGGAACATAGCGACAGTGCGAGTGAATGCGGCAGCAACTTTGCACCGATTCTCAGCCATGGCGACGCGTCGATTCTCAAAGTCCAACACTGGCTGCAAAGCACTGGAGCGACCGATGTGTCGCTGGCGGCAATGACCGACCGGGCAGGGCTGGAAGAGCGCACCTTCCTGCGTCGATTCCGCGCGGCGACCGGGCTCAAACCCACCGAATACTGCCAACACCTGCGAGTCGGCAAGGCCCGGGAAATGCTCGAGTTCACCAATGGCACGATCGATCACATTGCCTGGACCGTCGGCTACCAGGACCCGAGTGCGTTTCGCGCGATCTTCAAGAAGATTACCGGGCTGGCGCCGAGTGAATATCGGACACGGTTTGGGGTGACTTCGACCGCTGGTGTGGCTCGATAGCCAGCGTCACTCTAAATCCCCTGTGGGAGCGAGCTTGCTCCGGGCGGCGTTCCGACGATGGGGCCATAACTTTCAATATTGATGAAGTCTGACACACCGCTATCGCGAGCAAGCTCGCTCCCACAGGGATATCGCCAGGCTTGAATCGTGCAAAATGCCGGAGTCCTGGAGGGCGTCGTGCAGAATAAAACAGGCGTGATGCCATCACGCTTTCCGCAACCAGCTGATTCGAAAGCCGTTTCACGAAGCCACCCCTTGGCCTGATCTCTGCACCCTTTCAACTATATTCATCAAGTACAGATTGAAGGGGGATGCATGACCCCAACAAACCGCAAGAAACTGGTGGTCGCCCATTCAGTGTGCCCAGACGCTCCGCTGCACGAAGTCGAAACCAATCGTGCGCTGGCGCGTTGGCTTGCACACATTGTCGGGCTCAAATACGGCGGCAGTTACGACCCCGAACGTCACAATGGCCGAGACCTTTACCTGCTGCCAACCCAGACCCTGGTCGGCGTTGCTGCGGCTCGACAATTGGGTGTCAAAGGGCCGGAAGATTTGTGGGGGGGCTACGTCGAGCATGATTTCATTTGTACCAAAGCCATCAGCCACGGCTTACGCAACAAAAATGCGTTTGCCCCCGAAGGCTGGTCACCGTTGTTTTCCGAACGCGTGCGCAACGTGGTGCTGGAGGGGCTGAGTGTGTTCTCCCTGGACGATGCGCGGCCTGCTGCAGAACACCTGCTCTATAGCGGTCCGATTCGCATGAAGCCGATTTATTCCAGCGCCGGTCGCGGTCAGGAAGTGATTCAAAGCCTCGAGCAGTTCGATGCCATCCTCGCCAGACCCGATGCCAAAACTCTCTTTACCGGCGGTGTGGTGCTGGAGCAGGAGCTGGACCACGTGATCACCCACAGCGTCGGCCAGAGCGTTATCGGTGACAAGGTGCTGAGTTACTGCGGTGATCAATATTTGACCGAAGATGGTCAGGGCGAGCGGGTTTATGGAGGTTCCAACCTGCTGGTGGTGCAGGGCAATTACGATGACTTGCTGGCGCTGGATCTGCCGGACGATATGCGGCTGGCAATCCGGCAGGCCCAAGTCTTCGACAGCGCCGCGGATGAGGCCTATCCCGGTTTCTACGCCTCGCGACGCAACTACGACATTGCCCAAGGTCTGGACAGCAACGGTAAACAGCGCAGCGGCGTGCTCGAACAGTCGTGGCGCATCGGCGGGGCCAGCAGCGCCGAAGTGGCGGCATTGCAAAGCTTCGTCAACGATTCGGGCATGCGCGCGATTCGCGTGTCTTCGGTGGAAACCTATATCGATCAATCGCTGCCAACGGGCGCCATCGAGGTCTACCGTGGGCCGGCGCAAAACAGTGACTTTCTTCTCAAGTACGTAATGGTCAAATCCTATGACGGCTAGAAGCGAAACCATTCAGATCGACATCGACGACGAACAGATGATCGGGACTTTTCTCAGTCCCAAATCAAAAGTTCCCGGTGTCCTGTTCGTGCACGGTTGGGGCGGCAGCCAGGAGCGAGACCTGGAGCGGGCCAAAGGCATCGCGGGCCTCGGGTGTGTGTGCCTGACGTTCGACTTGCGTGGGCACACTGGCGGCAAAGGTCTGGCCCTGTCTCGCGTGACCCGGGAAGACAACCTGCGTGATCTGCTCGCAGCGTATGACCGTTTGCTCGCTCACCCTGCGCTCGACACATCCGCCATTGCGGTGGTCGGCACCAGTTACGGCGGTTACCTGGCCTCGATCCTGACCTCGTTGCGCCCGGTTCGCTGGCTGGCGCTACGGGTGCCGGCACTGTATCGCGATGAGCAATGGCACACGCCAAAGCGAGACCTGGACAAGTCTGATTTACGCGATTACCGCAGCACACTTGTCCGTGCCGAGAGCAATCGTGCGCTGCACGCGTGTTCGCAATTTACCGGGGATGTGCTGCTGGTGCAGTCCGAGATCGACGACTATGTGCCCCATGCAACCATCATGAGTTACCGCGCTGCCTGTCAGCAGACGCATTCAATGACCCATCGCATTATTGACGGCGCAGACCACGCGTTGACCGATCCGATTTCCCAACAGGCGTACACCTCGATCCTGGTGGGCTGGATCACCGAAATGGTGGTTGGCGAGCGGTTGAGCATTATTCAATCCAGCTAAGATTTGCGGCGTTCTTTCGATCCTTCGCGAGCAGGCTCGCTCCCACAAGAAACCGTGATCAATGGTGGGAGCCTGCCTGCGAAGGCGTCCTCGCAATCACCCTGACGGGTGCGCATCAGAGTGGCACTTCAGGTTTCACTCTCGGCGGATGGGCGAAAGGTTTCAGCCGCGGTTTGTGTGCAGGCAGCCAGCCGGCCCAGGCGGGAAAATGCCGCAGGAAGTGAAACACCAGAAAGCCGACGGTCATGTGCCAGACGCGTCCGCGCGGCGACGTGTCTGCAGTTATGGCTTTGCAATGGTTATTGCTCAACGTTTCGAGGCGTTGGAACAGTTTTCGGTTGAAGGCCCGGTCGCGGATTAACACGTTGGCTTCCAGGTTCATTGACAGACTCAACGGGTCGAGGTTGCTGGAGCCGACGGTGCACCAGTCTTCGTCCACCAGCGCGACCTTGCCGTGCAGCGGGCGCTCGCAATATTCGTGAATCTGCACGCCGGACTTGAGCAGGTAGTCATAGGTCATGCGCGCGGCCAGTTTGGCCACCAGCATATCGGGCTGACCTTGCAGAATCAGCCGCACATCAACGCCTCGACGGGCAGCGTTGCGGATCTCGCGAAGCAAGCGATAGCCGGGGAAGAAATACGCGTTGGCGATGACCACCCGCCGTTGGGCGCTGCGCAGTACCAGCCGGTAAACCTCTTCGATGTCGGTTCGATGGTCGCCGTTGTCGCGGTACACCAGCCGAACCTGACCGTCGTGATCGCTGAACGCGAGCTCCGAACGGCGTTGCTGTCGACGTTGCCACCAATATTTGGCGTGAACCGGGCGACCGCTTTGCAGCAACGCGAAGTGATGAATGTCGGCCACCGCCGGGCCTTGCACTTCAACGGAGTAGTCCTGTTTCGCCTCGGGCCCGAAGTCGCCCAAATGGTCAGCGGAAAAGTTGATCCCGCCGAGGAACGCAATCGTGCCGTCGACTACCACGATTTTGCGGTGCAGGCGGCGGAACCAGTTGGTGCGGATGCCCAGATGCTTTGGTGCCGGGTCGAATATCTGGAGGTGCACACCGGCTTCACTCAGGGCGGCGAGAAACCCGACGCTCAACTCAGCGCAACCGAAACCGTCAAGGCTGACGGTGATGCGCACGCCGCGTTGCGCTGCTTCGATCAAAATCTGCTGCAGTTCATTGCCGACTTTGTCCTCGAGCAAAATGAAAGTTTCCAGCAGGATTTCATTCTGGGCCTGACGCAGCACTTCAAATACCCGGGGAAAATATTCTTCACCATTTTCCAGCAGATCGACCCGGTTGTTGCCGTGCCAGCCATATTCCACGTCGACTGCTGCCGGCTCGCCCCTTGGCGGTGCGGCAATCTGTTGTGCCGTGGCTTTTTCCATCGATGGAGTGCTCATAGCTCAATCTCCACCGACAGCGATGCGTGGTCGGAAAGGTGTGACCAGGGCCGCGCCGCCAGCACTTGCGGGCGGCTGGCTTTGAGGTTACGTACGTAAATTCGGTCCAGACGTAACGCCGGCATTCGAGCCGGAAAACTGCGCGCCGGTTTGCCGTGTTGTTCGGCGAATACTTCCAGTAAGCCACAAGGCTTGAGCAACGCATCGGCCCGCTGGCGCCAGTCGTTGAAGTCGCCGGCGACGATCACCCGGGCATCGGCCGGTAACGCTTCGAGGCGCTGGGCCAGCAGCTTGAGTTGCTTCTTGCGATGAGTTTCACGCAAGCCCAAATGGACGCAAATCGCATGCACTTCCGGCCCGTTACCGGGCAGTCGCAGTACGCAATGCAAGAGGCCGCGGGTCTCATGGCCGCTGATGGAAATGTCCAGGTTGTCGTGACGAACAATCTGGAATTTCGACAACAGCGCATTGCCGTGATCACCTGCCGGGTAGACAGCGTTGCGCCCATAGGCGAACTGCGGCCACAGGGTGTCGGCGAGGAATTCGTATTGCGGCATCGTCGGCCAATTGCTGTAACGCTGAGGATGATGCTAGTGGGTGCCGTGGACCTCCTGCAAAAACACGACGTCGGCGGACACGCTGCGCACCGCTTCACGCAACTCGGGCAGGATGAAACGCCGGTTGAGCGCGGTAAACCCCTTGTGAGTGTTAATGGTCAGCACGGTGAAACGGCGCACGGCGGCGATGGTTCGTGGATGATCGTCGGCGGGGTCTAACGGCTCATAAGTGTTCATGGCAGCACGCCTTCGGCAGCCGGTTCGCCGGGGGCAGTGACCAAGTCGTTATCGAGGTGGAAATGCTCGAGCAAGCGGCGGGCATCGAAGGGGGCGCGGACTTTGATGTCGTTATCGAAATAGCAGAATACTTCGCGGGACTTGCGTGCCTGGGGTTTTTGCCCAGGGGCAATCAGGTGCGGATCGCGAGGTTGCCTACCGTGATTCCATGCGTCGATCCGGTCACCCCAGCGATCCAGCGCTTGAGGTGTGTAACCGCTGGCGTAGAGCTCTTCGGCACCGTGTAACCGCAGGTAGACGAAGTCACTGGTCAGGTCTTCGTGATACGGCCATTTTCCGGCGGTGTCAGCAATGACGAGGGCCACGTTGTAGCGTTTGAGCAGTCGAACGAATGCGGGGTCGACAAACGTCTCGTTCCTGATTTCGACGGCATGGCGCAGCGGCCTTTTCTTGTAAGCCTTCATGCTGGCGTGACCGTGCAGGTGTGAGTCGTGCTGGCGGGCGAGGGCAGCGGCCTGCTCGGTGTCGCGGGGCAGCTGTTCGAGAAAGCGTTCGAACAGCTCGGCATCGAATTTGAAATTGGGCGGAAATTGCCAGAGGATCGGGCCAAGTTTTTCCTTGAGCTCCAGTACCCCGGAGGCAAAGAAATTCGCCAGTGGCTTATGAATATCTCGCAGGCGTCGGATGTGGGTAATGAAGCGTGGGGCTTTGACGCTGAAGACGAAGTCTGCCGGGGTTTCTGTGTACCACTGGGCGTAACGTTCGGGGCGTTGCAGGGCGTAAAACGATCCATTGATTTCGATGCTGTTGACGGCCCGCGAGGCGAATTGCAATTCGCGTTTCTGGGCCAGCCCCTTCGGGTAGAAATCCCCCCTCCAAGGCGTGTAGCGCCAACCTGAAATTCCAATGTGAATCGCCGCCATGTCGCCTCCCTTCCAGTGGTCCTCTGGTTGCCCCGTCCTTTGATGACTGTCGGGCACGCGAGAAAGTTTCGACGGGACTACGGACGGCACACGTTCAACAAAACACTGGCGATCGAATGTGTGCGAGCCTGCTCGCGAAAGCGGTCTGTCAGCGACATCGATGCTGGATGTGCTACCGCCTTCGCGAGCAGGCTCGCTCCCACAGGGTTTGTCAGTGGCTGGCGAAGAGGCGGGACGAGCCTTTGGGTGGCTCGGCATACACCGGGCCCAACCGATCAAGACGACCACTCCAGGCCGTGAGTGCCAGCGCCACCAGCACCACCAGGCCACCGATCCATGCGGTATGAATCAGCCCCAGGTGAGCGACGATCAACCCGCCGCCCCACGCACCACCGGCGATGCCGAGGTTGAACGCGGCGATGTTCAGGCCAGACGCTACGTCCACCGCATGCGGCGTGTGATGTTCAGCCTGGCGCACCACGTACACCTGCAAACCCGGCACGTTGCCGAACGCGACCGCACCCCAGACCAGCACAGTGGCCAAGGCCAGCCATGGATTGCCGGCGGTGAAGGTCAGCGCGAACAGCACTGCAGCGAGCAGGGCGAAGATGATTTTCAGGGCGCTGATCGGACCGCGTTTGTCTGCCAGTTTGCCGCCCCAGAGGTTACCGACGGCCACTGAGAGGCCGTAGACCAGCAGCACCAGGCTGACCGTGCTGGCGCTGAAACCGGAGATGTCCTGAAGAATCGGTGCGAGGAACGTGAAGGCGATGAACGAGCCGCCGTAACCCACCGCCGTCATGGCATATACCAGCAACAGACGCGGTTGCTTGAGCACCTGCAGTTGCTGCAACAGCGACGCCGGTTTGCTGTGGGCGATGTTATTCGGCACGTAAAGCAGGCTGCCGATGAACGCGATCACACCCAATGCCGATACGGCGAGGAAGGTTTCACGCCAGCCGATATGTTGACCGATAAAGGTTCCAAGCGGTACGCCGGTGACCAGCGCCACGGTCAAACCGGTAAACATGATTGCAATCGCGCTGGCGGCTTTTTCCTTCGGCACCAGGCTGGTGGCAATGGTCGAACCAATCGAGAAAAACACCCCGTGGGCCAGACCGGTGACGATTCGCGCAATGACCAGCGACTCGTAACTCGGCGCTTGCCAGGCCAGCAAGTTGCCGAGGGTGAACAACACCATCAGCGACAACAGCAGTAATTTGCGCGGGACTTTACCGGTGAGGGCGGTCAGCACCGGCGCACCAACGGCAACGCCCAACGCATAAAGGCTGACCAGCAGACCGGCGGACGGCAGGGTGACGCCGAGGTCAGCGCCGATGGTGGGTAACAAGCCAACGATGACGAACTCGGTCGTCCCGATGGCGAAGGCGCTGAGGGTCAGCGCGAGCAAGGCGATGGGCATGGCTGCAACTCCGGTGGATTGATTTCAGGAGTGCAGTGTCAGGTTTTAGGTTGTGCGGAAAAATACTGGGATCGGCATTTGATATTTGCGCAGAGGTCAAATATCAATGGCGAGACACGGTTCAGTGTGGGAGCGAGCCTGCTCGCGAAGGGGGCCGCCCAAACACCATCAATGCCGGATCAGCTTATTGTGCAATTCGGCAGTGGATTGCTGATCCAGCTCCAGCCAGAAAACCTGTTTACCCGCAATCTCGGCTGCCGCCGGCAACCCATTGCGATACACCAGCCGATTACTCGCCAAGGCCGGCACTTTGGCTCCCGGTAAAAGCGTGCCGGCGAGGTTCAGCGGATCAACCCCGCACACCGCAATCAGACTCCCGTCCTGTGGCCGTCGCCGTACTTCCCGCAGTAACGGAATCGCTTCCGGCAGCGCGAACTGTTCACCGGCCAGGCCACTGACAAACCGCCCGCCACGAATTTCGCCCCGGGCCTCCAGCCGATGAAACGTGCGCAACAATTCACGCCAACTCGGTAACCAGTCCGCCTCACGTTCCAGCAAGCGCCAGAACACCACGCCGTAGCGCCGAAGCAACGTCAGGGCGATATGCTCCAGGGTCTCGCTCGGTGTGGGGGCCGGGCGTTTGTTATCCACAATGGGTGCGGCAGGGCCGCGTCGCAACAAAGCCCAGCGGCCGGCATCGTCCATCCCGCCAATAAACGCTCCACGCCCGCGTCGGCTGCTGCGGTTCTGTCGTTTGCTGGCGGGCGTTATCAGCGCCCGCAGACCGGCGAAACTGTCGGCGTTCACCAGTCCGGCGCCGACCAGCTCCTGCAAAGCAGTTTCCAGCTCCGAGCGCAGCAGATGCGCCTCATGAATCAACTCATCAAAAAACAGCGCGCCGTGTTGGCTAAGTGCCTCAAAGACTTTCTGCGTTTTGGGCGACAGTTCGCTGGCTGACGTCTGCTCGGTCAATCCGCTCCACACTCCGACCTGGCTGCGCGGCAATAACACAATCGGCGTGCTGCGCAGGGCCGTGCTGGCGCTTTTGTTGCGCGCGGTCAGGCGGGTCCAGACCAGTTTGCCGCTGCGGCACAGATCATCCAGCCAACCCGGCGAATAACCCTTGAGCCGGGCCGGCAAGATGTCGCTGTCCCAGGCAGATGCGGCGGCGGGGTAGCCTTCGAACTGGCCGATGATCGCTGGCAACACCGCGCTGCCCTGGCCTTGCGTCGCGGCGGAGAGGTGCTGCCAGTCGAACAGAAAGCGCATGAAGTCCTGCAACGCTACCGGCTCGATTTCCCGGCGCAGACGCTTGACCGTGTAGCGATGAATCCGTGCAAGTAAATGCCGTTCGCACCATTCCTCCTGTGTAGCCCCTGGCGTAAATTGGCCGCGCAGCACATAGCCTTCGCGTTCCAGTTGCGCCAGCGCCTGAGTGACGTGTGTCGCCGGTAAACCGAGCGGTTCGGCAATCGCTTTGAGCGGCAATGGACCAAACGCACTGAGCCGCGCACGGATCACTTCCAGCAGCGCATCGTCCGGCTCCCACCTGTCATCGAAGCCCGGCAGCGCTTCCAGCGGTGGCAGCAACATCGCCTGTGGATAAATCGCCCGCAAGCAGGTCAGCCGCTCCCGTGGAAACCATAGCGACTGCTTGGCATTGATCTGTAAACGACTGGCGCGGCCGTTGTCGGCCAACGCGTTCAGCCAGTCGAGCCAATCCGGGTTGGCTTGGGCCTCGGTGTCGGCGATGCACGCAAGGCTCATCAGCGCCTCATGCATTTCATCGACGCCAGTCGGCGCTGGCCAGGCTTCTTCGCGCACCGCTTGAATCGCCTCGGCGTCCAGTGCACCGAGGTCATCGGTGGATTGCGGGTCGCTCCAGCGCCGGTTGAGCACAGCCTGGGTGCGTCGCTCTTCCAGCGGCGCGTCGTCGAGAAAGGTATAAGGCCGCGCGCTGAGAATTTCTGCGGCCAAGGGCGAGGGCGCCGGCAAGTCGCGGCTGATCAGCCGCACATCGCCGCTCTCCATGCGCCGCAACAACGCCAGCCAACCCTCACAGTCCATTGCCTCATGCAGGCAATCGTCGAGGGTTTGTTCCACCAGCGGATGCTCAGGGATTTCGCGCTCGCCGGCGAGGTTTTCCACGCAGGCGATCTGATCGGGAAACACGCTGGCAATCAGGTCTTCGCTTTTCATCCGCTGGATTTGCGGCGGCACTTTGCGCCCGCCTGCATACCGCGGCAACGCCAGCGCGACGCTGGCATTCCAGCGCCAGCGCACGCCGAACAGCGGCGCTTCCAGCACCGCTTGAATCAGCAGGTGTTCGGCGGTGTTGCTGTGCACGTAGCGCCAGACGTCATCAAGATCAAAGCTATGGCTGGTGGACAGCGACAGCACGATCGCGTCCTCGCTGGCGGCGGCCTGCAATTCGAAGTTGAAGGTGCGGCAGAAGCGTTTGCGCAAGGCCAGGCCCCAGGCGCGGTTGATGCGGCTGCCGAACGGCGTGTGAATGATCAATTGCGTGCCGCCGGACTCGTCGAAAAAGCGTTCCATCAGCAGCGTGTCCTGCGAGGGCAGGGCACCGAGGCTCAGGCGCGCGCGGGCCAGGTATTCCACCAGTTGTTCGGCGCTGGCGAGGTTCAGGCCGAGAGTGTCGGTCAGCCAGTCGAGGGCGGGTTGCACGTTACCGGGTGTGGCGCCGAGCAGCTCATCGAGTTGCGCTTGCAGGCGCGCTACGGCAAATGACAGTTCAGCGCTGCGCCCTGGCGCTTCACCGAGCCAGAACGGAATGGTCGGCGGCTGGCCTTGGGCGTCTTCGACCCGGACTTTGCCGGTTTCGACCCGCAAAATCCGGTAGGACGTGTTGCCCAACTGGAAGATGTCCCCGGCGATACTTTCCACCGCAAAGTCTTCGTTGACGCTGCCGATGTTCAGCCCTTGAGGCTCCAGCAGCACGCTGTAATCGGCGTTGTCCGGAATCGTCCCGCCGCTGGTCACGGCGGTCAGTTTGGCGCCTCGGCGACCGCGCAAGGTACGTGTCACAGCGTCGCGGTGCAGGTAAGCGCTACGGATGCCTTGGCGACCGTTGTAACCCTCGGCCAGCATGCGCAGCAGCGCCTGATAATGGTCTTCGTCGAGTTTGGTATAGGGCGAGGCTCTGCGGAGCATCTCCAGCAGTGCCTGCTCCTGCCATTCCTGGCAGCTGACCTCGGCGATGATTTGCTGGGCCAGTACGTCCAGCGGAGCGACCGGGATCAGCAAGGTGTCGAGTTCACCCCGGCGCACGCAATCGAGGAGCGCGGTGCATTCGATCAAGTCGTCGCGGGTGGTGGCGAACAATCGGCCTTTGGGCGTGCCGCCGACCTGGTGCCCGGAGCGGCCGACCCGTTGCAGAAAGCCGGCAATCGAGCGCGGCGAAGCGATCTGGCAGACCAGATCGACGTCGCCAATGTCGATACCCAGTTCCAGTGACGCGGTGGCGATCAGCACCTGCAGCTCGCCGCGTTTGAGCCGTTGTTCGGCGTCGAGCCGAAATTCCTTGGCCAGGCTGCCGTGATGGGCGGCCACGGCGTCCTTGCCAAGGCGTTCGCTCAAATGCCGGCTCAAGCGTTCGGCCAATCGTCGGGTGTTGACGAAAACCAGCGTCGTTCGATGCTCGCGGGCGAGTTCGGCAAGGCGGTCGTAGACCAGCTCCCAGACGTCGTTGGCCATTACGGCCGACAACGGCACTGGCGGCACTTCGATGTCCAGATCTCGCGGGCGGGCGTGACCGATGTCGATGATTTCACAAGGGCGGTCGCGGCCCACCAGAAAGCGCGACACCGCTTCGATGGGTTTTTGCGTGGCAGACAAACCGATGCGCATCAACGGTTGCGCGCACAACGCCTGCAAGCGTTCGAGGCTTAGCGCGAGATGGCTGCCGCGTTTGCTGGCGGCGATGGCGTGGATTTCGTCGACGATCACCGTCCGCGCGGTGCCAAGCATTTGCCGGCCGGAATCGGAGCCGAGCAACACGTAAAGTGATTCCGGGGTCGTCACCAGAATGTGCGGCGCGTTCTTGCGCATCGCCGAGCGGTCTTTTTGCGGTGTGTCGCCGGTGCGCACGGCGGTGTTTATTTGCAACTCCGGCAGGCCCATCCCCCGCAATTGCTCGGTAATCCCGGCCAGCGGGTCTTGCAGGTTGATTTGAATGTCATTGGACAGGGCTTTAAGCGGCGAGACGTAGACCACCAGGGTTTTGTCGGGTAAATGACCGCCGTTGGCCAATCCCTGGTGGACAAGGTCGTCGATGACGGCGAGAAATGCGGTGAGGGTTTTGCCGGAACCGGTGGGCGCGGCGATCAGGGTCGAGCGGCGCTGGCGAATCAGCGGCCACGCCCGGGCCTGGGCGGCGGTAACCGTCGGGAAGGTATTGCTGAACCAAGCACTGACAGCGGGGTGGAAGCCTGCCAGGGCCGCGTCCGTGGGGATGGGCAGATTCATGAGGTAATTTATGCGGGCAGGGTGGGGAAGATGCAAGTACCGCTCAAGACCTTCGCCAATTTCTCGGGCCCCATCGCGAGCAAGCTCGCTCCCACAGGGATCTTCTGTGAACAACAGAGAACACTGTGGGAGCGAGCTTGCTCGCGATGGGGCCCGAGGCCGCACCACAAAACCCGGACATCTATACTTTACGGATGACGGTTGCGCACTAAACCCGCAAAATGCAACGATTCCGGCAATTATCAACGGCATCGCCTGCGGGCAGTGTCGATAAAGCCATCGTTCCAATCAGACTGGGCCTGCTGACTCTATGCGAATGCGCCTTATGTTACTGGGCGGCGGAAATGCCCTTGGGCAGGCGCTGATTCGCCTCGGTGCGGAGGAAGACATCGGTTTCCTCGCCCCCCGCCCACCGCAAGACGGCTGGGATGCCGCGAGCCTGACGCAACTGCTCGACGACACGCGCCCGGACGCGCTGATCAACCTTGCCTACTACTTCGACTGGTTCCAGGCGGAGACGGTCAGCGAACAGCGTCTGGCCGGACAAGAGCGCGCGATCGAGCGTCTGGCCGAACTGTGCCAGCATCACAACATCATTCTGCTGCAACCCTCGAGTTATCGAGTGTTCGACGGCTCGCGGGCAACGGCCTACAGCGAAAAGGACGAACCCGTGCCGCTCGGCCTGCGCGGTCAGGCATTGTGGCGGATCGAGCAGAGCGTGCGCGCTACCTGTCCGCAGCATGTATTGCTGCGTTTCGGCTGGCTGCTCGATGACAGCCCAGATGGCACCCTTGGACGTTTCCTCGCTCGGGCCGAACTGCCTGAAGAACTGCTGATGGCCGACGACCGTCGGGGCAATCCAACACCGGTGGATGACGCGGCGCGGGTGATCATTTCGGTGCTCAAGCAACTCGATTGCGCAGCGCCGCTATGGGGCACCTACCATTACGCCGGGCATGAGGCGACCACGCCGCTGGCGCTGGGACAGGCTATTCTTACTGAAGCCCGCAGTTTGCATCCGCTGGCCATCGAAGCGCCGACCGCCCAGGCTCATGCTGCGCGCCCGGACGCTGCCGAAGAGCCGCAACACGCGGTACTGGCCTGCAAGAAAATCTTGCACACATTCGGCATCAAACCCCGCGCCTGGCGCGCGGCACTCCCAAGTTTATTGGATAGGTTTTATCGCCATGGTTGACAGTCCAGTTTTAATCACCGGCGGTGCAGGTTTCATCGGCTCGCACTTGACCGATGCCCTGCTCGCCAAGGGCCATTCGGTGCGCATTCTCGATGACCTTTCCACCGGCAAACGCAGCAACCTGCCACTGGACAATCCCCGGGTCGAATTGATCGTGGGCGACGTCGCTGATGCCGCCCTGGTGGCACGGGCTGTGACCGGTTGCAGCGCCGTCGCGCATTTGGCGGCAGTGGCTTCGGTGCAGGCCTCGGTGGACGATCCGGTGAAGACTCACCAGAGCAACTTTATCGGCTCGTTGAACGTCTGCGAGGCAATGCGTCAGGCGGGCGTCAAACGAGTGCTGTTTGCGTCCAGCGCGGCGGTCTACGGTAACAATGGCGAAGGTGAGTCGATCGACGAAGACACGCCCAAGGCGCCGTTGACGCCGTATGCTTCAGATAAGTTGGCCAGCGAGCACTACTTCGATTTTTACCGTCGCCAGCACGCGCTGGAACCGGTGATTTTCCGCTTCTTCAATATCTTCGGCCCGCGTCAGGATCCGTCCTCGCCGTACTCCGGGGTGATCAGCATTTTCAGCGAGCGCGCACAGAAAGGCCTGCCGATCACTGTCTTTGGCGACGGCGAGCAGACGCGCGACTTTGTGTACGTCGAGGACCTGGTCGCTCTGCTGGTGCAAGGCATCGAGGAACCGCAGGTCGAAGTCGGTGCAGTCAACGTCGGCTGGAACCAGGCCACGACGCTCAAGCAATTGCTTGAAGCCCTTGAAACGGTGGTCGGCACGTTACCGCCGGTGAGCTACGGCCCGGCACGCTCCGGGGACATCCGTCATTCCCGGGCGAACAACCGGCGTTTGCTGGAGCGGTTTACCTGCCCGCAGCAGACATCGATGAATGTCGGCCTGGCGCGGTTGTTGGGGCGCTGAATCGCAGTCATAAAAAAGGCGCCCTTTGAGGCTAATGCCGATCAGTTAAGTAAAC
>NZ_CATKPT010000028.1:0-60098 GCF_949768125.1 Pseudomonas sp. IT-P253 | reverse complement strand
CTGCGAGGCTGCGTTCGGCGGCGAAGCCGTCGTAAACCCTGAGTACCAGATCCCCCTGAAACACTGCATTGTCTAATTTCACGACGGCTTCGCCGCCGAACGCAGCCTCGCAGGCTCGGCAGCTGCTACAGGCGATGTTTGGCAATGACATCGTTGATGCAAATCAAGATGCCCCAACGCCACACCCCCTAGACTCGCTGACACTGCCAGCCTATCCGGGGGAATGCCCGCATGTTGCTCGACGCCATTCGTTGGGACACCGATCTGATCCGCCGCTATGACCTGGCGGGACCGCGCTACACCTCGTACCCGACCGCCGTGCAGTTCGACGGTCATGTCGGTACTTTCGACCTGTTCCATGCGCTGCGCGAAAGCCGCAAGGCCGTGCGCCCGTTATCGCTGTATGTGCACGTGCCGTTCTGCGCGAACATTTGCTACTACTGCGCCTGCAACAAAGTCATCACCAAGGACCGCGGCCGGGCGTTGCCCTACTTGCAGCGCCTTGAGCAGGAAATCCAGTTGATCGCCTGCCACCTCGACCCGGCGCAACAAGTCGAGCAACTGCATTTCGGTGGCGGCACGCCGACCTTTCTCAGCCACGACGAACTGCGCCAGCTAATGGCCCAGTTGCGCAAACACTTCAATTTGCTGGACGACGACTCCGGCGACTACAGCATCGAGATCGACCCTCGCGAAGCCGATTGGTCGACCATGGGCCTGCTCCGTGAGCTGGGCTTCAATCGGGTCAGTATCGGTCTGCAAGACCTCGACCCGGCGGTACAGCGGGCGGTCAATCGCCTGCAAAGCCTGGAAGAAACCCGCGCGGTGATCGACGCGGCCAGGACCCTGCAATTCCGCTCGATCAACATTGATCTGATCTACGGTTTGCCAAGACAGACGCCCGAAAATTTCGCCCGCACCGTCGATGAAGTCATCAACCTGCAACCCGACCGTCTCTCGGTGTTCAACTATGCGCACTTGCCGGAACGTTTCTTGCCGCAGCGGCGAATCAACAGCAACGAGCTGCCGACGCCGGCGCAGAAACTGGAAATGCTCCAGCGCACCATCGAACAACTGACCGCCGCTGGCTACCGCTACATCGGCATGGACCACTTCGCCCTGCCTGACGATGAGCTGGCGATTGCTCAGGAAGAGTCGACCCTGCAACGCAACTTCCAGGGCTATACCACCCACGGTCATTGCGACTTGATCGGCCTGGGCGTGTCAGCCATCAGCCAGATTGGCGACCTGTACTGCCAGAACTACAGCGATTTGAATCAGTATCAGAACAGCCTGGCCTCGGCCCAACTGGCCACCAGCCGTGGCCTGCTGTGCAACGCCGATGACCGTCTGCGGCGCGCCGTCATTCAGCAACTGATTTGCACGTTCAGCCTGGAATTCGCTCAGATCGAGCACGCCTTCAATATTGATTTTCAGGGCTACTTCGGCGCGCTTTGGCCACAATTGCAGGGTATGGCCGAGGACGGGTTGATTGAACTCGATAGCGAAAAAATCACTGTATTGCCCGCCGGGCGATTGTTGGTGCGCTCGGTGTGCATGGTTTTCGATGCGTACCTGGAACAGCAAAATCGCCAGCGATTTTCACGTGTGATCTAGGACCAATGGCTAATTCGGCGCGCACTGGCCTGAATGTCCTCCCGTGGGTTACCCTTACGTCTTATGTGTGTTTTCCCACAAGGATTGAAGAAATGTCCGAGCCAGTAAAGCTGCGCGCTCATAACCAGGCCCACTGCAAGGATTGCAGCCTGGCACCTCTCTGCTTGCCACTTTCTCTGAATCTGGAAGACATGGATGCGCTGGACGATATCGTCAAACGTGGACGCCCATTGAAAAAAGGCGAATTCCTGTTCCGCCAGGGCGACACCTTTGATTCCGTCTACGCCGTGCGCTCCGGCGCCCTCAAGACTTTCGGCCTGAGCGATGGCGGCGAAGAACAGCTCACCGGTTTCCACCTGCCGAGCGAACTGGTTGGCTTGTCGGGCATGGACACTGAAAAACACCCGGTGTCGGCGCAAGCCCTGGAAACCACCTCGGTGTGTGAAATCCCCTTCGAACGCCTCGACGAACTCGCCCTGCAGCTGCCACAACTGCGCCGTCAGCTGATGCGCGTGATGAGCCGGGAAATTCGTGACGATCAGCAAATGATGTTGCTGCTATCGAAAAAAACCGCCGACGAGCGCATCGCCACGTTCCTGGTCAACCTGTCGGCCCGCTTCCGTGCTCGGGGCTTCTCGGCCAACCAGTTCCGCCTGAGCATGTCGCGCAATGAAATCGGCAACTACCTGGGCCTGGCGGTGGAAACCGTGTCCCGAGTGTTCACCCGCTTCCAGCAGAACGAACTGATCGCCGCCGAAGGCAAGGAAATCCATATCCTCGACCCGATTCAGCTTTGCGCCCTCGCCGGCGGTTCTATCGAAGGCTGATTCCCGACGAGTGCGGCTGAGCGAAACGGTTCAGCCGCCGTTATACTGGGACGTTTGCAGCCTGCCAGGATTCTTCGACTATGGCCTTCGACGCCTTCGACATCAAATCCCTGATCCGCCCTGTGATCGATTTCCCCAAGCCGGGCGTGATCTTTCGCGATATCACCCCGTTGTTCCAGTCGCCCAAGGCCCTGCGCCTGGTGATGGACAGCTTCGCCCACCGTTACGTCGAGGCTGATTTCACTCATATCGGCGCGATGGATGCCCGTGGCTTCCTGATCGGCTCAATACTGGCCTATCAGCTGAACAAACCGCTGGTGCTGTTCCGCAAGCAAGGCAAACTGCCGGCCGATGTAATCGCCGAAGGCTATGCAACCGAATACGGCGAAGCCTTCCTCGAAGTGCACGCCGACAGCCTGTGCGAGGGTGATTCGGTGGTGATGTTCGATGACTTGATCGCAACGGGCGGCACGCTGATTGCGGCGGCGAACCTGATTCGGCGGATGGGCGCGCGGGTGCATGAAGCGGCGGCGATTATTGATTTGCCAGAGCTGGGGGGTTCGCAACGGCTGGAGGATATGGGGATTCCGACGTTCTGCCTGACGCAGTTTGCGTTGAGCGATCAGTAGGCGGCGTTTGTAAGGGCGCCATCGCGAGCAAGCTCGCTCCCACATTGGATTTGTGCCGTTCACAAAACCCCTGTGGGAGCGAGCTTGCTCGCGAAGGGGCCAGCCGCAACACCACAAAACTCACAACCCCATCTGCTTGCTGATGATTTCGTTCATCACTTCCCGCGTACCACCACCGATCGACAAAATCCGGTTATCCCGATACAACCGCTCCACCAGACTTTCACGCATGTAACCCAAACCACCGAGCATCTGCACTGCGTCGGTGGTAATGCGATCAGCCGTGTCCGTCGCAAAATTCTTCGCCATGGAAATTTCCTTGATCACACTCTGCCCCGCCGCCATTTTCGCCGCCTGGCGGTAGGTGAATTCCCGTGACACCTCCAAGGCCGTGGCCATTTCGGCGAGGCGGTGTTTGAGCACCTGAAACTTGCCGATCGGTTTGCCGAACGCTTCACGCTGATGCGCCCATTTCAGGCTTTCTTCCAAGGCCAGTTGCGCAGTCATGTTGGCCATCAACGCCAGCGCCAGGCGTTCGCTCTGGAAGTTACCCATGATGCAGGCGAAGCCCATGTTCTCGGCGCCGATCAAATGACCTACAGGCACCCGACAATCGTCGAAGAATAATTCGGCCGTGTCCGACGCCCACCAGCCCATTTTCTTCAACGGACGGCCGACGGTGAAACCGGGTGTGCCCTTCTCGATCAACAGCAGGCTGATGCCGCCAAACCCTGGCTCGCCGGTACGCACCGCGACGGTGTAGAAATCCGCACGGATGCCACTGGTGATAAAGGTTTTGCTGCCACTGACACGGTAGACATCACCGTCACGCACGGCACGGGTTTGCAGGTTGGCCACATCGGAACCGCCACTGGGTTCGGTGATCGCCAGGGCGCTGATCTTTTCGCCGGCCAGCACTTGAGGCACCACGCGCTCGCGCACTTCTGGCCTGGCCCACTTGAGGATCGGCGGCAGGCCGATGTCCAGTGAACCGAGGCCCGCCACCAGACCGCCGGAGCCGCAGCGCATCAGCTCTTCGCTGGCGGCTATTTTGGCGAACAGATCACCTTCGTGACTGCCACCGTGTGCCTCGGGATAACCGATCCCCAGAATCCCCGCCGCACCGGCCTTGAGGTAAAGCTCACGGGGGAAACTTTCCGCTTCTTCCCACTGGTCGATGTCCGGGAGAATCTCGCGCTCGACGAAACGCCTGACGCTGTCGCGGACCAATTGGTGGCTGGGATCGAAGTATTCCTGAAAGGCAGGCATCGGCGAACTCCACTGAAGGTTCAGTGACGTTAACCGAGCGCTTGCTTGGTTTTCAAGAGGGTTGGGGGGATCAGGTAAACCGAGGCGTGTCCTTCGCGAGCAGGCTCGCTCCCACAGGGATTTATATGCGCCGCAAATTCAATGTGGGAGCGAGCCTGCTCGCGAAGAGGCCCGCTCAGGCACTACAAAACGATCGGCTTACGCCCCGCAAACGAATGCGCCAACGTCCCGCCATCCACCAACTCCAGCTCCCCACCCAACGGCACGCCGTGGGCGATACGCGAGGCGATCAGGCCTTTATTGCTGAGCAGTTGCGCGATGTAATGCGCCGTGGCTTCACCTTCCACCGTCGGGTTGGTCGCCAGAATGACTTCAGTGAAGGTACCGGCCTCTTCGATCCGCGCCATCAATTGCGGAATACCGATGGCTTCCGGACCCAGTCCATCAAGCGGTGACAGGTGCCCCTTGAGCACGAAGTAGCGCCCCCGGAAACCGGTCTGCTCTACCGCGTAGACATCCATCGGCCCCTCCACCACACAGAGCAAGGTGTCGTCGCGACGGGTATCGGCGCATTGCGGGCAGAGGTCATCTTCGGTCAGCGTGCGGCATAGCCGGCAATGGCCCACGCCTTCCATGGCCTGGCTCAACGCCAGGGCCAGACGCGAGCCGCCGCTGCGATCACGTTCGAGCAACTGCAACGCCATGCGCTGGGCAGTTTTCTGACCCACACCTGGCAACGTTCGCAGGGCATCGATCAGTTGGCGAATCAAAGGGCTGAAGCTCATGGGGAAACGTCCGACAAAACAACGAGACGCGGTTTATACCCGCGCCTCTCTTTAGCGTCAAATACTCAGGCTTGCGCGACCCGCACCACCAGTTTGCCGAAGTTACGTCCCTCCAACAGACCAATGAACGCCTCGGGCGCCTGTTCCAGGCCATCGACCACGTCTTCGCGAAACTTCACCTTGCCATCACGCACCCACGGCGCCATCGCACTGAAGAACTCCGGCTGACGATCACCGTAGTCGTCGAACACGATGAAGCCCTGGATTCGCACGCGCTTGGTCAGCAAGATGCGCTGCAATTGCGGCAGGCGGTCGGGGCCGGTCGGCGCTTCATGAGCGTTATAGCCCGCAATGAGGCCGCACAGTGGAATCCGCGCTTTGGGATTGAGCAGCGGCAGTACGGCGTCGAACACCTTGCCACCGACGTTTTCGAAATAGATATCGATGCCTTTGCCGCACGCCTGCGCCAGCTCATCGGCGAAGTTCGGGCTCTTGTGGTCGATGCAGGCATCGAAGCCCAGCGTTTCCACCACATAACGGCATTTATCCACACCACCGGCCACACCGACGACGCGCAGGCCTTTGAGCTTCGCCACCTGTCCGACCACCGAACCCACCGCGCCGGAGGCCGCCGCGACCACCAGGGTTTCGCCCGCCTTCGGTTGACCGATGTCCATCAACCCCATGTAGGCCGTCATCCCTGGCATACCGAGCACACCCAGCGCCATCGACGGACTCGACAACCCCGACGGCACCGGAATGATGTTGCGTCCGTCGCTGATGCTGTGGCTTTGCCACCCCGTGGCGCCGACCACCAGATCACCTTCCTGGAACTTCGGATGCTGCGAGCGCTCGACGCGACTGACAGCCCCACCGGTCATTACCTCGCCGATTTGCACCGGCGCGGCGTAGGACGGCGCGTCACTCATGCGCCCGCGCATGTAAGGGTCCAACGACAGATACAGGGTCTTGAGCAGCACCTGACCGTCAGCCAGCTCCGGCAGTGCTTCGCGCTCCAGGCGAAAATTCTCCGGTGTCGGCGCGCCTACCGGGCGCGACGCCAGGACGATACGTTGGTTGAGGGTCAATGCTTGTGGCATTTTGGCTTCTCCTTTGATCGGTGAATTCGGCGGTATAGGGGAGCAGACCGTTGTGCGGGTGTCGCGTTCGATGTTTCTGCCGAGGACCGAGTTGACTTCATCGCGAGCAAGCTCGCTCCCACATAGATTTATGTACACCGCAGATCCCCTGTGGGAGCGAGCCTGCTCGCGAAGGCGGCCTCTCAGGCGCCACTGCCCACCAGACAAAAACAAAAATGCCAGGCGCGATGCCTGGCATTTTTTTGTAGCTCATTCGACGCGCTTTAGCGAATCAGAATGGCAGTTTCATGCCCGGTGGCAGTTGCATGCCAGCGGTCACGCCAGACATTTTGTCCTGGCTGTTGGCTTCGATCTTGCGCACGGCATCGTTGACGGCGGCGGCGAATACAGCCTCCAGCATCTCTTTGTCGTCTTCGCTCAGGCCTTCAACCAGGCTTGGGTCGATGGTCACACGCTTGACGTCGTGACGACCGGTCATCACCACGGTGACCATATCGCCGCCGGCTTTACCGGTGACTTCGGCGTTGGCCAGCTCTTCCTGCATCTTGGCCATTTTTTCCTGCATCTGCTGCGCCTGCTTCATCAGGCCGGCCATGCCACCTTTCATCATGGGAATCACCTCAAACGTACTTGGATAAAAACAGCGCCCGGCCCTTTCGGCCGAACGCCTTCAGTTATTAGCCCTGACTGACCAGAGCTTCGACAGGTTCAATAGTATCGTTACGGATCACCGCACCGAACTGCTGCATCATTTGCTGGATGAACGGATCACCGTGAATGGAAGCCTCGGCTTCGCGCTGACGGTCGACGCGACGGCGGGACGCTGCCTGGGCCGGGGTTTCCTGCTCGGGCTTGATCAGCTCCATGTTCAGGGTCAGCGTACGCCCATGATACTGGTTCAACGCATCGTTGAGGCGACGCTGCTGGGTCGCGTTGAACAAGGCGCTGTGAGCCGGGTCCAGGTGCAATAGCCAGCTGTCGCCATCGACTGAGATCAGCGTGCAGTTGGCGGCGATACTGCCGGTCATGCCGGAAATCGGCAATTTCGGGAACAATTCCAGCCATTGCAGCGCCAGCCCCGTGGCAGGCATCGCGGCGGGCTCCGGCTCAGGCTCCGGCACAGGCTCTGCCGTGTGCTCGTGGGCCAGTTCGTCGAGGTAGCTGTAGGCCGAATCCATGTCCGGCTCGATGTAGTCCTCGTCCAGCGGTGGCTCGTCGTCCATGTCCACGCCCGGCGTGGCAGCATCGACGTCGGCCACGGACGGTTCAGGGATGGGCGCAGCGGCCCACTCCGGTGCGTCCGGCACCACGCTGTCTGGCGTTGGCAACGGCATGGGCGGCAAGTCAGGTTGCTCACCGAGGGTTTCCAGCACCGGCTCGATGGCAGGTTGCTGGACAACTTCGGGCTCAACCGGATCATTCCACGGTAGGTCGACAACGGCTTCGACCGCTATGGGCTCGGCGACTGCCTCAGGCGCGACGACCGGTGCGACCGGCTCAGGCTCAGGCGCTGGAGCAACCACTGCCGCGACCGGCGCAGGCGTAACGGGGGCAACGGCCGGCGCGGCTGCCGCAACGACCACCGGCGCAACACGGGGCGCGGCAGCCACTGACTGGGAGGAATCAACTGTGGCCTGGCTGATCCCCACTGGCTTTAGCGGTTGCCTCGGGGCGTCCTCGGTGTCTGCCGGCCGGAACGCGAGCATTCGCAGCAAGACCATTTCGAACCCACCACGCGGGTCTGGCGCCAACGGCAAATCGCGGCGGCCAATCAGACCCATTTGATAGTAGAACTGCACATCTTCGGCCGGCAGCGCCTGAGCCAGCGCCAGCACCCGATCACGGTCGCCGTGACCGTTGTCGACGCCTTCAGGCAAGGCCTGCGCGATGGCGACACGGTGCAGCACGTTGAGAATTTCCGAGAGCACGCCGTTCCAGTCCGGGCCTTGTTCGGCCAGATGACGGACCGCTTCCAACAACGCCTTGGCGTCGCCTTCGATCAATGCATGCAGAACGTCGTAGACCTGGCCGTGATCGAGCGTGCCGAGCATTGCCCGCACGTCGGCGGCCATGACTTTACCTTCACCGAAGGCGATGGCCTGGTCAGTCAGGCTCATGGCGTCACGCATCGAACCGTCGGCCGCGCGACCGAGCAACCACAGGGCGTCGTCTTCAAACGGCACGTTCTCGACCCCCAGCACGTGGGTCAGATGCTCGACCACCCGCTCAGGCGTCATGTTTTTCAGGGAGAACTGCAGGCACCGCGACAGAATCGTTGCAGGAAGCTTCTGCGGGTCGGTGGTGGCCAGGATGAACTTGACGTAGGGCGGCGGCTCTTCGAGGGTTTTCAACAGCGCATTGAAGGAATGGCTCGAAAGCATGTGCACTTCGTCGATCAGGTAGACCTTGAAGCGCCCGCGGCTCGGCGCGTACTGCACGTTGTCGAGCAGCTCGCGGGTGTCCTCGACCTTCGTCCGGCTCGCGGCGTCGATCTCGATCAGGTCGACGAAGCGGCCTTCATCGATCTCGCGGCACACCGAGCACTCGCCGCACGGCGTCGAAGTGATACCTGTTTCACAGTTCAGGCATTTGGCGATAATTCGCGCGATAGTGGTCTTGCCCACCCCGCGAGTGCCGGTAAACAAATAGGCGTGGTGCAGCCGCTGGCTGTCCAAGGCGTTGATCAGAGCCTTGAGCACATGGGTCTGGCCGACCATTTCGCGGAACGAGCGCGGACGCCATTTACGTGCAAGAACCTGATAACTCATCGAAAACCGTCGCAACGAAGGAACAGAAGCGGCTAATGCTAGCGGAGCAAGCCCAAAATTGCATCCGGCGCGCTCGTCTAATCTGGCTAAGATGCATTTAAAGGGGCTTTTACCGGCTCGGGAGTTTATCGGTACCGGAGCGTTTATGCGGCTGGCCTTGGGGGCACTGCTGTTGATTAGCCTGAACGTCGCGGCCACTGGCGCGCCGTTGCGCTTCGTTGTGCCCGACAGTTGGGCGATGCCGATGGTGCAACTGGAACGCGGGCGCCCGACACAGGGCATTCTGTATGACGTGATGCTCAGCCTCGCGACGCAGGTCGGCATGCCGGCCGAGTTTCACGTGCTGCCTCGGGCGCGCGTGCAAAACGCCATGGAGCACGGCGAAGTCGATATGCGCTGCTATGCCGCACAATCCTGGTTGCCGAATCAGTCCGCAGACTATGTCTGGAGCATTCCGCTCTGGACTCAGCCCGACCTGTTGATCAGTCGACAAGACCCGCTGACCTCGGTCACGGCGGCCGACTTGCCCCGACAATCCATCGGTACGGTACTGAGTTACAGCTACCCGACCCTGCAGCCGCTGTTCGACACCGGCCGGTTGCACCGCGACGACGCCCGCAATCAGGAACAAGTGCTGGAAAAACTCCAGGCCGGCCGCTATCGCTACGCCGTGAGCAACCAATGGACGCTGGACTGGTTCAATCAACGCCTCATGCCGGGTCGACAACTACAAACCGTTGCGGTGCTGCAGAAACAGAGTGTCGGGTGCTACCTACGCAACGACCCGAAGCTACCCGTGCAGCTCATTTTGCGCACGTTACTGAGCATGAAAATGTCCGGGGAGATCGATGACATTATCCGGCTCTATATCGGTGACGCACCCTCCAGCGAGCGTAATGGCCAGCCCTGATCAACTCGTTACTTACGCACCATGTAGCAGCTGCCGAGCCCGCGAGGCTGCGTCCGGCTGCGCAGCAGTCGTGAAATCCGGCGAGGACTTTGTCCTCGAACGCAGCCTCGCGGGCTCGGCAGCTGCTACAAGCCAGACGCAGGCTTCGCCAGCTGCTACAAGTTGTGTTGCCGTTTAAAAGGGGGCCGGCTTAAAAAGCGGGGACGACAAAAAACCGCCCTGGACAGAGTCCTTGGCAGTGCAATAACAGGTATTTTTAATCAGATAACGCGAGAGAAAACTCGCGGTGCGTTATGGAGGCAACCCCACCAGCCACACCCCGGCACACAATGTCACCGCTGCGGCTGCTCCCTTCCAGGCCTGACCGGGTTCACGGCTGATCGTTGCGGGGGGACCGATGGGGTCACCATAACGACGCTCACCTGACGGCGAGCCGCGCCATTGTACCTATCTGAGACGAAGTTACAACCGTTCAGGCAGATTAAAAAATATGAGCAGCGTCAAGGACATGCAGCAGCCTTGAAAAGCGCCGGCTCCCACAACGGCAGGCGAGAAACACCACCGGTGCAGGAGCCGTCGAAGGCCGCGATCTTTTTGCGCTTACTTTTCCCACGCTGCCTTGGCAATGTGTAACCCGTGCAGCCCTTTGTAGGCCGCGCGCTCAGGCTGACTCCAGCCCTCAAGCAATGAATCCTCCAGACGATAAATCTCCACGCCCAGCGGGCGACACACACTCAGCGGATCTTGCGCATCCGGCCCCCACATGGCCAGCGACAAATCACCTCCCGGGCAGGTCGACAGTGCGCACAACAAATCGATTTCGGCAAAGAACTCCAGGTAGTCGCCCTTCTGCGCCGGGCAGGCCTTCATGAAGTACATGTCGTCGTGGTTCAGACCAGTGCACTGAAAAATGTTCAGCACATCGTGCACGTCGAACTCGGTCAGGCCGTGAGGCAACACCGCGCGGGTCAGGTTCGAGTGGCAGTGATGATGGAAATCTTCGCCGGTGAGCATTTTGTTCACATAGGGATCGCAGCGAGTGCCGAGCAAATCGTGCAGACGACCGCCATGTTCGTCGATGCCGTAATCCGCCAGGCTATCGTCGGTGATGGTCACCAGCGGCCGCAGAAAGGGCAGGTTCGACCAGAGCCGGTCATGAGTGCTGACATGGGCGCCCTGCAACTGCCGGGTCCGCGCCGCCCATAAACGTTCACGCGGATCGTTGGCATTCCAGACGTTGAAGTCCCCGACCTGCGGCCCGACCGGTGTGGTCACGCGAAACACATGCCCGGCCGGCACCTTCCAGGCGCGCCCCGTGCGGATCGGCACCTCGAACGACTCGATCAGTGTGCGCCCCTCCTTCGAGTCGCGAATTCGCTCATAAAAGGGTTTGTCCACCTGCAACGCCGAGCCTTTGCTGACTTGATAGGCCGCCGGATAGTCTTTGTACATGGCACGAATCCTCGATCAGTGATGGGAAGAAGGCGCAAGCAGTTGCACCAGAAGGTGTTCTGAATCGTCGAGATAAAGGCTCATGGCATCCTCGGCCGCGCGCTTGTTGCCCTCGGCCAGCCATTCATGAATCTGCCGGTCGCGCGCCAGCCAGGGCGCCTGAAAACGTGACTCATCAGGCGCACTGCAGAACACCAGGCGCAATTGCGCGACGACATTGGTGAAGAACTCATCGAACAATGGGCTGTGCAGCAACCCGACGATATGTTGATGAAACGCCAGACTGTGGGTGCCAACGGCTCGCCAGTCCTCGCGCTCGCGGGCCAGTTCGCTAGCTTCCAGGGCTTCAAGCATCCGGTCGGACTGATACTCGCGCAGCGGTTGACTGGCGCTGATGGCTTGCAGCTCCAGGGTCCGCCGAACGTTGAACAGATCCCGCACATCCTCGACGCCGAGCCTGCGCACCATCACGCCCTTGTTGCGTACATAGCGGGTCAGGCCTTCCTGTCCCAGGCGATGCAACGCTTCGCGGATAGTGTTGCGAGAAGCGTTGTAGGCAGACACCAGATCGCTCTCCACCAGCGCCATGCCAGGCAGCAAGCGACCGCCAATAATGTCGGCGCGCAATTCCAATGTGATGTGGTCGGCCAGGGACAGTCCGCTGCTCATGCTCATCGCCTCAAGATTGTTCAACAATCGTCAGCTAATGGGTAATCACTATTCGTGCCATCAATTACACGCACTTCTACCAAGTTCGACGCATCTGCATGCTTTTTAGAAGTGAAAGTACAGTCACCATCCAATTTTCATTGGTTAATATGGCGCATTGTTGCGGAGATTCGAGATGCGTTACTCGCAGGACCATAAAGCCCAGACCCACCAACGTATCATCAAGGAAGCCTCAGTACGCTTTCGCCGTGACGGCATCGGCGCGACCGGCCTGCAACCCCTGATGAAATCGCTGGGCTTGACTCACGGTGGCTTTTATTCGCATTTCAAGTCCAAGGACGAGCTGGTGGAAAAGGCCTTGCAAGCCGCCGGTGATGAGGTCGATAGCGTTTGCGCCGAACTGTTCGCCCAGGAGCGCCCGCTCGAGGCCTTCATCAACGCCTATTTGTCCGAATGGCACCAGACTTCGCCCCATGAAGGCTGCCCGCTGCCCACCATGTCATCGGAACTCGGCATGCGCGGTCAGCCGAGTCCGACCTCTGACGTGGTGCTCAATGCGCGCCTTCGACAAATCCAGGGCACGCTTGAGGGCGAGAACACAGAGGAACGCAGCATCTTCTTCATGTCCGCACTGGTCGGGGCGTTGCTGCTTTCGCGCAGCGTCGAGAATCCCGAACTGGCCCGGCAGATTCTCGACGTCACGCGTATCTTCCTCAATCAAGCCCCGATCTAACCATTCCAGCGCTTGAACAACACACTGGCATTCACTCCACCAAACCCGAAACCGTTGGACAGCGCATACTCGATCGCCATCGGCCGCGCTTGCCCGTGAACGATGTCGACGCCTTGGGCGGCGGGATCCGGATTATCGAAGTTGAGGGTAGGCGGCACGATCTGGTCGCGAATCGCCAACAGCGTGAAGATCGCCTCGACGCCGCCTGCCGCGCCCAGCAAATGCCCGATCGCCGACTTTGTCGATGTCACCGCGATCTTGTTATCCGCACCGAACAACGCCTTGATGGCCGCCAGTTCGCCCAGATCCCCAATCGGGGTCGACGTCGCATGAGCATTCAGATGCTGCACCTGTGCAGGAGAAATGCCTGCCTGGGCCAATGCCAGCGACATCGCTCGCCGCGCACCGCTGCCATCCTCAGGGCCTGCCGTCAGATGATAGGCATCGGCGCTGGTGCCGTAACCGACCAGCTCAGCCAACGGTGTAGCACCGCGTGCCAACGCATGCTCCAGAGACTCGATCACCAGAAGGCCCGCGCCCTCCCCCATAACAAAGCCATCGCGGCCACTGTCGAAGGGGCGTGAGGCCCGCTCGGGGGTTTCGTTGTAACCACTGGACAAGGCACGAGCAGCAGCAAACCCTGCAAGACTGACGCGATCGATCGCCGCTTCCGCGCCGCCGCACACGGCAATATCTGCCTCACCACAACGAATCAGCCGCGCAGCATCGCCAATCGCCTGAACACCGGCGGCGCACGCCGTTACCGGAGCACCCAAGGGGCCTTTGAAACCATGCTGGATCGATACATGCCCGGCGGCGAGGTTGACCAGAAACGAAGGGATGGTAAACGGCGACAACCGTCGCGGGCCACGGCTGTCCGTGGTGCGCACTGCATCGGCAATCGCGCCGAAACCACCGACACCTGAGCCGATAATGGTCGCAGTGCGCTCCTGCGCATTGGCGTCCTGCGCCTGCCAACCAGCTTGTTCCAAGGCCTGACGCGCCGCCTCCATCGCAAACAGAATGAAGCGATCCATCTTCTTCTGCTCTTTGGGCGGCGTCGCTCGGTCCGGGTCAAAACCCGCCTCGGCATCTTCTGCCAGCGTCGGCACCGTGCCACCGACCTTCGTCGGCAGATCGGCCACCACCTCATCCGGCAAGTTCCGCAATCCGGAGCGCCCGGCCAACAGACGCGCCCAGACCGCTTCGACACCGCTACCCAGCGGAGAAACCAGGCCCATGCCTGTTACAACCACTCGACGATCGCTCATAACGCAAATCCCTCAGGCCGGTTCATGACACCTCACTTATAACGCGCGGCGGCAGAACTTTTGGACAAATTTGGCGCCATCATGCGACGCGCCGCAACAAAGGCCTCCCACTCGCTCGCCTCCGGCAACGAAGGAATGGTGATCAACTCGCCCTGATCCAGACCCGACAACGCAGCATCGACCATCTCCCCCGCTTCCATGACCATGTCCGCCGGAATCTGCGAAGCGTCGATACCGGAACGCTCCCAGATTTCAGTACGTGTTACCCCTGGCAACACCGCCTGAACCCTGACTCCAGTGCCCTCCAGCTCGGCATTCAACGACTGCGTCAGACTTAACACATAGGCCTTGCTGGCGCTGTAAGTCGCATTGAAGCGTTCGGGAAACAATGCCACCACCGAGGCAATATTGATGATCGAACCACGACCGGCCTTGGTGAAGCTGGCTGCCGCCGCCGACGCCAACCTCGTGACCGTCATGACATTCAGTTGAATCAGGCGCTCCAGCTGATCCATGTCGGCATTGGCCAACAAACCATCGGCCGCAACCCCGGCGTTGTTCAGCAACAGGCTGATGCTCGAATCGCTGCGAAGACGCTGCTCCAGCTTCAGCACATCATCCTTTTGCGTGAGATCGGCCTTGAGCACCTCGACCTGAACGCCATGCTCAGCGCGCAACTTGCTCGCCGCCGCTTCCAACCGTTGTTCATCGCGAGCGACCAACAGCAAATCAAAACCACGCGCCGCCAAGCGCTCAGCGTAAATCGCACCGATACCGGAAGAAGCGCCGGTGACGAGGGCCGTACCTTGGGATTGGATGAAAGTCATGACTGTGCTCCTGAGAGAGGATTGAGCTTGAGAGAGTGCAAGCGCCTGAGGTTCAGAACTCTTCGGCGGGAAACGGATTTTATTATAGGCATAATTCAAGCTGAATATGATAGCCGTAATTTTTCTCATGCCGACGAAAGACCCGCCCCCTGTAGGAGCTGCCGAAGGCTGCGATCTTTTGATCTTTTGATCTTTTGATCTTTTGATCTTTTGACGTTATCCCCCTCTCCACAAGCCAGAATGCAAAAAGGCCAGTCAATGACCGGCCCCTCGCGCTGACTTAAAAGCTTAGTTCACCTCGAGCTTCTCGCGATTCTTATCCAGAATGGCTTTGCCAATCCCCTTCACCTCGAGCAATTCGTCCACCGACGCAAACGGTCCATTGCTCTCACGATAAGCAACAATCGATTTGGCCTTGGCCTCTCCCACACCGGACAACTCCCGCTGCAGAGTCGAGGCATCGGCCCCGTTCAGGTCGACCTTGCCGGACTGTGCCTTGGGCGAAACCTCCAGGACCACGGGCGCATTGCCAGACTCAAGTTTGACCGTCGGCGCAGCCACTGCAGCAACTGAGGTGCTAGCGAGCAGGGCAAAAACCAGAGAGTAGAAATAGCCAGTACGCATAAATGACGCTCCATGACATCAATTGAGAAAGCAGCTTTTCCGAAGCTGCCTTCCAAACTTAGGCGATGTCTGAAGCCTGTCAAAAATGTATCCGTTACAGGATGTGAAGCAATCAGGGTTCGAGGCGACGTTGCTTGAAGATCCAGTCAACGATATCGCGTTCGGGGGTGTAGCCACTGACGGTTTCGCGCAGGATCTGCCGGACACGAGAGTAATCGTCCTGCTCGACGGCACTCAGCAACTCGGTCAACCGGATCTTGAGCACATCCCAAGGTAAATGGTCTTCATTGGCACTCATGATCATTGGGTGCTGGGTCGCTGCCACGTTGTCGCCGATCAGCAACTCTTCGTAAAGCTTTTCGCCGGGACGTAGCCCGGTGAACTCGATGGAGATATCCCCCTGCAAATTCTTCTCCGAACGCACGCTCAAGCCCGACAGGTGAATCATCTTCTCCGCCAGCTCGACAATCTTCACCGGCTCGCCCATGTCCAGGACAAACACATCACCGCCCTGCCCCATGGAACCCGCCTGGATCACCAGTTGCGCGGCCTCAGGGATAGTCATGAAATAGCGAGTGATTTTCGGGTGCGTGACCGTCAACGGGCCACCCGATTTGATCTGGCTGTGGAACAGCGGGATCACTGAACCGGAAGACCCCAGCACATTGCCAAAGCGCACCATGGTAAAACGGGTCTTGTTGACCCGGGATACATTAGCTTTATCGCCGAACAACACCGGGGCAATCTCACGACTGAGGGCTTGAAGGGTCAACTCGGCCAAACGCTTGGTGCTGCCCATGATATTAGTGGGACGTACGGCCTTATCGGTGGAGATCAGCACAAAGTTGGACACCCCCGACTGCAACGCAGCCTGAGCGGTGTTGAGCGTGCCAATGACGTTGTTCAGCACGCCTTCGGCAATGTTGCGCTCGACCATCGGGACGTGTTTATAAGCGGCAGCGTGGTAGACGGTGTCCACACCCCAGTGTCTTCATCACATCCAGAAGTTTGTCCTGGTGGCGGATGGAACCGAGAATTGGCAACAATTTGACCGAAACCGACTTACGACAAGCGCGCTCGGGTTGATGACGGTAGTGACAGGACGATTTCATGAGCGCCGGTTGCGTCTATCATCTGTTGGATATGTTTGGGTTTGTAGACTTGCAACCCGGCAATCGAACAATCCGCGATGCTCGGATCATCATCGATAAAAGCTACGGGACGCAAGACTCGGCCCATGCGAAGTGCTGCAACCAGCTGATTGCCGGCTACGCCTGCACCGTAGATGGCGACTTTGGTGAGGCCATCATCCCGGTTGGCGAACGGTACATGCTGCGCGGCGGTGAACCAGTCTCCCATGAAATATTGACGCATGCACAGGCGCAGACCGCCGATGATGACGAGGCTTAGCACCAGTAGTTAAAGACTATTGAGCGGAATAAAGGACTCCGCAATGAAAAATACTCACCGTCTATGGTTATGCCATAAGGTCTATCCGGGTGCGTTTCATTGGCACTGGATCCATGACGACAAGCCCTCTCTATGGTAACGTGCCCCGCAAAACTTAGTGTGGATGGTTGGCTAGCCATCACAGGAGCAACTATATCGCCTCCGGCGCCGCCATCGACCTAACAAACTGATTTGTTAGTCCAGCATTCAAGGACAGTTCTTGTGCCCCTCCCCCTCGTAGTTGACCTCGACGGAACGTTGTTGCGTTCGGACCTATTAGTAGAAACCGGCACGGCATTTATCCGTCGCCATCCATTTCAGCTCTATAAAACGGTAGGTTGGCTGGCGCAAGGTAAAACTGTGCTTGAGTCGCAACTGGCTTCTGCAACCGATATATATGTTAATGTTTTACCTTACAACGCTATTTCTGTCATCGCGTTACTCACGTTGCTGGGCAATCAATTTGAAATTCAAAGATATGGCTCATTGGCGGTCATTTCTTCGGTAGCTGGCGACAGAGGCAGACCCTCCAACTATTTATACGGCACAGCAAAAGCTGCCGTTTCCACATTCTGCGAGGGTTTGCGCGCAAGACTGTTCAAAGTCGGCGTTTCGGTGACTACCATCAAACCCGGTTTTGTTCAAACACCTATGACCAAGGGGCTCAACCTGCCTCCCCTGCTGATAGCACAACCTGAAAAGGTAGCACTTAGCATTGTCAAAGCGGTGCAAAATAAAACCAACACGCTGTACACCCCAACATTCTGGGCACTGATAATGCTTATTATCAAACATTTACCAAACTTTATATTCAAGCGGATAAATCTATAGTCAGATTTACTGCAAGTGATAAAACTTTATACATCCAGCTTCATCGACAACAGGGCTCTTCAATGTCAGCTTTAAATACCCTAGGAAATCTGCTTCAAAGGCATTTATTACTAATTGCCCTAGTCATTGTCATTCTGTTGAACCTGTACTACCTGAAGACGTACCCTATCAATATTGCTGCCTTTGACTATCCAAATTATGCTCAGATGATTTTCTCCAGTGTATCCAATCTTATCCACGCCAGTGGATATACTTTGGCCTCACGCTTCGCACTCGATTTTGCTGGCGTACCCAACGGAGTAGACATCTATAATGTTAAATGGCTGCAACACTTACAGCACATTCATTTTTACTTCCACGTGTTCGCCATCGCAATTAGCACATTCATTTGCAATAAAGTATTTGGTAAAATCTCAGCCACACTTATGTGCCTAGCGTGGGGTGGCAGTCTGTTTTTCATGGGCGGGGTCAATTCCATCGGACCGGACTGGCTACAAGGAGACTTTCTTGCCATCGCACTGCTGACCGCTCTCTGGGCGTTCGATGTAAAAAATAATGCAAAAATAATTTTGTATATACTGTCCGTAGTTATTCTTACGGTTGCCTACCTTGTAAAGTTCAACTCCTTGGTAATCGCCCCTGTCATTGCGATGTTAGTAATTTTTGACAGCAAGGACTGGACTTGGAAAATCGCGACAGCCATCGTCAGCCTATCGGCGAGCACCATAATTATATTTGTATTTGTCGAAACCTTTCACTACCCGACGACCAATTCACGGCAACTGAGTTACGATCATGCTTGGGTTCTAATTGACGCAATACCAAACGACTACATCACTCAGGAACCAAACAAGCTGGGGGTCAACAGTTTGAGGTGGCGGGCCCTTGGCGCAATTTTACCACCGGAATATTTCAGGGCTGCAGCCTATCAAGATGTTGATTGGGGCGCACCAAAAGAAGTAAGAGCGCCCTACCTCGCACAATATAATTATCTGATGAACGCATCGCGCTCGGAGTTGATTGATTTCACGACCAAGCACCCCCTGCCTGAAACATTTAATATTCATGTTTCGGCCATTCCCGGCTATTACTATATCGGGCTTCCGCAAACGGACGCCCTAGGTATAGCCGTGTATAAAGAATCGGTGCTGGCGATACCCGCGGCCTACATCGCGAAATTGATCACGGGGTGGTTAGCTTTTTTCATCGAAAAACCGTTCCAACTCACACCTTTAAAATCAAATAGCTTGTATCTGATTATTGGCGACAATATTCAAGCGGATGGAAGCGTTAAACTGACCCCTCCTCCGGACGCTATACCTCAACACATGCCGTACTGGAATCCTGCCGAGAAAGCACAACACCAAGGCATGGTGTTTTTTGGTTGGATGAATTTCCTGACTCCGCCACCTTGGGTCTATGCCTTGCTGGCGTTCGTCTCATGTATCGCTATATCTAAAACACAAAACATCAGAAAAGCCTTTCAGGCAAGCTTGTTAGTATTGTCTACAGCATTACTGGTTAGTTCTTCGTTGATGCTACTGACTGTTCGTTCCAAGGAAATGCTTGCACTGTTGCCCATAGTAAGTATCTTTCTCAGCTTTGGTTTTTCTAGCTGCATCAATTACTGCCTGAAACGAAGATACAACTTAAGCATGCTGGGCTTAAATGGAGAGCCAAAATGAAAATAATTCTTCCAGGCGGAGCAGGTTTGGTCGGGCAAAATTTGGTGGCACGTTTAAAAAGCCGCGGATACACTGACATCATGGTGCTCGACAAACACCGAACGAACCTCGCCATATTAAAGTCTGTCCACCCAGAACTGACTATTGAGTATGCGGACCTTTCAAAAAAAGGTAGTTGGAGCGAACACTTTGTTGGCTCGGCAGTGGTCGTCATGCTACAAGCTCAAATCGGTGGCAATATCTATCAAGAATTCGTACAAAATAATGTGATTTCAACACACCTAATACTGGACTTGATAAAAGCCAATCCGAACATGCACCTTGTTCACATTAGCTCGTCTGTACTGGAATCTAAAGCCGACGACTTCTATACGCAAACAAAGCGTGAACAAGAGGAGTTGGTATTAGCCAGCAATATTTCCTGCCCGATTCTTCGACCAACCCTTATGTATGGCTGGTTTGACCGCAAGCACCTCGGCTGGCTTGCCCGCTTCATGAAAAAAACGCCAGTGTACCCAATCCCCGGGGACGGTAAGTTTATGCGCCAGCCTCTTTACGCCGGTGATTTCTCCAACATCATTATCAGTTGTATCGAGCAGCAAAAAAAACAAGGTATTTTCAATATTTCCGGACATGAAAAAATTGATTACATTGATATCATCCGCAAAATAAAACGAGTGACTCACTCGAAAACAAAAATCGTGAAAATACCCTATACACTTTTTTATGCCTTGCTTTGGATGTGGGCACTCTTTGATAAAAACCCGCCCTTTACAACGCAACAGTTAGCGGCCCTGAGTACAAAAGATGAGTTTGAAGTCATCGACTGGCCTTCAATCTTTGGGGTTCCCTACACCCCCTTTGCCATCGCCATAGACGAAACATTTAATAATCCAACTTATAGCAATATTGTGCTGGAATTTTAATGATGGGACAGCGAATCGCCGTATTAGGCGCAGGACCAATGGGATTGGCAGGTCACTTCGCAAAGCGCACTGGGCAAGGCCGTTAATTATCTGGCCAGCAACTGGAGCCGGCTGGAGCGTTACGTGGAGGCTGTTTTTTTACCGATCGACTACAACAGAGCCGAGCGCGCAATAAAACTGTTTGTCATAGGGCGCAAGGCATGGCGGCTCAGCGATACGCCCAAAGGCGCCACCGCCAGTGCTCAGATTTACAGCTTCAACGGCCAGGAGCCCTATACGTGGCAGCGCTACGTACTTGAGCGGTTGCCGCATGCATCCACGGTAGAAGACTGCGAAGCGTTGTTGCCGTGGAACTGCTCACCGGAAATGCCAAGGTAAACCAAGGCCTCACCTTGCGGTGGGCGGAGTTTATGGATCTGTTACGAAGAAGCTGATCCATAAACCGGGCATTATGAAACCTTGGGGGGGTAGGATCGTCAGGCGTCGGCGCTGTCGCGGCAGCCCCTGTAGCTCTTCATAGGTGACCTGAGTGACTGTTACATCATAAATACATACATTTGCTCAAGCCCCTGAATTGAGCTTTTCACCCACAACAGGATTGAACGCCGAATAGGCATCAACACCATTCGATACAGACCTGACTTTATTTTTTGGCTTGAATTTGAGAACCCTTTTCTCAACCAAATGCCAAGAGCCGTATCCCAAAATCAGAGTAATGACCACTGTAACAACAAGATAGGTTGAATAGGCAATACCAGGGAATTTTAGCAAAACAAACTGCTGAACCGGAAAAGCATAGATATAAACACCGTAAGAGCAGTCACCCACTTTATTGACCAAGCTCCCCAACCAACTTCTGGAAAGTCCATATGCCAAAACGACATACGGTAACGTAAGCCATAACAGGGCTTTCGAAAACGATAAATACGGTGCCAGAAGAAGGGTAATCATCACCATGACAGTTACGCCGGAGAGACTGAACCACCGTTCGAGCCCCCACTTCGCATAACATGCCCCAATCATGAAATAGATGCCTATTAACGGAATGTTTCTTACATCACTACCGTGAACCACCAGCAAAGGCGCATCTCGCCAGCACCAAAAAACTACAATCAGCGCAAACAATGCTGCGGTAACTGTGTATGCAAGACGACCGCCTTTGAATAGAAGCCCAAGCGCCACCACTACCAGATACATGAAAAATTCAATAGGCAAACTCCATAGAGGACCATTGATCACATTGGCAACTCTGGAGTGCTCCAGCACGCCTGGCAAATAAAATACCGGACTTAAAATTATGTTCTTCAAGTACATAATAAATGCCAGATCCGAGAAGTACTGCTTGACTGTCAACGTCGAAAAAATTGGACCAAGCAGAAACGAAGTTAGCACCACAACAACAATCAGGGCTGGAAATATTCGCAGCGATCGTTTAACTAAAAAGCTAATGACCGAAGGATCAAAACTCCAACTTTTTGAAATCAAATAACCACTAATGATAAAAAATATCGCGATCCCGAGCCCACCATAGGAATCAATACCGATAAAAATCTCCGGAGTATTACCGTAAATATCGAATGAATGAGCATATAGAACCATCAGCGCGGCAACCAACCGTAACAAGTTCAAGTTATTATCCTTGTGCAGCATGTATTTCCGCCCTGATTTTAATTACAGATGATAAGAAATTTCTATTCTTGCAACAGCTCATTGGTCGCGCAGGGTAATAGCCCGGCGCTTCGTCAGGTCTGAGCAAATGTCTTCGCTGGAGGACTGGATCACACGTATTCCCGTGCCATCATTGATGACGCGGTGAGGATGATACAACGCTACTTGGTCCTCTTGCAGCTCAATCAGCCTTTGCACCTTCCAGCTGCGAACTGGAGCGCGCCGCTTTTGAAGGCGCTTGTGCTGCTCTGCCAAGACGTCGTTGCGATAAAGCGTGTCGGGGAGGTCAGGAGCGTAGGAGTTCCTGAGCCTTGGATCGCTCGTCGCCTGTCGTTTCGGATCCGGCAGGTCTCGGTATTGCGAGTTTCGAGGAGCTCACACTATCGTGGCACAGGTCGCGCCCGGCGCTGCTGAGAGACGCCGTCGTTTATTCGTATGCAATCCACGAAGTACACCTACCGCCGGATGTGCTTCCCGTTTACCGTGACATGTCCGGTGAGCAGTTCCACGGCAACAACGTCTCGTAGTCGACCACCGTGCGCATGCGTGGCTGCTCCAGTGGCGCAGCCACGCATTGGAGCGTCTGCCACAAGCCTCGAGCGTAGAAGACTTCGAGGCCTTGCTGCCGCGGAACTACACGCCGAAAATTCCAAGATAGCCATAGATCCCCACCTTTAAAGTATGGGGTTAATGCAACTCTTACGATACGTTCAGCTCTTGTACGGTCAGCACGATCGCCTCATCCGTGATGTCGGGCGAGGTTTTGAACGTTCAGACTCCAGGCGCTTAAGCCAAAGGCAAAAGCCGTTGCGCTCCCAATAAAGGATTTTCACTAGATTACGAGGGCGATTCAGAAAGACGAAAAGCACGGGGTCAAATACCTGTCAAAAATGTGTCCGTTACAGGATGTGAAACAATCAGGGCTCGAGTCGGCGTTGCTGGTAGATCCAGTCAACGATATCGCCATCGGGGGGTGTAGCCACTGACGGCTCGCGTAGGACCTGTCTAGCGCGGGTGTAATCGTCCAACCGCGCCGAGCGTTCGCCTTCCTGTCGTAAACCGGAGTTGCGAGCGAATGCCACTGACCTGGAGCGGCGGGGCGGAAAGATCAAATTCAGCAATTGCGAGAAGCGGATCGGTGCCCGGATCGACGCCAAGGCGAGCGGAGTGGTCTACGGAGAGAACGGTGAAAAATGGAAGATTCTCGAGGGTTAGTGACGCGCCTCACTCTTTGTGCGGGGATCCAATCAAGTTGACCAGGTCAGGGATGGGCTGCGTTACGACTCTGTGATCACCCTCATCACCGCATGCCCTGCCAGTCAATTTATTAGCCACTTCCCGTGAATCCATGTGTCATCCGTGGTACCATTTCGCGCAAATTAAAGCCTGATGGCCTTTTAGTAGCCTTTGCTAAGATCTCCGTTGTTTTCCTGATCTTATTTTGTTTTTGTTTGAGTAGCCAATATTCAGGGAAGAGCTCTTGTGACTGTCTATATTACACCTCCCACTATTCCGCTTATTGTCGATCTCGACGGTACCCTGCTGCGCTCCGATCTGCTGCTGGAAACAGGTATGGCTTTTGTTCGGCATAAGCCATTGAGCCTGTTTAAACCCTTTATTTGGTTGACCAAAGGCAAGGTGGCTTTAAAGGAAGGTCTCGCCCAGGCTACCCATATTGATGTCAGTGTCCTGCCTTTCGATCCTGCGGTCATTGAACTAATTGAAGTCGAGCGGAATAACGGTCGGACCATAGTGCTGGCGACAGCCAGCCATTACAGCCTGGCCGAACGTATTGCTGAACATCTTCAATTGTTTGACCAAGTGCTGGCCTCTGACAGCAAGCGAAACCTGTCGGCCCATCGTAAACGCGATCTGTTGGTCGAGCACTATGGTGAGCAGGGCTTTGATTATGTGGGTAACTCTCATGACGACGTCCCAGTTTGGGCGGTTGCCCGGAAGGCTTATGTGGTCAATCCGGAATCCGGTGTTGAGCGTGGCGCTCGGGCACAAGGCAATGTCGAACAGGTGATTTACTCCAATCCTTCCAGGCCGAAGGACTGGTTGAAGGCGTTGCGGCTGCACCAGTGGATGAAGAATGCGCTGATTTTCGTACCTCTAATGGCGGCGCATCAACTGACCAACCCCATGCTCCTATGGCAGGGAGTATTGGCCTTTCTGTTTTTTGGGCTATGTGCCTCCAGCGTCTATCTACTTAATGACTTGCTGGATCTCGCCGATGACCGACATCATCACTCCAAACGGCATCGTCCATTTGCCGCTGGACGATTGTCGATCAAGTCCGGGCTACAGCTCTTTCCCATATTATTGGTTGGCGCTTTTTCAGGGGCTGCATGGCTTCTGCCTTGGGAGTTTTCCGGAACCCTCATTGCATACTACATATTAACTCTCGCCTATTCGCTGTCATTGAAACGACAGATGGCTATCGATGTGATCGCCCTGGCTGCGCTTTATACCCTGCGCATCATAGCTGGCGCGGCAGCATTCAGTTTGGAACTGACATTCTGGATTTTGGCGTTTTCGATGTTCATGTTCCTGAGCCTCGCACTAGTTAAGCGCTACGCAGAACTGCGAGAAGCAAGGCGCAAGGGCGATACCGGGAAAACCCGTGGGCGAGGCTACTATCCCGCCGATCTGGAAATGATTTCCTCGCTGGGCGCGTCTTCCGGTTATCTAGCCGTAATGGTCTTGGCTCTATACATCCATGATCAGGCTACAACCGGGCTTTATGCCCACCCACAAGTGATCTGGCTAGCCTGCCCGCTGCTCTTGTTCTGGATCACTCGAGTGTGGATGCTCACTCATCGCGGGCAAATGCATGATGACCCTGTAGTGTTCGCCATCCGCGACCGCAGCAGTCTGGTCGTTGGCGCTTTGTTTGGGCTAGTGTTCTGGGTAGCAGCATGACTCGTCCGCTGCACTCTTGGGGATGCTATCCCTATGCCCCGCAGACTGCACACGCTTGTAGCTGGCGTAGCGAAGTCGAGGCTCTGCGCGATGCTGTGGTCGCCACGCACGGAAGCACCCTGCCGTATGGCAACGGACGTAGTTATGGAGACAGCTGCCTAGCCGCGAGCGATCAAGTGTTGCACATGGGAGCCCTGAATCGCTTCATCCAGGTTGATTGGCAGCAAGGAACCGTACAAGCAGAGGCCGGTGTAACCCTCGCCGAGATCCTGGCAATTTCCATCCCGCAGGGCTGGTTCCTGTCAGTCACACCTGGCACCCAGTTTGCCACCCTCGGCGGGGCCATCGCTAACGATGTCCATGGCAAGAACCATCACCTGCGCGGCACCTTTGGCAACCATGTGCGGCGTTTGGGTTTATTGCGCCATAATGAAGGAGTGCTGACCTGCTCTCCTACCGAGCATCCCGAATTTTACACCTCTACTATTGGAGGTTTAGGTCTGACTGGAATTATCGTGTGGGCAGAAATTCAGCTTATCCCCATTCGCACCAGCCAGATCGACAGTACCGTAGTGCGTTTCGGCAATCTGGGCGAATTCTTCAGCCTGTCCGCCGAACTCGATCACCAGCATGAATACAGTGTCGCCTGGATCGACTGCCTGGCAAAAGGCACTCAGACCGGGCGGGGCGTATTCATCGTGGGTGACCACGCACGTTATGGTTCACTGGAAGTGGACGAGCGAGCGAAGTTTAGCGTGCCGCTGACACCGCCAGTGTCTCTAATCAACAACCTGTCATTGCGAGCCTTCAATGATATGTATTGGAGGGTGCATCCTGCCCAGAGCACACGCAAACGCGGTGACTACGAGCCCTTCTTTTATCCGCTGGATCGCATACTGCATTGGAACCGTATCTACGGGCGCCGAGGTTTCCAGCAATACCAGTGCGTGATACCCGACGCAGTGGCCGAGGTAGTCATGCACGAGTTGCTGGAAGCCATTGCAGACTCTGGCCAAGGCTCGTTTCTCGCCGTGCTCAAACGCTGTGGCAACATCGCCTCGCCAGGCCTGCTGTCCTTCCCTCTCCCCGGCACCTCTCTAGCCTTGGACTTTCCGCAGAAGGCTGACTTGGTGCGGCTATTTGCAAGGCTGGATGCCATCGTTCGCGAGGGTGGTGGTCGCCTGTATCCGGCCAAGGATGCCCACATGACCGGCGGCGATTTCCGCAAAGCATACCCCGCATGGGAACGACTGGAAGCACTGCGTGATCCCTCTCTGAATTCCCACTTCTGGAAACGAGTTACTGCATGAAACGAATTCTAATTATTGGTGCAACATCGGCCATTGCCGCTGCCTGTGCACGTCTATGGGCCGAACAAGGCAGCGAGTTTTTTCTCGTGGCCCGTAACCTCGAAAAACTAGAACAAACCGCAGCCGACCTGAAAGGTCGAGGCGCCAAATCAGTAACACTTCACTGCATGGATGCCACCGACTTTGTAGCACACGGCGCAATGCTCGACAGTTGCCTAGCGACCTTACAGCAAATCGATATTGCCCTCATTGCGCACGGCACATTGCCCAATCAGAAAGTCTGCGAGCAGGACGTTGGCGTAGCGCTCCAGGAATTTGCCAACAATGGTACGTCGGTGATCGCCCTGCTAACGCTGCTGGCCAACCAATTTGAAACCCAGCGTTGTGGCACCTTGGCTGTGATTACCTCGGTAGCTGGTGACCGCGGTCGTCCGTCCAACTACTTATACGGTACCGCCAAGGCTGCAGTTTCCACCTTTTGTGAAGGTCTACGAGCACGTCTGTTCAAGGTCGGTGTACATGTCATTGACATCAGGCCGGGCTTTGTCGATACACCGATGACTCAAGGCTTACCATTACCTGCTGCACTGCTGGCCAAGCCTGAGCAGGTGGCCCTACGCATTGTAAAAGGTACTGATCGCAAAGTTGACGTCCTCTACGCCCCGGGATTCTGGGTATTAATCATGATGATAATTAAGTTAATTCCTGGCGTAATTTTCAAAAGAATGAATATGTAAAATCACTTACTTCCAGACGGGTGGACAGTGCGAATGTTGTAGTTATGCTGCAGGCGCAAATTGTTGCGCAATAACAATGTACCGCGCTTCTGGTCATTGATCATGATGGTCATCCGGAAGTTGCCGCAATTCATATTCAAAAAATAAATTTCTGATATTCAAACTTTTAGACGGACTGGGGTGGATCCTTGAAGCTATTCAAGCTGGCAGATAATGAGCTGCTGATCGAGCGCAGTATCAAATGCATTGCCGTATTGACGGTGCTTTACGCGACCTATCTGGCGCTTCGCTTTTCGGGGCAGCCATTGCTTGAATTGTTCGGCTTTCGCCAGACCCAAACAGCGCTGACCTCCTTCTGGTTCATCAAGGAGGGTTTCAAGTTCGCCTACGAAACACCCGTCTCCGGCGCCCCCTGGTCAATCCCGTTTGAATTCCCGCTCTATCAGGCGCTGGTGGCGCTGATCAGCAAGTTCACGGGCCTCGATCTGGGCAAGGTCGGCAGGATCGTTTCTTTCGTGTTCCTGGTGCTGTGCCTGCTGCCGACTCGCTCAATCTGCCAGTCGTTGAAGCTAGCCCCGCGCAGCTTCTATATTTTCGCCGGTCTGCTGTTCTCCAGCCCTCTTTACCTGTTCTGGGGTCGCACCTTCATGATCGAGACGGTGGCGGTGTTCTTCGCCGTTGCCGCGATTAAGTATTTCCTCGATTTCCTGGCCGCAGGTCGCCACCGGGACGCGATTTATTTCACCACTCTGATTTCGCTTTCGATCCTGCAAAAAGCCACCACCGGCCTGCCGGTGCTGGCGGTAATGGCACTGGTATTCCTGGTCCACGAAACCCAGCGTAATGGGGGCATGTTCAAAGCCATCAGTGCACGTAACATCACCTTGGGCATTCTGCTGTTCGCGCTGCCTATCGTGTTCGGGGTTGCCTGGACCCACTACACTGACGTGCTCAAGAACGAGAATGAATTCGGCAGCGCCCTGACGTCCAGCGCACTCTCGACATGGAACTGGGGTACTTTGCCTCAACGCTTTTCCAAGCTGTTGTATGGCGAGGTCATCTGGTCACGCATCGTCAAGGGCAACCTGTCGGGCGTCTTCGGTATCGCAATCATCCTTTGCGCCCTGTTGATGGCTCGCGACACCAGAACTCGCCTGGTGGTGCTGACGAGCTGCGTCCTGGCATTGCTGCCCCTGTTCATATTCACCAATCTTCATCTAGTCCATAGCTACTACCAGTCGGCCTGCGTCATTTTCATCATCTTCGCACTGGCCGTGGCGCTGTCCGAAGGCCTCGCTCATCCGCAGTCTCGCCTTTGGATATTGGGGCTGTTCGTTGCCTTGCTGGCCAACAACTACAGCACCTTTGCACAAGGGTATGGCGAAAACCTGCAACAGAAGATTGACCTGAGCAACTCTAAAGATCTTCTAGTGGCTGACACGCTGAAGCACAACATGAAGGACGGGGAGGCGTTTACCCTGTACGGCAACGACTGGAGTTCGTCGATCGTCTACTACGCACAACACAAGTCATTCACCATTGCCAACAGCTTCAAGGATCTGGACAAGACCATCGAATCCCCCGAGACCTTTCTGGGTGGCGCGCCCCTGGGCGCGGTAGTCGCGTGCCCTCCGGTTGAGAAGCCCAGCCTTGGCCAATTGGTTAACCAGCAACACAAAGACGGTCAGTGGAAGGTCGCCGAAGTATCAGGCTGCTACATCAGCCTGCCACAGACGAACGTAGGCCTGGACCTACCGAAGACCCCAGCGCAATGCATTGGCAGCCTCGACTTCGCGAACCCGACCACGCAGAAGCTCGCAGGCGCCATTGAAGCCAAGGGCTGGACCGTCGTGGATGCGGCCCGAAACCAGCTGTCGTCACAGGTCTACATCACCCTCACCGATGCCCACCAGAACGTGCGTTACTATGATGCGACCCAGTACGCACGCCCTGATGTAAACGACTTCTTCAAAAAATCCGACCTCGGCAACGCCGGCTTCGGCCGCGTTATAGACACCCGCGACCTCAAGGGCAGCTATGCCGTTGGCGTGGCCCGCGTGGTAGGCAAGGAACTGCAGTTGTGCCAATTTCGCAAAGACATCCAGGTTGACCCGCAATGACCGCTATTAATCTTGATGAACGTATCATCCTGCCCGGCGGTGCCGGGCTGGTCGGACAGAATCTGGTAGCTCGCCTCAAAGCCAAGGGCTACAGCAATATCGTGGTCATCGACAAGCACCGCGAAAACCTGGAGATCCTCAAGCGCGTGCAGCCTGATGTGACCACCATTTTTGGTGACCTGTCCATGCCCGGTGAATGGCAACAGGCCTTCGCCGGTGCCAATGTGGTCGTCATGCTGCAGGCACAGATCGGTGGTATTGACTATCAGGAATTCGTCGACAACAACGTCAATGCGACCCGCCTGATTCTTGAACAGATCAAGCTGCACAGCATCGACTATCTGGTGCACATCAGCTCTTCGGTGGTCGAATCGGTGGCCGACGACTTCTACACCAAAAGCAAAATAGAACAGGAAAAGATGGTGCTTGAAAGCGGTATCCCCTGCCCGGTGTTGCGCCCGACTCTCATGTTTGGCTGGTTTGACCGCAAACACCTGGGCTGGCTGTCGCGCTTCATGAAGAAGGTTCCTGTCTTCCCGATTCCTGGTCATGGCCGCTACATGCGCCAGCCGTTGTACGTGGGCGATTTTTGCAATGTCATCATCAGCTGCATACAAAACCGTGTGCGCGACAGCATCTATAACGTATCGGGGCACGAAAAAGTCGACTACATCGATATTATTCGCGAAATCAAGCGTGCCACCGGCGCCAAGGCCGTGATCGCACGCATTCCCTACGGCCTGTTCTACAGCCTGATCTGGACATGGAGCCTGTTCGACAAGAACCCACCCTTCACCACCCAACAGCTGGCTGCACTCAGCGCCAAGGACGAATTCGAGGTCAATGACTGGCCCGGCACCTTCGGCGTGACCTACACGCCGTTTGCCAAGGCGATACAGGAAACCTTCAACGACCCCACTTACAGCAAAGTGGTTCTGGAGTTTTGACGATGGGACAAAGAGTTGCCGTGCTGGGCGCTGGCCCCATGGGCCTGGCAGTGGCCTACCAGTTGGCCAGGGACGGGCATAAACCCGTGGTATTCGAGGCGGATGACCGTGTGGGTGGAATGACCGCGGCGTTCGATTTCTCGGGCACCACCATCGAGCGCTACTACCACTTCCACTGCATTTCTGACCATGCCTTCCTGAAGGTACTGGACGAGTTGGGCTTGGCGTCGAAAATGCGCTGGGTCGAAACCAAGATGGGCTATTGGTATCAGAACCGCTTGCAACCCTGGGGCAATCCCATTGCTCTGCTCAAGTTCAAGGGCCTGAGCCTGACAGCCAAGTTCCGTTATGGCCTCCACGCATTCCTGTCCACCAAGCGAAATGACTGGAAGCCTCTGGACAACGTCGAAGCCACGGGCTGGATCAAGCGCTGGGTCGGGGCCGAGGCTTGGGAAGTGCTATGGAAGCGCCTGTTCGACTACAAGTTCTACCATTACACCGATAACCTGTCGGCAGCCTGGATCTGGAGCCGCATTCGCCGCATCGGCCGCTCGCGCTATAGCCTGTTCCGCGAAAAACTCGGCTACCTGGATGGCGGTTCTGACACCCTGTTGCAGGCGCTGAAGGCCGATATCGAAAAACACGGCGGCATCATTTGCCTGAGGTCGCCTGTCAACCGCGTAATCATCGAAAACGGCAAAGTTCAGGGTGTGGTCTGCGGGGAAGAAATCCAGCGCTTCGACAAAGTCATCAGCACCGTGCCGCTGCCCTACGTGCCCTCCCTGATGCCGGACCTGCCGCAGGACATTCTCGCGCGCTTCGCAGCCCTCAAGAACGTCGCGGTAGTCTGCGTGATCGCCAAGCTGCGTAAGCCTCTGACCGAGAACTTCTGGCTCAACACCAACGACCCCGAAATGGATATCCCCGGACTTGTCGAATACACCAACCTGCGTCCAATGAACGAACACATTGTCTATGTGCCGTTCTACATGCCTAGTGAACATCCTAAGTTCGCCGAACCGGACCAGGCGTTCCTCGACAAGGTGCGTCGCTACCTAAAGAAGATCAACCCGGCACTGAACGATGAGGACTTCATCAATATCCACGCCAGCCGCTATCGGCATGCCCAGCCCATTTGCGACCCGGGCTATCTGGACCGGCTGCCGCCGGTTTCGCTGCCGGTACAAGGCTTGTGGGTAGCCGATACCTCCTACTACTATCCCGAGGATCGCGGTATTTCCGAGAGCATCGATTTCGGCAGAAACATGGCAAGGGATGCAGTTAAGTGAAACAACTGCTTAATCGACAGTTTCTTGCCTTTCTGCTAACGGGGGGTAGCGCAGCTACCGTCAACTTCTTCTCGAGGATCTTTTATAACCAATGGCTGAGCTTTTCAGTCTCGATCGGGCTCGCCTACCTGACCGGCATGATCGCCGCCTTTGTACTGGCACGAATGTTTGTCTTTACCGAAAGCCAACAGCCCATCCATCACTCGGCAATGTTCTTTGTACTGGTCAACCTCGTTGCGGTCGTACAGACATGGATCATCAGTATTGGCATGGCATCGTACATTCTGCCGGCAATGGGCATGGAGTCCTTCAAGCATGAAATAGCGCACGCATTCGGCGTGGCAGTGCCGGTGTTTACCAGCTACTTCGGTCACAAGCGCTGGTCATTTCGCTGAAATCGCGCGTAGAGGAGCCCGGGCCATGGGCCCGGGCTCCGGCAATTACGCCGCCTTGGGCGGCGCCCACAGCACATTCAACAATGCATATAAGCGCTCCATGAACTCCACCTTTAAATTGTGGGGTTCTTGGAGCGCTTACCGATGAACAGCGTTAAATCATGGTGATGGGCTCCTGATGAAAATCGGGAGCAAAACTTCTGCCGTCAGCTATCCGCTTGGAATGTGGAGTTGATACGTTTTTTGGCGTAGGACGCATCATAACGGCGAGCCCCAGAAGAGAATCGGGAACACAGCATCCGGGATCAGGTGGCGGGTTTGAATTATATGGAGCAGATACGAACAACCTGAGCGAATATTATAATCCTCCCTCTAAAAACAATTAAACAGCCTAACCAACACTCAAAAACTAAACCAGAACACACAAAAATAAAATAAAAACGCAGTTTACAGAAGACATTAAAAAATGGCTTTTTGCCTGGCAAGCAAAAAGCCATTTTAGCGACTTAGCGTGTGCTACCTCTAACATTCGTTACTGCATATTCAAAGCCCTCGTTTTCACAGACCAAGGGAATGATACGTTCTAGTGCATGCAGCAACGAGCCATCATACGGAAGGGGCTCTGCAGGATAATCCTCCCACTTCAAACACAAATTAACTAGTGGTGCCAATACTTCTGAGCGAGCCCAGAACATCGTCCCTACCGGGAAATTAATATTCTTAGGAAGTTTGTCAAGCGACAAACGCAAAGCCAGTTCTTGAGCAGGTTTTTCGTTTGCATCCCAACCCACAACATTCGAATCATCTGGAAAAATCAATCCAAATTTCGGATTCAAGCACATTTGACCAACGATGACGTCAGCCATATTTCCAGCTGCTCCGCCCAACAAATTATCCAAGAGGAAGTTGAACCATTTTCTACCAACCTCCAAGTCTTTGACATCAACAGTTTTCTTCGTGTGAATATGCCCAACAATTTGATAATTTTTTACGAGCTCTGAACCGAAAGCAGTCAGCAAGGGACCGATGTCTCTCCCTCTATTTGGAACAACTTCAACACAGACAGCCTCTACGTTACCAGCCTTTAATAGAGCCAGGATTTCAAGTTTAGCTTCTAACGACGGAGCACTGATAAATAGATCTGGCCTTACCTTGTTTGCCTTCAGTCTTTGCAAAATTTCCGGGAGTAAATCCGGATAGTATACGTGAATATGAAGCGCTATCTTTGTGTCATCCAACACTTCGGCAACTATTGTCTTTGGCGTCAGCACTGGACGCAGCCAAGAGCCCCGGGGTTCGCCGGCCTGAAGAAAATGGGAGTACGGATCAATCTCAAGATGGTCGAGATTATTCTGTTCAAGATAGATACCTGGATGAAAGCCCGGAAAAGGTTTTTTTCTGCCTATTCCGCGCACCCAAGAACGCATATACATACAAAGCAGGTCGCTATCACTAAAGTTCACCCGATGAGAATCTCTGAGAAACTCAAAATCGGTCAAACCAGATTCTTTCACAATCAAATAATCTGCATATTCCTGCTTCGTTCGCGCTTCGACAACATGCGCAATCCGTTCCAAACTTTCGATATATTTATTCATATCGAAATAATCGTGAGATTTAGAACGACTCTGCCTACTGACGTCAGCTCTCAAATTTTGAGAGTTTGCTAACGAAAGGATTTTTTCTGCCATTGATACAGTATCCAGATACGGCGCAACACATTCCTCAGCAAGACCGCACGAAGATAAGAAGTCAGCTATACCCGTAGTTTTATCAAAACACACAATCGGTAAGCCGTGGCTGAGTGCATCAATGGCGACATTGGGCAGCGGATCCAGTCGCGACGTCAGCAGGAAAATATCGGAGTTTTCATACACCGTATCGATGGCAAAAGTTTCGGAAATGAAGAATACATTTTTCTCGAGGTTCGCTCTTGCTATTTGATCTGCCAAATAGACAGAATAGCCTATGTCGTGATCCGGATTGTACCCTTGTCCAACCCAGACAAAACGACAGTTTTTACCACCTGGTGCATTGACCACCCTTGCAGCACATTCTATGAAAAGGTCTACTCCCTTTCTCAGCTGCACATAACCGGCTCCAAGGATTACGACCTGCCCCTCCGCACTCCCATTAGGTCGCATTGCATTTATAATGCGTTGTTGCTCCCTCTCGATATCGGAAGAACTATGGTTCTCGGGAGGCAAAAGGCAGCGGCCTTGGGGAAGAATATGCGTATGCCCTTTGTTTAGCTCCGCGTACTCCGCCTGGGCACTTTTCAATGTAATGTCTGTTGAAAATATCAGCTCACCTGACCAAAAAAGCGCTTCTCGAAATGCACTGCGAGGTCGAGTATTTGCGGCGAATTCATGCACTAGGCTTAAGCAAGGAACAAACCGCTCGGCAAGAGCAGGCAGTACGTATCTGGCTTCAATACTATTCGCTATTGCGCAATCTATATTGAAACGCTCAAGTATCTGTTTTACGATCGCCTTGGTAATTACCGAGTTATTTTTTATATCCGCGAAGGGCCCAATTACCGCAGCACCTGAAGCTAAAAATGCATCCTCTAAATCCCCCCCACCAAGAAGAAGGGCGACAACGTTGTACTTTTTAGACAGGTTTATAATTATATTGAGACTTAATATAGGTGCGCCTGTCCTGGAAGCTTCGTGACTGACAACCAAAAACGTTTTGCGTAATGGATCGATAGACCCGTTTGCACCCCGAACTTCAAGAGCAGGCATGGCTCCCATGCGCCCCTCCCTTTTACCTGTAGATCGGTAATGCACCTCTGGATCTACTCCGGAGTTTTTTACATCAGGGTAAAGAGCACGATATAACTCAGCATCAAAAATGTCCGCGTCTTGGATTTCAATAGAAAGCGGACGTCCTTCAATAGCTCCATTCACAAGGAAGTGTTCTTCTGGAGAAACCCCGATAGCAGCCACATCTGAGTTAGCATGTAAATATTTATTGTACTCAAAGCTAAAATGCTTTGAAAGCACACGTGCAAATGGGTGCTCAACCGCCCCCAATAGCTTACGCGCCGCTCGCATAGCTTTCCACGGACGGGAAGAAAATATAATTTTCAGACACTCGGCCAGAACTACAGTTAGCTGATGTTTACTATCCAGCAATACCTCGAACTGATGATGAGCCTCTGTATTTCGCTCATTCAAGGAACGATTTTGCTGCCTCAGGGAAAGATTTTCATCTCGCTGCTTAACCAATTCAAGTTTTAACTTCTCCCGCTCAGTCAGTACAGTGGAAACTTTCGCTTCTAGCCCCTTCAGTCGCCCCTCAAGTCCATCAGAGAGTTCTCTAAGCTTGGATTGTTCTGCCTGAGCATCTTTTATCTGTAGGTGAAAATCAGAGATCCTGGAGTGCCGACCTTTAATCATACTGATCCCTCTCAGCGCCATATCGAGTGCATCTTGACTCAATTCGGCTTTACCCTTAGGCACGTCCAAAGGGTAGTTGAAAGCAGTAAAATCACCAGCATACAAAAGTTTTATCAACTCCGCAGACCTTGAAGTAATAAAGCTTTCGGAGTAAGGAATTAGACTTTGGTTAGCTCGATTTGTCACAAACGGGGCAATAAACTCATCACCTACAATACTTTCAAGCTCTGCTTCCAGGCTCAAAGTATCTTCCAACTGCGAAACAATGTCGTACTTTATTAAATCAGGACGCAGCAAGGCTACTTGTGGAGTCCAATGCGGATCCAAGAAACTCGGAGCCTCAACAGCCAACAAATATTCAAGAAAACCTTCAAAAGCATTCGCGATATCAACGATGCTCGCTATTTTATGAAAATAAAACTCTTGCTTAACATACCGCCCTATCTGCAATGGCTCACGAAGTAAAATTTTTGATTGCCACGCTGAAAATATACGTTCGTAAGGATTTCGAACCACCGCAAAACGAAAAACCCCATCAGCGTTAACGAGCTCACCCAGCCGGGACTCGGAAAGACCGGTAACTGATGGGGCAACCAGATGAAAGGTGTCATGGATGGTTAACTCTGGCGTACTCTCTAAACTTTTGAGGTCTTTATTGATGTCAGGCACATAACCTTCAAGCTTAGCGAACCACCATTTTAATGAAGTGGAGCCCGCTTTCGGCGTCGACACATAAAAAATCTTATATTTTTCAGAGTAGCATGAGCTATATCTCATCAACTCCAATTGACCTCTAGAAATAACACCAAACATAACACACCCACCCTTTATCACAGAATTTTTTCATACAACAACAAGCCGTCTACAGCACTTTACTAATAGGTAACTAACCCATGAGTTAACAACGCCAAAAAAAATTCCTATTTAATGCCGGAGAGACTCGAAACACCAAAGCATCCATGACACGATAAAACTTATTCGGCTGATAGTTCGACCATAGCCCGCGCCCAGTAAAACAAACGCACGACTGTAGATTCATGACACGAGAGAAATCAACTGTGGACCGCTGTCCAGCCGCGGCCATTCTAATAACTTTGTGATCTTTCGGATATTGCAGCCCTGCCACTTCAAACTCGAATAACATTTTAATGAGCGACCCGAAATAAAATGGTGGAGTCGTCAAGAATCGGATCGCCCAGCGTGAGCCGGGTGAACTGGCGTAGCAAGTTAATTTCATGGAACACATCCATCGTCGGATCACTTCAAGAAAAACCAGTTTTGCAGCAAATGAATAGACCGCACGGTCTCCAGAGGATACAACTTACGACCATCACCCACCTTGGGAAAGTACGGTTCAATCAGCGCCAGTAATCCGCTCCAGGGCACCACCCACGCCATTTCAGCCAGAAAGCGTTCACGCCCGGGTTGCTTACACTTGCTGGCGTATTCGAAATCGGAACAGCTCATCTGGTTCATGCCGGGCTCGGGTCAGGTAGTCATGGCGTATTCAAGCACATCTGAGGACTTGTTCCGAGTTTCTCCGACACACCTACGACAAAAAAAACTGCGAAAGATCGACAGTCGGGTGCGCTTTCTGACCAAGCGCGTGAAAAGCCTAAAAGTCGAACGCGATCACCCCTACGCCCCAAACAAAGTCCACTTCTGCACGCGGGTGACGATCGAAGACGAGCATGACAGGGCATCGCCCTTCCACATCGTAGGCACTGACGACTGGACCTAAAACTGTATCTGATCAGCAGCGCCCCCCATACACTGGCGAACAGTTCGTGTACATCGTCGCGATCGACTACCCCTGAATCTCAGCGACGAGTTATCAGACCTAGGCGGGCGATGCGCGTCAGCTGCCTGATGACCTCGGGTGTATCTTCGAAGCCAGGTGATGACGGCCAGGTCGAAGCTGTCGCCGGCCAAACGTACGATCAACTCACCGTCTTCAAAGAACTGGACCAGAATTGCCGAAAGGTTTCCGTTATGTTGTGGCCAGCCGTCAAAATAGCGAAGCAAGGTGGGCTGGTATCAGTCAGCAAAGAGGTTTTTTGGATTGCGCATGGTAGGGTATGCCGTGATCGGCGCAGTACGAAGTAAGGGGCGTAGTGCATTCATCGCGCCTCAAAAGCCTGCATGACAGGTGAGAGGCAGCACCGAACCAGCGCTTTAGCGGTATTTCGGCCTGCAGCATACGCGGTAACTGTGTCGGACTTGACCACAGGCGCAGCAATAGAAGCGCTGGTCATCAGGGCAAAACAGAGAGTAGAAGTAGCCTGTACCCATAAGTGACGCTCCATGACATTGATAAGGAAGAACAGCTTTTCAGAAGCTGCCTCTCAAACCTTGGCCATGGGACAACTCTGTCAAAAACGCGTCCGCTACAGCGTGTGTAACAATCAGGGTTCGAGGCGACGCTGCTGGTAAATCAAGTCGACGATTTCACCATCCGGGGCGTAACCACTGACAGTGTCACGCAGAAGTTGGCGAACTCGCGAATAATCATCCCGCTCAACGGCAGACAGCAACTCCATCAACTTGCCCTTGAGCGCCTCCCAAGGCAAATGATCTTCCTTGGCGCTCATGATCATCGGATGCCGGGTAGCGGACACGTTGTCGCCGATCAGCAACTCTTCGTAAAGCTTTTCCCCGGGACGCAGCCCAGTGAACTCAATGGCAATATCGCCGTGCGGGTTTTTCTCCGAGCGAATGCTCAGGCCAGACAGGTGAATCATCTTCTCCGCCAGCTCGACTATCTTGACTGGCTCGCCCATGTCCAGCACAAACACATCACCGCCCTGCCCCATGGAACCGGCCTGTATTACCAGCTGTGCCGCTTCGGGAATGGTCATGAAGTATCGGGTAATCTTCGGATGGGTAACCGTCAAAGGCCCGCCCGACTTGATCTGGCTGTGGAAAAGCGGAATAACCGATCCCGATGAGCCCAACACATTACCGAACCGCACCATGGTGAAACGGGTCTTGTTGACCCGGGACACGTTGGACTTGTCCCCGAATAACACCGGCGCCAACTCACGACTGAGAGCCTGCAAGGTCAACTCGGCCAGCCGCTTGGTGCTGCCCATGACATTGGTAGGGCGTACGGCCTTATCGGTCGAGATCAGCACAAAGTTTGCAACACCAGCCTCCAACGCAGCCTGAGCGGTATTTAGCGTCCCGATCACATTGTTCAGCACACCTTCGGCAATGTTGTGCTCAACCATCGGCACATGCTTATAGGCCGCCGCGTGATAAACCGTGTCTACATTCCAGGTCTTCATCACATCCAGAAGTTTATGGGGATGACGAATCGACCCCAGTATCGGCAACAACCGGACAGGCAACGACTCACGAGCAATACGATGCTCGAGCTCGGACAAAATGCTGTAAAGATTGAATTCGCTATGATCGAACAACAACAGCGTAGTTGGCCCCAGGGAGAAAATCTGACGACAGAGCTCGGAACCGATCGAGCCGCCCGCCCCCGTCACCAAAACCGTCTTGCCCTTGACGCATCGAGCCAAGAGGTCAGGCTGAGCCGGCACCGAATCCCGCCCCAACAAGTCAGCAATGTCGACTTCCTGAATGTCGTCCACCTTGACCCGACCACTGGCCAGATCAGTGAAATTCGGGACACTGCGCACATGGAGCGGGAAGTCCTCCAGAAAATTGAGAATCTCCCTACGCCGCGCACGAGTCGAAGACGGCAACGCCAGAAGAATTTCCTGAGCACCCGTCACGTCGATCATCTGCTGAATATGCTTGGGCTTATAGACCTGCAACCCGGCAATCGAACGATCCGCGATAGAGGAATCGTCATCGATAAACGCCACAGGACGCATCACGCGCCCCATGCGCAACGCTGCAACCAACTGGTTGCCCGCCACGCCAGCGCCGTAAATGGCGACCTTGGTCAAACCATCGTCTCGATTGACAAACGGTACATGCTGCGCAGCGGTGAACCAATCGCCCATGAAGTACTGACGCATGCACAGGCGCAGGCCGCCAATAATTACCAGGCTTAGCCACCAATAATTGAAGATGATAGAGCGCGGCACCACGACTTCGTGATTGCTGTACCAGTAGACCACCACGGCGAGGATCAGCGAGGACAGACTGACCGCCTTGACGATAGCAATCAGTGCATCATTACCGAAGTAGCGCATGACGGCGCGGTACATGCCAAAGCGTACGAAAAGGGGGATGGCAATAATCGAGGCACTGACGAAGAGCCAGAAATGGGTCTTTAGCGGATTGTAAATGTCGTCGATACCGAGGCGGACTATAAAGGCCAGCCACAAAGCGACCCACACCAAAACCACATCGGTGGCGACTTGTATCAGTCTTTTTTGCCTGCGAGGCAAACCAAGCAAAACTCTCCGTACTTTATCCATTCAAGCTTTCGAGCACGCAGCCCCCTCCTTTTACGCAGTCGTCGATCAGCATTGTAACCTCAATGAGGACGAGATCGCCCAATACTTGCATATGGCAGGGTCCAGGAAGGAGCATTTTACTGAAAGCGCCGCTATAATTCGCCCCTCTGACTGGCCTGCCAGACAGACAACGCCAGACGCGAAACTCGGTTGAAAACCACGAAACGTTGCTGCCATGGAACTGCTCGTCGCCAACCATGAGCTAATCGCTCTGCCCGCTTTCGAGTAGGCGAATTATAGCGAGCGCTTACGATCAGACGCTGCGAATTAGCTCAAAATGCGTTTCTGGAGTGAGGGAATTTTCTTGGGCGTTCACCTCTGACCGTGGGATGATAGAAAAAGTGCAAATTATCGGGCAGAGACTTTATTTCTGAGCACTAGCACAACAGGACCGCTCGACGCAAGCAATGCTTTTTGAACGGATAGTTCAAGCTTGTCATGGTAGCGAACGCGCCGAGTGCGCGCACGCCACACGAAATAGCTACAGACTTTACACCCCCTCCTTGCAGCAGGGGGAGGGGCACTTTGCGTGGAGTACATCCCGCGATCATAAAAAACTGGAAACTAGACGGGATGGAAAAAGTGACACTGCACCCTCCTACAAGATTACAATCATCGACTGTTTTGACAACCCGGTGTTTCGAATGCTAAACAACTCAATTACCGCCGCCATGGCAGACATAGCGACGGCTGTAAAGCGCTATTCTCTGGTAGGCATGCTCGGATGGCAGGATGTACGTCAACGGTATAGGCGCTCTGCTGTCGGACCGTTTTGGCTTACCATCAGCATGGGCGTTATGATTGGTACTATTGGCCTCGTATTTGGCCAAATATTTAATTCCCCCATGAAAGAATTCCTGCCATTTCTCGCAGCAGGTATGATTCTCTGGAGTTTTATTTCTACCTGCGTATTAGAGGGCTGCACCAGCCTCATCGCCGCAGAAAGCATTATCAAACAACTCCCCATCCCATTATTCGTGCATATTTTACGCACAATATGGCGCAATACTTTGATCCTCGCGCACAACATTGTCATTTTCCCGCTTGTGCTGCTGGCTGTTCAGAAACCATTGGGTCTTGGCGCGCTGTTGAGTATCCCGGGCTTTGCACTGCTTGTTCTCAATCTGGCATGGATCAGCTTGATATTGAGCCTTTTATGCGCTCGATATCGCGACCTCCCGCAGATCATAGCGAGCGTCTTGCAAATTGCCTTTTACTTGACGCCAATCATGTGGCTTCCAAGCCTGCTACCTGGCCGAGCCGGCACCTATTTACTGGATATGAACCCCATCTATCACCTCATACAAATCGTCAGGGCTCCCTTGCTCGGACAGGATGTGAGCACTGTTAGCTGGTGCGTGGCCGGGGGCATGGCTCTGTTTGGCTGGTGCATAGCGATCATCATCTATGGCCTCTATAAACGTCGCATTGCTTATTGGCTCTAAGAAGAAAACTATTATGGCTTTTATTGAATTTCATAACGCATGCGTTGATTTCCCTATCTATAACGCAAGTGCTCGCTCTCTGAAAAAGCGACTGATTCAAGTCGCTACAGGCGGCAAACTCAGTGCCAACGAGCAAGGCCGAGTGATCGTCAGAGCACTGGAAGACCTTACTTTTTCCCTCAATGACGGAGACCGGGTTGGATTGCTCGGTCATAACGGCGCTGGCAAAAGCACATTACTCAGACTGCTGAGCGGCGTATACGCCCCCTCCGCCGGCACCGCCAGTATCAGCGGTGAAGTCGCTTCCCTCATTGATATTTCATTAGGGATAGACCCGGAGGCATCGGGCAGGGAAAACATCTTCATGCGCGGCATCCTGCTCGGGATGACAAAAAGTGATATTGCAGAAAAACTCGACGAAATTATTGAGTTTTCAGAACTGGGTGACTTCATTGACATGCCGGTTCGCACATACTCTTCCGGTATGCACTTGCGCCTGGCCTTTGCGGTATCGACGACCATCAGACCTGAAATATTGATCATGGACGAATGGCTGTCGGTAGGGGACGAAGGCTTCAAGCACAAAGCAGAAGCTCGGATGAACGAACTGGTCCAAGCCACCAGCATTTTGGTGATAGCCAGCCACTCCCGCGACCTGGTGCTGCATACATGCAATCGGGTCATTTGGCTGGAGCACGGCAAAATAAAAATGGACTCGGATCCCGAAACAGTTACCCGAGCTTATTTTGGACACTAATATTTTCCTCCGCGTCTGCAAGCCTCATTAAGCTAATAAACCGGTGAACTCATAAAAACCCACTTTATCAAGTCAAGATAAACGTAGGTTCTTTATGAAAGTAGCCGCGTAGACACGGCAGCGCAGACCCAACCACTTCATGCTCCCCAGACACAATCCCACCACCTGAACTCGAATGCTGCGCTCCCGATTTCTTTCCGGAGTCGGCATCCCATGATGCGACCCGACGCAAAAGTCGAAAAGGTCTATCTGTATCCAAAACCAGCCCCCTCCCCAATTCTATCGTTGGCCTCGCAGCCCCCGGTTGAACTGATCATCATGGTGACGGCATTCACCCACCTGCGCTTGACGTGCCCCTCAACAAATCCGGCAGCCGTGTGAAAATTTTCGCAGCGCGGAGAGAGACGACTCCGACTGCAAGCCCCCCCCAAAGCTATGGGCCAAGGCTAGCCAAAACAAATGAATATGCCTATCATCCCGCACCTATAGCTCAAACGATAAATATTCAAGGCCTGGCATGTCAACAAAATTGGAATACGGAAGCAATAGACTATTCCCTCTTGAAGCCTATAGGGGAATAGCTGCATTTATTGTGCTTGTTCACCATTTTTTTTTAGCGTTTTCCCCATACACAACAGGATTATCAGAGCAAACACGAGACAAAGACAGCTTACTAGGGCAGCCATATTTTGCTCTTTTAAACGGCACAGCGGCTGTCGGTTTTTTCTTCACACTTTCCGGGTTTGTTTTATGCTGGTCCTATTTCAATCATGAAAACCCGCAAAAACTTCTCCTGGCATTTCTTAAAAGATTTCCCAGACTGGCCGCTATCGTAACGATTACCACTGTCGCAAGTTACTGCTTATTCAAGCTTGATTTTTATTACTTCCATGATGCCTCGCAACTTAGCTTGAGCCCATGGCTTGCGACATTTGCTCACGGATGGACGCCAGGGTTTGAGCCAAGCTTTTGGGAAGCGCTAACGCAGGGGATGACAACTTTTTTCACTGGCGAAGCCTTTTACAATACAAACCTTTGGACTATGAAAGCCGAGTTTTTCGGCAGCATGATTGTCTTTATGCTCGCATGCTTTATTTCCGTAATACTCGGATATCGCTACCTGATTTACGCCTTTATAATTATTTCAATATCAGCACTATTCTATAACGACTTCATATTCCCCTTTGTTGCCGGCACATTTCTTTCTGCCTATCTAGCCAAAAACAAAAAAGAAATCCCTTTCCATGCATCCATAGCGCTAATTATTTTTGGGCTATACATGCTCGGCTATATAATCCCGGAAAAATCATACGCATGGGCTTCAGCCATCCCGGTTATCATGAAAGTGCACACCCAATCCCTACTCCACACACTGGGTTCCGCCTGCATAATATTCGCAACCATGACCAATCAAAAGGTGTTTAAAAACCTGAATGGAAAACTTTTAAGAGGCATTGGAAAAATTAGTTTCCCACTGTATCTTGTCCACACTCTTGTGATCTGCTCGATATCAAGTTACGTATATCTTAAACTTGCAAATCACGAAATCAGCAATACATCAAGCTTAATTATCGTATTTATTGTAACCGCCACCACTTCAATTGCACTAGCAGTACCACTCTCTCGTTTTGATGACTGGTGGGTTAAACAGGTTAATTCAACCACACGAAAACTCTTGAAAGAAAAACAATTTGTCTATTGAGCCCTACCTATAAGACGCACCTGCCAATATCACCGACAAATCAGGTACTGCAGCGTAAAAGGTCTTTCACGGATGACAGGGCATGCAGAAACAACAACGCCGATTTGATTGATGATGTTCGCGGGTGCAAACATATCTAACAAATCGGCGCTCTTATACGTAATATTTTGGAAGGGCTTTTCTTTCGTCACAACCCAGCCGGATGGTGACGCTCTACAGATCGATTTGACGCCTCATACCCACCCGCCTCGTACAATTGCAGTCCCATCGCTAAATCAATGTGCTTATTCCGGATTTTCCAATAACCAAGCGGCAAAGCGCTCCAATCCATGATCAAAACTCACGGCAGGACCCCACCCTAAAGACTGTTTGGCACGCTCTATATCCAGGATACTTACAGGCACGTCAAACCCACGACCCGACACGTAATGACGACTTACATCTCGCCCCGTGACTCTCTCGATCGCATCAAGTACTTCATTGAGACTATGTCCGCGCCCTGAGCCGATGTTGAACACATGTTCTTCACCGGATCGCGTCAACGATGCCAACAGCGCTTGCACCACATCAGAGACGTGTATGTAGTCACGTACCACCGTGCCATCACCCCAAATCTCAACCGTCTCGCCACGCAGGGCTTTACCAAGAAATACGGCAACCGCGCCTTGGCTGGCATAGGTGCGCTGCCCCTCACCAAACGGGTTTGCAAGACGTAGAACAGTATAGTCAAGGCCGTGTAAGCGATGAAAAAGCGCCAGATACTTCTCGATCGCCAACTTGGCAATTCCATAGGAACAGGCCGGGTCAGTGGCATGGGTTTCTGGAATAGGTACTTGCGTAGGGTCGCCATACACCGTGCCACCGGAGGAGATAAAAATAATCTTCCTCAGGCCGGACTTTACCGCAAGGTTTAGCAAACGGATGGTCGCAACGACATTGCTCTCCACATCGAAGACGGGATCAGCATTTGAAGACTTGGGGAGCGTAGTAGACACGAGGTGATAGCAAACATCGCAACCTTCCAATGCCCGGGCGACTTCGGCCTCACTGGTGAAGTCGCCTTCGCAAAGCTCGAAATTAGGATGATTGGAGTGGGATTCACCCAGCGGCACCACGTTAGGACGATCGAAACAGCGCACAAAATGCCCCTGATCGAGCAATGCGTCTATCAAGTGGGTGCCTATGAAACCGCGCCCCCCCAGAACCAGGGACCGCTTAACGGGATTAGGGGAAGTGTTCTCGGAATTATTCAACGTTGCCCTCCAGCGCTTGATATGGTCGGAACTGCCAACTTGTGCAGCAGCAGACAAGGCGGGCGTCACCTCCCCCTTCCTTACCAACCATTGCAACGACCTACACTTTAATATTTAACGGAACACACTGTGACAGCTAATGATACGTCAAGCGAGACGGCTGACCAAATTGCCAGAGGCGTCCGCCTCGCTCTCAGTGCAGGTCTGGCAATCTGCCAGACCTGCTCAGTGAGTCCCCCTTAATGCTAGCTGTCCTGCTTGCAGTAAATCCGGCTACAGGTCTTAAACAGGAATGCTTGAGACTTCAGCCTTCGCCGACTCCGCCCTATGCAGCTGAATGTCACGCTCGAACAAACGAAGATATTGAGAGGCAACCGCGTCAATTCGATATCGACTAGAGACGTCTTTCACCAAGCCGACGGCTTCCTGGTATTTCCTTTCATCTGTCGCGAACGCCGCAATCACCCGGGCCGTGCTCTCGATTGGGACTACCCAATCTTCCAACTCGATAATCTCCCCGGCAACGCCGCTCTCTATCGTCAACATGTTTTTGATGTCGCCGACGTCTGTGGCGATGTATGGCTTGCCGGCAAACAGGCAATCGACAATGGTCAGAGGGAAACTCTCGGACCTGAAGGTCGATAACATGATGCCCATGTCTGCGGCAGCATAATGGCCTACAGAGTTATCGCTAAAGCCAGCCAGGTAAACGAAGTCCGGCGCACCTGATTGGCAGTACTCATCGTACACCAGGCCATTACCGACCAATATAATACGGATGTCACGACCGGAAAGTGATCGCGCAAGCTCTACAGCCTGGATAGCTTCGTTCCAGCCTTTATCGGGTATCGCACGACTGACACAGCACAATACGAAAGCATCGTCCGGTATACCCATCTGCACCCGCGAAATTGGAACGATTTCCGGCGGCTGCAAGCCATTAGGAACCTTGACGAAACGAGGAGAAGACTTGTCGTAAAGTGAGATATCCGAGAAAGGAACAAGATTCTTCTCAGCGGTGTAGATCCATGTACTGACGCCTTTGTCAGCAATGCGCAGCTGTTCATCGGTCACCCCGTTGCCATGTTCAATCATCCCGTGCAGAGCCGCCACATGGGCGCCGAGCTCGGAAAAAACATCCGGGACATCAACCGGATACTTCTGAACGTACCACTGGTGGCTATTGAGTGCTTCAATTCCGAAATCGTGAATGATCGCTTTCACTGATTCGATATTAGACGTCTCGATCACAGGCACGTCATTTCTCAGCATTTTGCGAACACCATCTTCGCGCTTTGGTATCCCGGCGCTAAACAAGGAAACGGAAATACCTTGGCGCTTAAACTCGTTTGCCAATCGAATGGGAAGAATCTCGGCACCACCCGGATAGAAGCCGATGGTCGAAACCATCACGTTCGGCAGTCGATCAGCCCTGGCACGAATAATCGAATCATGATCGTACCAGCGTAAAAACTCTTCTGCGGAACCCCCGACATAGTGATCGTACAGCTTCTTACTGGTCTCCTCGCAAGACTCAAGCACCGACAACGGTACATTGTAGAGGGACTGGACCGTTCTGTTCGCCACCCCCAACTCGCGATAAAAGACCTCTTTGCGATAAGTGGTGTTGGCAGTACTTGCAAAATGTCGACGGAAAAAGTTTGTGCCCTCAGTGGAGTAAGCAATCTTTCCACCGCGCAGGATATGCAAATAGAAGACCCAGTCACCGGCAACTTTCATTGACAGCCACGACTGATCATCCAACAGTGGCATATCAACGGGGCGCTTGAAAATCGCGCCGCTGGCGTTAGGTATTGTATTTTTGATACCCAATGCCGAACGCACTTCGTTATGCGCCGTGTTTACATAGGAGCTTGTCCATTTTTTCGCGCATTCCAGATCGCTTACATAGCTAAGGAACTGGTCCGGCATAACGACTTCGTCGGTGGTTACGAACTCACATTTTGAGTACGCGAGCATGACCGCTTCATCATCAAAACAACTGACGAGCGCATCCAGAAAACGCTCATCACAGTAGTCATCGCTTTCAGCGACCCATACCAGGTCGCCTGTGGCCGCTTTTATCCCCTTAGCCCACTGATGAAAAACGCCACCCGAGTTCGTCTCATTAAATAACAGACGCGTTATGTCAGGGTACTTTTCCGCATAACTGGTTAACACCGAACGGCTATCATCAGTCGAACAGTCATCCATCAGGATGACTTCTATATTCTTGTAAGTCTGCCCATAAATACTATCCAGCCGACGAGCAAGGTAGCTCTCATGATTGTAATTTGGAACAATTACCGAAACCTTTGGCATAACAATACTGGAATCAATATCCAGCAAAGCGCGGGTTGTTTCGTTCAGCCGACCAAAACCGGTGATACTGTCTGGCTCAAGGAAAAGCCCTTCCTGCCAATTGTTCCAGGCATTCACGAACAGTAGACGGCGATCCTCGGGGAGAGCCTTTCTCGCGCCTCTGATCGCCGCGTCAAGCCAACGTCCATAGTCACGAATATGAAAGCGCGAATACACCAGAGGAGAATATTGCTTAAGCGCAGTTTCATCACGCCCTAATGAAATAGCGTGGAAAACCGGAGTAGTACGAAGATGTGTTTTCTGCGCTCGCACGATCCCTTGCGAAGCAACAAGGTTATACGGAACGGTATCTATCCCATTCTTGTTTTGCGGTAGAAATACGCCAGTTTCGCCCGGCACAGGATCTGCAGAAAGATCAAGCGCGGCGTCACACAAACCATCGAGGTCCTGCGCCAACTCTTCCGAACCCGCGAAACCAAACTGAGCAATCAGGTACACGCCGTCACACAGTTCATTCAATCGCTCACGTAGCTTGCGAATTGAATCAACGATGTCTTCGTCGTACTCATTGAGCTTAACCACGATGACGGGTCGCTCATCAACCTGCACACATCGCTTATCAGCTAGAACTGCAACAACAGGCGTAATCAAGTTGTTCGCCAGGCCTTCCTGATGCAAATCTATTTGAACGCAGAAATTAAAGTCGATTTCTGTATGGGCAAGAAAAATGTCCAGAGGCTGTGGCGACGCTTGCACAACCGTATCTGCGCTCAGTTTGAAGCAAAAGCCAAAAAAGCCATGACTTTTGGCACTGAGTGCCTGCTGGGTGAGCACACGCCCATCCAACGCATCATACAACCCAAGCATCTTGTCAGGACGTGGTCGCTGCGAATTGCCTTTGGCAGCGAATCTGGCACTACGCAACGCCTCCCAGTCAGGCGATACATAGAACGCGAGCAACTTGATGTCGCTGTTAACTTCACCAAAACGGATGTCGTTTTCGTGATTAATGAGTGCATCCGGTACCGCTATTCTATGCTCCGCCGCACCAGTGACAATGTAATGCCAAAGCGGGTTGAGACCAATATGTTGAATGTCTTTGTAAAGTGCGAGGTAGGCGCGCGTATCAAAGTCCATGGAAGGATTTTTACCTTCGCGCCAGCCCTGTTCACAGTAGTGCCTGAGCGGATCTACCGAGACCTCCGGTACATCGCTGTACATCGCAAGGTAGTACTTCTCGTCGAACAATCCTGACTTTTTGACGGCTTCGATCTGTGCCTCGAGCACAGCGTTGAGTACCGGTATCGGTGTATATTCACCATACGGCTTGAAAACCGCATTGCGCCCGACGGGACGACGCTTGACCGCCGTCATTTCGCAAATGCGAACTGGCAATCTGATTGGACGACCTTCGAGCTGTCCGCATTGAATGTAGTGAAGCAGCGGATGGACCTGAGCCTCGGCAACATCAGGGTTGGCCAACAGATAATTCGAAGGACTGAAAGCGGCGCAAGGATTGCGATTTTCTATCCAGCCCTTGAGCATGTAGTGCTTGAGTGGATCAGTGCCTTTTGCACGCACATCTGCATTATTGGCCAGGTAATAATCCGGATCAAACAACCCGCTTTCTTGAATCTCACGAAGAGTGTTTTCGTTATAAAGCTCTCGACGACGCCTTAACGAGTCGACAACTTTACTCCACGTCAGCGTTCTGACGTTATGGACGGAATCTCGCACAAACCCTGAAACCATGCGCACAGACGACATTAAACGCCAGGAATGCGAAGAGAGTAATGCCTGGAGTTCCTGCTGCGTCTTGAGCAGATCAGCCTTCAGACTGACATTCTCTTTTTCGTGATCAACCAAAACGGCTTTGAGATCGACTAACTGCCTGTTGAGCACACCCACAGATTGCTCAAGACTGGCGATATGCCGGTCACGCTTAACCAAAGAACCCATGAGCTCTTTTAACTGCGATTCACGTTCGAACAGAGTCGGATTCAATGACGCAATTCGCTGATTCAAATCCTCGATCTGTTGAGTCAAGTCCTGGATTTGAAGGGCGCGCGCACCTATTTGTTGACGACTTTCCCGAATCAGCCTGGCCGCGTCAAACGCGAGATCCAACTGCTCTACCGTAAACGCTTCTGTACGTTCTGGTACCTGCCTGTCATATCCGAAGACATCAAAATCTTCGGCATACAACTCTTTAATCAAACTTGCACTTCGTTCCGTTATAAAAGCAGGAAGAAAGGGAATGACATTTTCACTTGGCGAAGGCTCTGCGAAAGGATCGGTGGCCTGCTCACCGAAGTGCTCCGATAATGCTTTATGGAGTTCAGAGGAATTTTCAATTTTGACCAACAAGGAATAATTGATCAAATCCGGACGCAATAGCGCGGCTTGAGGCGCCCAAAAATCTTTTTCAGGTGAAGATGCGCTATTGCTAGCGAGATACTCCAGAAACGCCTCAAAAGCCGAAGCAACATCCGCTACGCTTTTTACCGGCTGCTGTAACAACTCAAACTTTGGATACGATGCGACCTGCTCCGGATCTTGCAACAGTATTTTCGACTGCCATGCAGAGAAGATGCGCTTATAAGGGTTTCGTACGGCGGCAAATCGAAAATATGTATCAGAAAGAAGAGGTTCCAAAAGGTCGTTTATTTCCAGCCCGCTGACATGGGGCGCAACCTTGTGAAACTCGTGAACAACTTGATCAGAATTGCTTCCCGCAGCCTCACCGACGCCGCGCAAGGCCTGCGAACAACCTTCCAGTGACGCAAACCACCACTTCAGGGAAGTACTCGCAACCTTGGGGGTACTAACGTATAAAACCTTGTACTTCTCGGAACGGAAACTGTTCCACTTGAGATAGTCGAAGACTTTTTGTTTGTCCACTGATGACAAATCACTAATATTTAGCATATGCGTCAAAAAATCCTATGGGCATGCTGACTCTCAGCAACGCACTTCCAAACAAGTAAATTATCTGCACTAATCCGAAAACCCTGTAAGACGGCCACAACCATAGGCCTACATAAAAGGGTAACACTGCAAATGACCACTCCCCGGCTCCCGCGACGACTACACATCGACGACGTTAGCCCCCTTGGGCCGACCGAACCACAGCCGCGGTCACTGACCCAGAGCAAACAAGCGCGAAGCCAGTCACGACTGATTTATAACATTTTTTGATCATAACATTCAAAACAGCTCAGAAATACTAGATTTCTTACGTACGGCCTGGCCGCAACCCCCAACAAGAAAGGCTCAAGCCCCTGCCGCCAAGAGCGAAAAGCACCTCAAACTCAAGCACATCCGGGGTGGAGTGAATCGTTGGCGGGACACAGACGGCGCACCGTTCCAAATCATCCTGGCTTAGGCCTCCGCCCGCCAAAACAGACTGATTTGCTTACCTAAAGGGCCGCCCCTGCATCTCGATAAAAGCCAAAATATTGCGGAGCAAAAAAAAAGCCACTCACAGGGAGTGACTCAATTTTCAAAATTCAATGCCGAAACCGCTAAAAGCACGAACTCAGGTATAACTCTTACACGTCTTCACCGCGTGATTCTTGGCAATATAGTAAGCCTCATGCAACTGCATGTGCCGCTCCACTCGTACAGTGGGGTCGCCTGGGGTTCTAAACAAAGACGTTGTTTTTGGCACATAAACAAATTTATTACCATAGCCATACCGCAACCAAAGGTTCCAGTCTTCAAGACTACTCATATCGGTTTGAAATCCACCCCGCTCCAAGTAGAGATCCTTTTGAAAAAGGAGAGACTGGATCGCTATAAAGTTGTGATCTAACAGAACGTCATAGTCATATTCTTGCTTGAGGATATGAGGAACATCATGACTCACCTCAAAATATTTCTCGTCCACGCCACTTGCAACAGTACCGACTTCCATTGCCAATGAGTATGCTGCTACAGCACCAGGATCTTTCGCTAACGCACCAACAAGCACCTCGACATGATCCGCAAAAAGCAAATCATCATCATCGAGAAACATACAGTATTTTCCGGCAGCCTTTTCCAAGCCATAATTACCGGTAACCGACCGGCCGACCTTATCGAGGGAGTAGTAACTGACCTTCATTCCCTCCGGAAATTCAAAGTCGGCCACCACAGCGCTCATCGTTGAACCACCATCCTCAACGACTATCAACTCGATATTCGGATAAGTCTGATTAAGCACCGATATCATGGACTGCTTGAGAAACTCTCCCCGATTCTTGTACGTTCGTGTCACCACACTAACAAGAGGATATTCGGCCAAGGGCTCACCCACCTCCCAGAACGCCCCATCCCTTATCATTTCATAATCAAATCCCCTGAAAGGGAAATAGCAGTTTTCACTCGGCCCCTTACCACGCATAAAATGCCGAGCCTTCTTGAATATCACACCGAAGTTCCTGAACACATCGCGACGAGCGCCAGCATAGGGTTCTGGTCGGAGCAAAAGCAGGCACTGCAAGATAAAACCACCCACTCTATCGCTTAGATTCCCATAACGTAGCCGGATATAAGCATTGGCCAGCGTGCTGCCGGTATACTGAATCGGCTTTATATGATGCTCATGCTCATAGGTATAATGATAGATGACTGCAGACGGGACATACTTGAGTTGGTATCCAAAGGACCTGAAGCGATAGGACAGCTCGACGTCTTCGCCATACATGAAGATCTCGCGCTCGTAGCCACCGACTTCAACGTAAGCCGACCTTCTCACGAGTACGCAAGCATGGGACGACCAGTTGGTTTCCAACGTTACCGGGTCGTAATATTTAGGATGCTCATAAGGTGCCTGCCTCAACTCCCAGGACGCCACCTCGGCCTTGGCGTCAGCCAGCGCAGCGTTTACCACTCTGGTTATAGCGTCTTTGGCAAAAACGATATCGACATTACTGACAAGAAAATACTCAGCATTCCCTTTTTGGATTGCCTTTTCATGCCCGGCACCAAAACCCACATTGTCGCCTTTCAGAATGTCGAAACCAGCCACTTCCTGACCCAGCACTGCCTGCCAACGCTGCAATGCTTCGAGGGTGCTGTCCGAAGACCCGTTATCAACAAAGAACATATTCAATTTGCTGAGGGGGTAACTCTGCGCCTTTAATGATTCAAAAAAACCATCAATCCACTTGCCGCTATTGAACGTCACTACCGACACATCAATAACTGGCTGAGCCTGAGCGACTGACGAGTTCTGCCGCGGTGAGAAACGCCGATCCAATATAACCTGTATAGCCTTGGTATTATTTCGCGAATTAATCACCAACATTATGTTTTCGCGCAAACGCTTGAAAAACAAATGTATACGAACACGAACCCACACAAGGAAAGGAAACTTTTGATAAAAGGGTCGAATGAACGCTTTAGACTTAGCCAGAAAAAAGCGCACGCCTCGAAAAAAACGCATTACGACTTGCCAAATCTTTGAAGTCACCATACCGAATAAATCACTCATCAAATCGAAACTCCTAACCAATGCAACTTAGCGACCTGCAAATATCACAACATCAGCAGCAGGCATATTCTCAGACGTCCTACAAGAGAGACAACTATGCAATCCTGTGTTGACATGTGTTTCTGACGCTTTTTAATTACACTACTTGCTCCGACTCTCCAGCTTTGTAGGCGCACGCGATAAATAGAAGTGGAGCATAAGCCACGACCATACCAAAAAGCCCAGAAATCCACCCACTTGCTACTGCGATCGATAGCGGCATCAGCCATACCAAATTAATAGTGATAGATGCCAGCACTACTGCTTTATGGCTACGGTGCTTCCGAGAGGCATATTGATAACCATGACTGCGGTGGGCTTCATATACTTTTTCACCTCGCAAAAGCCTGCGGATCAGGGTCCACGTCGAATCAACAATGAAAACGCCAAGCATGATCAACCAGCTCCAGAGCAACTCGGGCGACTTAGAGGCTGCCTGAATGGACATCCCTGCCAATACAACCCCCAAAAAACCACTGCCTGCGTCTCCCATGAAAATTTTCGCCGGCGGATAGTTCCAACAGAGAAAACCCGCGACTGCTGCCACCAGAGCCAGCGGCCCCCACGCCAGTTCGAGGTTTGCGCCAAACCAATAGACCAGAATCATTCCGAGGCAGACACTGATCGCCTCAGCACTGGCCAAGCCGTCGATGCCATCCATGAAGTTGTAAAGATTCAGCATCCAGACCAAATACAGCACAAACAAAATATTCCCAATCCATCCTAGTTCAACGGTAGCACCAAAGAGCGTGATGGAAGGAGCGCCTCCCAGCCAATATAACGCCCAAATCGAGGCAGCAAAATGCCCCAATAAGCGCCACCTTGCAGCGATATGCCCGTGATCATCGGCAAAACCGATAATCGCGACCAACAAACCGCTCCCCAGCAAACCATAGAGCGTCGCCAGGCTCATCAGATCAAGACCGCGAAGGATCAGAAGCGCCAATAGAAAGGAGACAACAATGGCTACACCTCCACCCCGAGGAGTAGGCACAGAGTGAGAGCTGCGCTCGTTTGGTATATCCATCAAGCTCTTGGCCAAAGCATAACGGCGTAAAATAAGCGTCAGCCCCCAGGAAATAACGAATACTGCAAGTAGCAGCCACAAAAAAGTCATTTCGTCTGCGCGTCCAGATAGTGACCTGCGGTTTGGCGCATGGCTTCGTCCATGTTGATGGGTGGCGTCCACCCCAATAATTCATGATTTTTGCTGATGTCGACCTGCAATGACCCGCAGATCCGTTGAGCAACGGATTGCTTTCTCAATACCGCTGCCGCCACTACCAGCAACCACTCTGGTAATGGCAAGAGCCGGGCCTTCGTCCCGAGCGCATTGCCCAGGCGACGTAGCATTTGGGTTGTGGATAAGTCCTGGCCATCACTGACCAGAAAGGTCTGGTTCGCTGCAGCAGGATGATCGATGCAGGTGATTATAAGGTCCACCAGGTTTCCGATCGCCACAAGACTACGCTGATTCCGGATTGCTCCCAACGGTAACGGAATACCTTTGTTGAGCCAGCGCAACATACTCAGAAAATTGGCTTTAACCCCCGGCCCATAGACCAATGGTGGGCGAATGATCACCACTTCCATTCCGGTTTCACGAGCAAGTTGCCTCAGGGCCTGTTCAGCCTCGTGCTTGGATATGCCATAAGGATCCACCGGTGCCGGAACATCATCAGCCTTGAACGGCTTGCCTGGAAGGGTGCTTTCGCCATTGACCTTGATCGAACTGATGAAGATGAAGCGTTTGACTCCCGATTCAGCGGCACGCTTTGCCAACCGAAGAGTGCCCTCCACATTGACCTTGCGAAACTCGGTCAAGGCGTCAGAAGCGATTTCGTTCATCACATGAACTCTGGCCGCGGCGTGGACGACCACACTTATATCGTTCAGCTCAGACAACGCTTTAGGATCGTTCAGATCAAAAGGCACAACGGGACATAAACCCTGCAACCGCGTGGGGCTACGAGCCGCTGCGATCGGGGTGAACCGTTTGTCCACCAACATCCTGAAAACCAGCGCCTCACCCACGAAACCGCCCGCCCCCGTGACCAATACCTTTGGGGCTGTCATTGAGCTTTGTTTCCTATCAACGCGGTGACCCAACAGATAAAAAAGAAGAAAATCTTGTCCCGTACCCGGCGCCTGCATTGCCAGGCACTGAAGGACAGTTTCATCAGTTCCGTTCGCCGCAATTGCAGTAAAACGCCTTCGAAGGGCTTCGCCCCCTGCCCCACCAGATCTGCAATCAGGCGCACCTGACTGAACCACCAGCCGTCATGAATGGTTTTGTAACGAGCGATCAAAGGACTCAGGCCGGTGTTGGCACCAACCTGATTACGCTCGTGCTGCCGGTAATCCATGCTGGGTACCGGGTCGATATACCAACGGTAACCATGACTACGCGCAAAGGCGTAGCAATACCAGTCATGCAAAGTTACACCCTGCAGTTGCTGCCAGTTGGCGAGCATCGAACCTTTCAAGGCTTCTATCAGGTTCTTTCTAAAGACATAGGTGCAGCCGGGTCCCGCTGCCTCGAACAAAAAATCCCAGGCGACCTGAGGCTGTGCCTTATCCAGCAGCTGAGTTCTGCCGTTTGGCCAGAACGCCGTCACGTTACTGGAGTAGGCATCTACTCCACGAGCCTGCAGCGCCTGGGTTGCTCTCTGCAGCTTGTCGGGATACCAGATGTCGTCCTGGTCGGCAAAGGCGACGAAGTCGTAGCCATCGAAGTCAACGTCCCGGATCAACCGAAAGAAGTTGCGCGATGCTCCGCCGAAGCGATCGGAATCTGGAAGCACTACAACTGCTGGATGCTCAGCCGCATAAGCTTCACACCATGCCTCGGTGCCGTCCGTGGAGGGGTCGATGCTAATGTGCAGGGTAACGTCGACCGCTAACTGGCCGAGAATCGAGACCAGTTGCTCCTCGATCCACTGCATTCCGTTGTACGCAGCCAGCAAAACTGCAACCTTGGGATGTTTTACTGGCATGCTATTCCTGCTTGCACGGATTAAACGCTAGGTTTGAAAGTGAACCCTCTCGACTCAGAGGGAATCCAAATCCAGCAGTTTTTGCAGGTACTGACCATAGCCTGTCTTTTTCAGCTTATCGGCCTGAGCGCCCAACTGCTCAGCGGTAATCCAACCGTTGTTGTAGGCGATCTCCTCCAGGCACGCCACTTTCAAGCCTTGACGCTGCTCGATCGTGTGCACGAAGTGACTGGCTTCGAGCAACGAGTCGTGAGTCCCCGTATCCAGCCAGGCAAAACCGCGCCCGAGCATTTCGACATTCAGGGTGTTCTGCTCGAGGTACGCGCGGTTAACATCGGTGATTTCCAGTTCGCCCCGCTCTGATGGCTTGATGTTCTTGGCGATATCGACAACCTGGTTGTCGTAGAAGTACAAGCCGGTGACCGCATAGCTGGATTTGGGCTTCAGCGGCTTTTCTTCGATGCTCAGGGCGCGACCGGAGGCGTCGAACTCAACCACACCGAAACGCTCGGGGTCAGACACGTGATAACCGAACACTGTAGCGCCATGCTGTTGAGAGCTGGCGGAGCGCAGGTTGTCCGAGAAGTGCTGACCGTAGAAGATGTTGTCGCCCAGAATCAGACAGCAAGGATCCTTGCCAATGAACTCTTCACCGATGATGAACGCTTGCGCCAGACCGTCCGGGCTAGGCTGTTCGGCGTAAGTCAGCTTGATGCCGTACAGGCTTCCGTCACCGAGCAGCTTACGGAAGCACGGCAAGTCTTCCGGGGTAGAGATGATCAGAATTTCGCGCATGCCCGCGAGCATCAATACCGATAGCGGATAGAAGATCATCGGTTTGTCGTAGATCGGCAGCATCTGCTTGGACACGCCAAGGGTCAACGGGTGCAGGCGCGTACCTGAGCCGCCAGCGAGGATGATGCCTTTACGATTGTTCGTGGTCATTTATTCAGGATTTCCATAAGCATTCGGGCTACGCCACTTTGCCATTCCGGCAAGTGTAGAGAGAAATTGTCGTGCAGCTTCTGAGTGTTCAGACGCGAGTTCAGAGGGCGGCGAGCCGGTGTTGGATAGGCCGTGGTCTCGATTGGATTGACCTCGGTCACCACGAGTTGTTCACCCCGGCGACGGGCAAAATCAATCACATAACTAGCATAGCCGTGCCAAGAAACTTCACCACTGGCGGCCAAGTGATAAATGCCAGCGAGCTCAGGGCTGCGCATGACTTTTTGAATGGCCAACGCGGTGATGTCGGCAATAAGGTCGGCACCGGTAGGAGCGCCGACCTGATCAGCGATTACGCTCAAGGTCTCGCGATCCTTGGCCAGTCGCAGCATGGTCTTGGCGAAGTTGTTGCCGCGAGCACCGTAGACCCAACTGGTGCGGAATATCAGGTGGTTGCAGCCAGATGCGACTATTGCCTGTTCGCCAGCCAGTTTGCTGGCGCCGTAGTGATTCACGGGGGCGACCGCATCTGTTTCCCGCCATGGCGTCGAACCCTGGCCGCTGAAGACGTAGTCAGTCGAATAGTGAATCAGCCAGGCGCCCAGAGCCGCAGCTTCTTCAGCCATGACCTGAGTTGCCTGACTGTTCACGCGATCAGCCAGCTCGGTCTCGGACTCGGCTTTATCGACAGCGGTATAGGCCGCAGCATTGACGATGACATCGGGTTTGGCCAGGCGGATCGTGGCGCGCAATGCGTCGAGATCCGACAGGTCACCGCACAAACCATCGACTGTATGACGATCCAGGGCAATCAACTCGCCAAGTGGTGCCAGGGAACGTTGCAACTCCCAGCCCACCTGGCCGTTTTTTCCCAGCAAGAGGATTTTCATGCTTTGTTCGAACGATCTGCGTAGTTCTTGTCGATCCACTGCTGATAGCTGCCGCTCTTCACATGAGCGACCCACTCAGTGTTGTTCAGGTACCACTCGACAGTCTTGCGAATACCGGTTTCGAACGTTTCTTCAGGCACCCAACCCAATTCGCGCTGAATTTTGCTCGCGTCGATCGCGTAGCGCTGATCGTGGCCCGGGCGATCCTGGACGTAGGTGATCAAACTGACGTGCGGGCGATGAGCGGAGTCCGGACGCAGCTCGTCCAGCAATGCGCACAGGGTGTGCACCACTTCGATGTTTTGCTTTTCGTTGTGGCCACCGATGTTGTACGTCTCGCCGATAACGCCTTCGGTCACGACTTTGTACAGGGCACGGGCATGATCTTCGACATAGAGCCAATCGCGAACCTGATTACCTTTGCCATAGACCGGCAGCGGCTTGCCTTCCAGTGCATTGAGGATGATCAGTGGGATCAACTTTTCAGGGAAGTGGCACGGGCCGTAGTTGTTCGAGCAGTTGGTGACCAGGGTCGGCAGGCCGTAGGTACGGCTCCAGGCGCGAACCAGATGGTCGGAACTGGCCTTGCTGGCCGAGTACGGCGAGCTTGGCTGGTATGGCGTGGTTTCGGTGAAGAGATCTTCCGGACCTTCGAGGTCTCCGTAGACTTCGTCAGTCGAGATATGGTGGAAGCGGAATTTGGCTTTGCGCTCCTCATCCAGCGCGCTCCAATACTGGCGCGCAGCCTCCAGCAACGTATAGGTGCCGATGATGTTGGTCTGGATGAACTCAGAAGGACCGGAGATTGAGCGATCAACATGAGATTCAGCGGCAAGATGCATGATGGCATCGGGCTGATGATCGCGAAGGACGCGGTCAACCTGCTCGCGATCGCAGATGTCGACGTGCTCGAACACATAGCGCGGGCTTTGGTCCACTTCAGCCAACGACTCAAGGTTGCCAGCGTAGGTCAGCTTATCCACATTGACTACGGAATCTGCAGTATTGGAGATGATGTGACGAATGACTGCAGAGCCAATAAATCCGGCACCGCCGGTTACTAGAATTTTCACGCGAAACCATACCCTTGAGTTGCTGACAGGGCTGCCTACCGAGCACTGCCTAATCCATAAATGCAGAAGCCGCCTGGTTTAGCAAAGGCTTCTGAAAGAGTCAGCCTGAACCGAATGGAGAATGAGCTGCTATTCGGGCAGGCGGAACATTTTACAGTTTAATAAAGGTTTTACTAATGAATATAGACAAACTGTGGCACAAATTCGATGCCAACCCCGTCTTTGTCGCAGTCAGGCGCGGTACTTGCGTGACATTCTGGCTTTGCGAGCGAACCAGCCAAGGATCGGACCGATCACCATCCCTGTTAGCAGCACCAGGACCATAACTACCGACATCGGCAATTGCGGCCCGGTCCACCCCAGGAACAGGAGCGAAACTGACTGTTGGTTTTCCAGCATGAATATCAATACCGCCAAAACCAGCAATACAACAAAGACGCCGAGGAGTATGCGCTTGAGGTTACGCATGAGCCGCTCCTTGAATGAAGACTGTCAAAGCCCCTCGCCCTCGTCCTCATCCTCATTCACACGATCCCGGAGCTCTTTACCCGGCTTGAAATGAGGAACGAACTTGCCGTCGAGACTGACAGACTGACCGGTTTTTGGATTGCGGCCTACGCGAGGCGCACGATAGTGCAGCGAGAAGCTGCCGAAACCACGGATTTCGATGCGATCACCGGTGGCCAGACATTGGGACATTTGTTCAAGCATGGTCTTGATGGCCAGCTCCACATCCTTTGATGAGAGCAGCCCTTGATGGGTGACAATTCGTTCGATCAACTCCGACTTCGTCATATTTTTCCCTTCTTTTTCAAGCAGCTAGATCAGCGCTTCAAAGGTTTTAGCACGCCCGGATGAATTTGAACAGCCCGACTTCCGACATATCTTTATCAACCATGAGACGCCCGATTTCAGACCAGCAGAACGCCGATTCCGCCTTGCGCACTCACCTACAGATAACCAGCATGGTGCGTGTCAGATAGCCCGCCGGATTGAAACCAAAAGGAAATTCATCCTCATCTTTGGCATCATCGGACCTTGCCACGACCTTGTAACCCGCCACACCGCACTCCTTGGCCGCCCTCTTTTGACACTTCTCCCAACCAGAGCCCAATCCAGAACAATCGATTTCGATACCACTGACCCCACGCACCGCGTGAGTCTTTGCGCCAGTGGTACACCCTGCCAATGTCAGCACAGCTATTGCGACAATGAGCTTGTTCATCCACTTCCCTATACCGGGCACCCTGCCCGACTGCCGTTCAATACAGTCTAAAGACTAGCTACAAATAAGCGATTGATCCGATTAAAGAAAGAGACATCATGTAGGGCTCGTTGGTTTCACTGCCTGAGTATCGCGCGCATACGTGTAACGCGATTTGTAGCAGCTGGCGAAGCCTGCGTTCGACTGCTGTAGGAGCGAGGCTTGCCCGCGAAGGCGTCAGTTCTGACACACCGCGTTATCGTTCTTCGCGAGCAAGCTTCGCTCCTACAGGCGGACGCAGGCTGCGCCAGCTGCTATGTATGGACTCATTGGTTTTATAGGCAAGCCCTGGTAGCGCTTAGGCGGTCGCCAGGCCCGCCAAATTCCAGG
>NZ_CATKPT010000027.1:0-60314 GCF_949768125.1 Pseudomonas sp. IT-P253 | reverse complement strand
TCCAGAAGTGAGGGCTTTTCTTAATGTTGGTGACCATCAGTTCGGGCACCATTTTGCTCCGTGCAAACATACGTATCCTTGGCGTGAGATTAGTCGGCTGATAGCGCAGTGTTCGCAAATGCCGTGATTTCAGTTTGATCCATGAGTTTGATTTTTGAGCCGCTGAAGCCCTCGAACAATTGTTGGTGTGCGCAAAATCCACTGGCGTCTTCACGGTTTCGGTAACTACCGGCCCATTCCAGCAACGCGATCAGTAACTCGTCATCGACCCGTCTGTTTTCTCGCTGGCCAATATTGGCGACGCAGTTTTCGTCATCAATACACAGCCAGATCAACGCCGTAGCGCGATGGATAAGTTCGCGGACTATCCAGCCGTAGACACCCTCGATCACCCAGCGCTCTTCACTGGCCGCGATGCGCGCCATTGCCAAGGCGTCGCCTCGAAGACGGGCGATGCTGTGTTCGTCGGATAGCCAGTGGATCGAATCGAGATCGATCCACTGCACTTGCAGCTGTTCGGCCAAGCGCTTAGCCAGCCAACTTTTACCAGAACCGGAATTACCGATGAGCAGCGTTCGGGTGAGGTTCATAGGTGTCCGTCATTGGGTTGAAGCTGTTGCACTCGCTGAGTTCAGTATGGCAACTACAGTGAATTTGCCAAACCGTATGCGGGCGGCCCCGAGGCATCGGGGCAGTGGGCGGCTAAAAGCAATTCAGGTGCGACCGTTGCCACGATCCGCATCGATGCGAAAGAGCAGGTGTGGGTCAATGGAAAGCGGGTAAACGCCAAGCGCACCGATGGCACGCTTCAATTTCGCCAAGGCAAGCTCACCTTCACGATTCAAGGTGATCGACGGCTGACGGGGGAGGATTACTGGACGGACAGTGCTGCCGGGACCAAGGGACCGATTCAGATCGAGTAGCCAACATGTGACTCCAAATGCCAGTCACAACACATAGCCCGTGTAGGAGCGAGCTTGCTCGCGATGGACTCAAGGACGCCGCGTTTTTCCAGCAAACACACGTCATTCCTAACGACCTTCGCGAGCAAGCTCGCTCCTACAGTGGCCACTTAATTACTGGGGGCTAACAACGCTGCCTCCCAGCCCGCCCCACTGACCGCCGCCTGTGCCAGTGGGTGCAAGTCCTCTGGATGCTCCGTCTGCCAGGCCAGCAACTCCTTGCGCATGCCGGGCGTCCAGTACAACTTCAGGTGATTACGCACGCCGAGTACGGCCTGTTGCTGGTCCGGTTCGCTGGCGAAGTACTGGGCGATCTGGTTGACCATTTTGATCAGATTGTCAGTGCTCACCGGCGTACCTCCGCTTTAGCGCCGCGTGCCTGGCGGCGTTCGTCGAGCAGGCGTTGTTGATTGTCGCTGAACTCCTGGTAGCGTTTTTGCCACTCGGAAGGGTGATAGACGCGGCTGACCTCCACGGCGGTGACCTTGTACTCCGGACAGTTGGTGGCCCAGTCGGAGTTGTCGGTGGTGATCACGTTGGCCCCCGATTCCGGGAAGTGGAACGTGGTGTACACCACGCCCGGGGCAACCCGTTCGGTGACCCGCGCACGCAGTACGGTCTGACCGGCGCGGCTGCCGATACCCACCCAGTCACCTTCGTTGATGCCACGGCTCTCGGCGTCGGTCGGGTGGATTTCCAGACGGTCTTCATCGTGCCAGGCGACGTTTTCGGTACGCCGGGTCTGCGCGCCGACGTTGTACTGGCTGAGGATGCGCCCAGTGGTCAGCAGAAGCGGGTAGCGATTGTTGACCTTTTCCTCGGTGGGCACGTAGCCGGTGAGCATGAAACGCCCCTTGCCGCGCACGAATTCCTCGATGTGCATGGTCGGCGTGCCGTCCGGTGCTGCGGCGTTGCACGGCCATTGCAGGCTGCCGTGGCGATCCAGTTCGGCGTAGCTGACGTTGGTGAAGGTTGGCGTCAGGCTGGCGATTTCATCCATGATTTCTGACGGGTGCCGGTAGTTCATGGTGTAACCCAAGGCGTTGGCCAGGGCCACGGTACCCTCCCAGTCGGCCTTGCCGCCCAAGGGCTCCATGACTTTGCGCACTCGGGAAATGCGTCGTTCGGCGTTGGTGAAGGTGCCGTCTTTTTCCAGGAACGAACTGCCCGGCAGGAACACGTGGGCGAACTTGGCGGTTTCGTTGAGGAAAATATCCTGCACCACGATGCATTCCATGGCCGACAGGGCCGCGGTGACGTGCTGGGTATTGGGGTCGCTCTGGGCGATGTCCTCGCCTTGGCAATACAGGCCTTTGAAACTGCCGCTGAGGGCGGCCTCGAACATGTTGGGAATGCGCAGGCCCGGATCGGGTTGCAGGGTGACGTTCCAAGCCTGTTCGAACTGCGCCCGAACGACCTCGTTGGAGATGTGGCGGTAGCCAGGCAGCTCGTGGGGGAAGGAGCCCATGTCGCAGGAACCCTGCACGTTGTTTTGCCCACGCAGCGGGTTCACGCCCACACCTTCGCGGCCGATGTTGCCGGTGGCCATGGCCAGGTTGGCGATGCCCATGACCGCGGTGCTGCCCTGGCTGTGCTCGGTGACGCCCAGGCCATAGTAGATCGCCGCGTTGCCACCGGTGGCATATAGGCGGGCGGCGGCGCGGATGTCGGCAGGGTCGACGCCGCAGATGTCGGCAAGGACTTCCGGCGAGTTTTCCGCACGGCTGACGAACTCGCGCCAGTGGGCGAAATCAACGTCCTCGCAACGAGCGTCGATAAAGGCCTGGTTGAGCAAGCCTTCGGTGACGATGACGTGGGCCAGGGCGTTGAGCATGGCGACGTTGGTGCCCGGGCGCAGGGCCAGGTGCACTTCGGCGCGGGCATGCACCGAGTCCACCAGATCAATGCGTCGTGGATCGATGACGATCAGTCGCGCGCCTTCACGCAGGCGGCGTTTGAGCTGGGAGGCGAATACCGGGTGGGCGTCGCTGGGGTTGGCGCCCATCACCAGGATCACATCGGCCTGCATCACCGAGTCGAAACTCTGGGTGCCGGCGGACTCGCCAAGGGTTTGTTTCAGGCCATAGCCGGTCGGCGAGTGGCAGACCCGCGCACAGGTGTCGACGTTGTTGTTGCCGAAGGCGGCGCGCACCAGTTTTTGCACCAGGTAGGTTTCTTCGTTGGTGCAACGGCTGGAAGTGATGCCACCAATGGAGTCGCGGCCGTATTTCTGCTGCAGTCGACGGAATTCGCTGGCGGCGTAGGTCACCGCTTCATCCCAGCTGACTTCCTGCCAAGGGTCGTTGATGTGCTTGCGGATCATCGGTTTGGTGATGCGATCCGGGTGAGTGGCGTAGCCCCAGGCGAAGCGCCCTTTGACGCAGGAGTGGCCGTGGTTGGCCTGGCCATTCTTGTCCGGAACCATGCGCACCAGCTGGTCGCCTTTCATCTCGGCGCGGAACGAGCAGCCCACGCCGCAATAGGCACAGGTGGTGATCACGCTACGTTCGGGCTGACCCAGCTCGACCACGCTTTTTTCCATCAGGGTCGCGGTGGGGCAGGCCTGCACGCAGGCGCCGCAGGACACGCATTCCGACTCGAGGAAGTTCTCGCCACCAGCCGCCGCGACCCGCGATTCGAAACCGCGCCCGGTAATGGTCAGGGCAAAGGTGCCCTGGGTTTCTTCGCAGGCGCGCACGCAACGGTTGCAGACGATGCACTTGCTCGGGTCGTAGTCGAAGTAGGGGTTGGACGTGTCCTTCACATCGGCCAGATGGTTGTCGCCTTCGTAGCCGTAACGCACTTCCCGCAGGCCGACCTGGCCGGCGACGGTTTGCAGCTCGCAGTTGCCGTTGGCCGAGCAGGTCAGGCAGTCCAGCGGGTGATCGGAGATGTACAGCTCCATGACGTTGCGGCGCAGGGTCGCGAGCTTTGGCGTCTGGGTGTGCACGCTCATGCCTTCGCTGACCGGCGTGGTGCAAGACGCCGGGTAGCCGCGCATGCCGTCGATTTCCACCAGGCACATGCGGCAGGAGCCGAAGGCTTCCAGGCTGTCGGTGGCACACAGTTTCGGAATGGTGGTGCCCAGCATTGCGGCGGCGCGCATCACCGAGGTGCCTTCGGGCACGCTGATGCTGCGGCCGTCGATGTTCAGGGTCACCTGCACATCGCTGTCGCGGGCCGGTGTACCTAGGTCGATATCAGTGTTCGGGTCGAAGAGAGTAATCATTGGTCGGCCTCCGAAGATTGCAGACCGAAGTCGGCGGGGAAGTGCTTGAGGGCGCTGGCTACCGGAAACGAAACCATGCCGCCCAACGCGCACAGCGAACCGTATTGCAGGGTGTCGCACAGGTCCTTGAGGATGATCACCTGCTCATCGCGACCGCTCTGGTCCGGCGCGGCCAGCAGACGGTCGATCACCTCCACGCCTCGGGTTGAGCCGATGCGGCAGGGGGTGCATTTGCCACAGGATTCCTCGGCACAGAACTGCATGGCGAAACGCGCCATGTGGGCCATGTCCAGGCTGTCGTCCGCCACCACCACACCACCGTGACCGAGCATGGCGCCGATGCCGGCGAACGCTTCGTAATCCAGCGGCGTGTCGAATTCACTTGGTGGTACCCACGCGCCGAGCGGGCCGCCGACCTGTGCGGCTTTCAGCGGCCGGCCACTGGCGGTGCCACCGCCGTAGTCTTCCACCAGTTCCCGCAGGGTCAGGCCAAAGGCCCGTTCCACCAGGCCGCCGTGACGAATATTGCCCGCCAACTGGAAGGGCATGGTGCCCAGGGAACGGCCCATGCCGTAATCGCGGTAGAACTGCGCGCCCTTGGCCAGAATCAGCGGCACCGAAGCCAGGGTCAGCACGTTGTGCACCAGCGTCGGCTGGCCGAACAGCCCCTTCAAGGCCGGAATGGGCGGCTTGGCGCGGACGATCCCACGCTTGCCTTCCAGAGAATCCAGCAGCGCGGTTTCCTCACCGCAGATATAAGCGCCGGCACCGACCCGCACTTCCATATCGAAGGCCAGGCCGCTGCCACCGACATTGGCGCCGAGGTAACCGGCGGCCCGGGCGATGTCCAGCGCTGCACGAAGTGTGTCCACGCTTTGTGGATATTCCGAGCGCACATAGATGTAGCCGTAACTGGCGCCGACGGTGATACCGGCAATGGCCATACCTTCGATCAGCAGGAACGGGTCGCCTTCCATCAACATACGGTCAGCAAAGGTGCCGGAATCGCCCTCGTCGGCGTTGCACACAATGTATTTCTGCGCCGCCTGGGTAGCGCGCACCGTGCGCCATTTGATCCCGGCCGGGAACGCTGCGCCGCCACGGCCACGCAGGCCTGAATCGAACACCTCGGTGGCGGTTTGCTCGCTGCCAATGTCGACGGCCCTTTTTAAACCCTCGAAACCGCCGTGGGTTCGGTAATCGTCCAGCGACAGCGGCCGGGTAATACCGGCGCGGGCGAACAGCAGGCGTTGTTGCGTCTTCAGATAAGGCAACTCCTCCACCAAGCCCAAGGCCAGCGGATGAGCGGACGGCTCACCTTGCAGCGCATCGAGCACGGACGGCACATCAGCAGCGGTCAACGGGCCAAAGCCGATACGGCCTTGCGGGGTGTCCACTTCCAGCAGCGGTTCCAGCCAGTACAGGCCGCGAGAGCTAGTGCGTTGCAACTCCAGAGGTACAAAGCGTCCCCGGGCATGGGTGATAAGGGCTACTGCAACCTCTTCGGCACCCACGGCACGGGCCAGCGAATCACAGGACAGATAGAAGGCCGGCATCATGCGTCCTCCTGGCAGGCGTCGAGCAAGGCATCAAGGCGTTCGGCGCTGAGCCGTGCATGCACCTGACCATCCAGTTCCAGCGCGGGCGAGCAGGCGCAGGCGCCGAGGCAATACACCGGGCGCAAACTGATGCTGCCGTCGGCGCTGCTGCCGTGGTCGTCAAGTTGCAGGCGTTCACGCAACTGCGCCGCGAGCTGCTCAGCGCCACGGCTCTTGCAGGACTCTGCCCGGCACAGACGCAGGATATGCCGGGCCGGTGGCGCGGTGCGGAAGTCATGGTAAAAGCTGATCACCCCGCGAACCTCGGCCTGACTCAGGTTTAGCGCATGGGCGATCTCGGGGATGGCGGCGTCGGGGATGTAACCGATGCCCTCCTGAATATCATGAAGAATGGGCAACAGTGCGCCCGGGGAGCCTTTATGGCGCTCCAGCAGGCTGTTGACCATCGGCAGGTGCAACATCTCATCAGGCATACAGCATTCCTCACGGTCACGGACAAACCAGGCGGTTGTCGGTCGTCCGAAAGTGTCGGCTGCGGCACTCACACCACGTCACGGAATCGTGGCATTTTCAGGCCGTTGGCCAGGGCACCCTGAATGGGCATCTTGTAGGTCCCGGTGCGGTCTTTGCCGCACCTCATAAGGGCATTAAGGCAGCTTGCCACGCTGCTTTTGATTCATCAGCACCAAAGCGACGTGTTCGGTTCTTTCTACGACCACCCGTTAAGTCTAGACGAGGCGTAGCCGAAGGCACCCGATGCAGCTGGCACTCGGGATTCACATTCAAAAAACAGGGAATAGCAAATGATTGATTTCAACAACAAAGGCTTCTTCAAGCTCAAGCAAAACGAAGAATACGCAGAACGCGTCAGCGCACTGCTGTTGGAAGGGGAGCAAGTCATTGACGCCTACAAATCCATGCGCGACGGCGTGGTGTTCACCAACAAACGCATCATCGCCGTCAACGTGCAGGGCCTCACCGGCAGCAAAAAAGACTTCACCTCGTTGCCCTACAAAAACATCGTCGCCTACTCGGTGGAAACGGCCGGCACGTTCGACCTGGATTCCGAGTTGGAGATCTACTTTTCGTCGCTGGGAAAAGTGAAGTTTGAATTCACCGGCAAGACATCAATGGTAAAAATCTCAAAGCTGATTTCCCAACACCTGCTCTGAGCTAAACAATTAAAAGCCCCGAAAACCCGGGGCTAAAATCCCTCTCAGAAAACCATAATCCCTACCTGTAGGAGCGAAGCTTGCTCGCGAAAGCGCCAGATCAGCCAACATCAATCCTCAATGCACTACCACCATCCCAAGCCACCCGCTCCCCCCATTGTTCAACCACTACCCCCCAGACTTAGCCGCCGCCCGCTTAGGCGTAACAGTGCTATCCCGATGGCGAGTCAACACCTTCACCGCATCATCAACCACCGCCTTACTCATCGCCGTCAAATAATGCGCGGCCCAGGCGTGGCGGTCAGTGTCTCTGGCGTAAGCCGCATCTTCAGTAAGCGCCTTGGCCAGAAACAGAAAATCAGAAGCCATGGCTAACGCATCGCCGAGAGGGACGTCGCGAGTGACGTGGAACAGTGGTTGATCGGAGCAGTAGATGGCGGGGGTTAGGCCGATGGTTTTGAGTTCTGATTGATCGGTCATTGGGCATCTCCGGGGATGGAGAGGCTGTGGGGGAGGGTGAATGGTGGGGCGATACGCGATTGGGAAATGCGTTGAGGGAACAGCCAAATTTCGTACGGATTCATGCTGCGCATTATCAGACTCCTTGATATGAGGAGCTGCCACGTTCGTTTCCACACGAATGGGTGACAGCTGTGCGCAGGGTGGAAAACCGGGAATCAAGGAAACCGGTACGCCCGAAGACGTCCCACGCACAGCCGCCATAACTCACGCCGCAGGCATAAAAAAACGCCGGCAAACGTGATGGGGGCGCTGTTGCGCCTTGAATTACACGGGTTTCCACACCCGGTCGCTGAATTGGCAGCGACGAAGGGAGGGTATCGTGCAGGCCCTTTTCCTGCAACCTTCGAGAGCGGTGGGTGATTATGTGGTCAGTCACTGTGGAGATTCGGGTGATGAAGGCGCGGTGGCGGGCTGGGGAAAGGTGTACTTGCGTCATGAAACGCATTGAAACAGGTCAATACCATCTGTCTGCGGGTTACATATTCGCGCTTCGGGTCGTTGCGAATTTACCTCATAATCGCGCGCTCCTACCGTCGGTAGCTCTGCTTTCCGACTAATCTGTAGTCGCTGCAACCGGACCTCAAACAGCCAAGGAGAAAGGCAATGCCAGATAACTGGAACCAGCGTCAGTCGGCTGCATCTGCCAAGGATGCTCTCGAGCGTTTGCTGGCCCCATCTGATTTGCCTGCGACCCTATGAGCCAAGCCGCCTTAGTCAATCCAAGCCTGCTCACCTGGTCTCGTGAGCGCGCAGGTCTCTCCACTGAGCAGGTTGCTAAAAAGCTGCCAGTGAAACCTGATCGAGTAGAGGAATGGGAGGCTGGCGAGACCAAACCAACATTCCTTCAGGCTCAAAAGTGGGCGAGTCTCGCTCACATTCCTTTTGGTTTCCTGTTTCTCCCGCAGCCGCCCGTCGAGCAACTTCCTTTACCTGATCTTCGGACCGTCGGTGGGATTGCGCCTCAACGTCCCAGCCTGGAATTGTTGGACACCGTCAGGGATTCCATGCGTAAGCAGGACTGGTACCTGGAGTATCTGCAACACCAGGAGCATCGGCCGCTGGCATTTGTCGGTCGCTTCAATAGCCGATCTCAAGTCGCAGAGGTGGTGGACGATATCCGCCGAATCCTCGGCGTGAACCCTGACATTGCTCGATTGGATTACGACAAATACAGCCGTGCCTTGATCGAGTCTGCAGAAGCGGCTGGCATTTTGGTTATGCGCAGTGGCATTGCGCTAGGAAATACTCATCGCAAACTTGAAGTGTGCGAGTTTCGGGGGTTTGCCATCAGTAATGCCTATGCCCCCGTTGTATTCGTCAACAGTTCCGACGCACCCACCGCCCGGCTGTTCACCTTACTTCACGAGCTGGCCCATATCTGGATTGGTAGCAGTGGAGTGTCTGACGGAAACACCGCTAATGGTCGAGACGAGGAACGATTCTGCAATGCAGTTGCAGGTGAATTTCTTGCTCCCGAAGCGCAGTTCCGCGCCCTGTGGAACGCAGATACTAACTGGGACGACAACTTGGCTCCGCTAGCCACTCGGTTTCACATCAGTAAATTGGCTATTGGTCGTCGCGCATTGGATCTTGGTTATATAAGCCAGGCTCATTACAGCGCTTACTATCGAATGATCCTCAAGGCTTTCCAGGATGAAAAAGGTGGAGCGGGTGACTATTACCGTAACGCCACCGCGAAAAACAGTCCTCGCCTAAGCAAGGCAGTGCTGACTGAAGCAATGAGTGGCCGGATGCTGCTACGCGAGGCGGGAAGTTTGCTCGGCGTGCAACCTGCTAAATTAAGGACTCTCGCCAGCAAGATTACGTGATGAATCATTTACTAGACGCTAACACGCTGATCGAAGCAAAGAACCGTTACTACGGTATGACTATCTGTCCTGGTTTTTGGCAATGGTTATTGCTGAAAAATAAAGCATTGGCTTTAGCCAGCATTGCACCTGTAATGGATGAGCTAACAAAAGGGCATGACGATCTGGCGGGTTGGGCTAAGGACAATTCTGATTTCTTTCACTCCACCACCGATCAGGATACGCAACTTGCATTCGCGCAGGTTGCGGGGCTTGTGGCTGATCAAGCGCCTAAGATGAAAACAGGCGCTATGGAAGAATTTTTAGCGGGTGCTGACCCTTGGCTAATTGCGAAAGCGATGACTACAGGGGCTATAGTCGTTACTCATGAAGTGCTGAATTTCGATGCTAAACGAAAATTCATCATTCCCAATATTTGTAAGGAGCTTAATGTTCCATTTTTAAATACGTTTGAGTTATTGCATAGGCTTGAAGCAAGATTTGTGTTGCCTGCTTGAAATAAGTGTATTGCTGAAATCGTTTGGGTTTGGAAGTTTTAGCCGGGTGAAGGGAAACGAATCCGCTCCCTTTTTCCATGGATGATTAAACCTACATGCGGATTAAGCGAACGACAGGTTGCATAGGGTCAGGGACTAGAAGCACGTTCCACCCGCCCGGAGCAGCGTAGTTATGAATGGGACGTAAAGCGGAGCTGCTAACGGCAGGTTGCAACTGGCCGGGGATGAGTTGCACGTTCCACTCGCTAGTAACAACAAAGGGGGCAGATTTATTCTTGACTAGGATGCGTCTCTAGTAGCGGAGCCCGCTTAGGAGGTAAATAAATCCTTCCCTTTTCGCAAGTTGTTAGGGGGCTTGATGGTTCACAATTGTATTACACGCACCTTTCGGCTCTCCTTTTTTGAGTCGCGCCAAACCTCTACGCGAAATTGTTGGCCAATAGGTGGTTCTGGCTTAGGGCGCGGTAAGCGCGGTTGGCGCTTTTTATCGCCGACTTGTAGAAACACATCTTGCTCAAAAGTGTTTAGAGGTAACTTTAATTGCTTTGCTAGTAGAGGCGTGTTTTCAAATGAACTTTTCATTTCATTCATGAAGTCTGGTTCGGATTTCGCTTCGTCGCCGAACATGACTTCAGCCTCAAGCATTGCTTGCTCAGCCGTAATTTTTCCTTGTTGAACTTTAAAAAATAATCGTTGTAGTTCACCTAAGGAGCCACTATGTTTTTTGATTCTTGGTTTGACTTCATTAGAAGAGAAAGGCGTAGTCGCGTGAGTAGCCAGAAAGTCGCCTATTGAGCTTATTTGGCCTTGTATTGTTTGAATTCCTGATGTGAACGAGCCATATTGGCCTATGCCCATATAAAGTGCGTAAAGAGCTGCTGCAATTTTAGCCCCGCCTTTTATTGAGCCCTCTTCAACTTCAAGCGTAAGTGCATAATCTGGGATTTTTAATACTTGCTCGACATATGCCTCCCACTCATCGAACAACTTAGTCGAATATTTCTCGAGCTCATGCCGTGGCAGGCTAGGTACGTCAATATAAAAGTCTGTGGCTCCGAGATCGATCATGTTTCATCCATGTACTGTATTGACGTACCCTTACTAAAATTAGGCGACATGCTATGTCGCATCCAAACGCGACATAGGCGACTCGATCCTTTTCGAGCATTTCTAACTGTAGGCTATCGTTTTGCCAGCATGGTGTCCACTGACGGCTCCTGCCCGGAAGCGGACTTGGCTAATGCTGGTAGGCGGTAAAAAAAACTGGGAAAGGGGATGTGAAAGGCAGTCGTGGATAAGGGGAAAGTTTTGTTATCGGATTAGAAGTGGCGACCAATGTCGGTCCAGCTGTCGGGCACTACCGCTTTTTTATGTCGCCCGCCGTCATTCATTGAATGTCTTTTAGGTAACCCTTGAGCGCGATAAGCGGGGCATCAAGCTGCTCCATGGTCCGCGCAGCACTGAAATCTGTCGCCAATCTATGCAGTTCGCGACCCAGGACGGTATCAACGCCGCCGATAGCGTTCAGCGCCAGAGTCAGGCATTCACCCACTTTCCTCTGAATCGCCTCAACATCCCCCCGACGCACCAGCAACCCAAAAACCTCCCGCTCATAATCACTCATCATCAGATCGTCACGCAGAATCGGACTTGAATCTTCCGTCTCGTAAGCGAGCTTTAGGGAGAAGAGGGCGACGGTTTCCAGCAGCAGTTCCATGAGGTGAATCCTTGAGAAAGGTCGTACCGGCCGAGGATACGAAGATCAAGAGCTCGCAGCCTTCGGCAGCTGCTACAGGACAGCGGCGGGGCGTGGTGGCTTTATTGCAGGCGAAAAAAAAGGCCTTGCTAAGCAAGACCTTTCTTAATTTTGGTGCCCCGAGGGAGACTCGAACTCCCACTCCTTTCGAAAACGGATTTTGAATCCGCCGCGTCTACCAATTCCGCCATCAGGGCTCAATGGCCGCGGAGTATAGAGATGAGATAACCGTTGGTCAATCAGGTACATGGAGAATTTTTGATATTTCCGCTAGACTTCCCGGCCCTGCTAGACGAACCCCATCATGCGCGTTGCTGACTTTACCTTCGAGCTCCCTGATTCGCTGATCGCCCGCCATCCTTTGGCCGAGCGTCGCAACAGTCGCCTGTTGACCCTTGATGGGGTCAGCGGCGCCCTGGCACACCGTCAATTCACTGATTTGCTTGAGCATTTGCGCCCAGGCGATTTGATGGTGTTCAACAATACCCGGGTGATTCCGGCACGGCTGTTTGGCCAGAAGGCTTCCGGCGGCAAGCTGGAAATCCTGGTGGAGCGGGTGCTCGACAGTCACCGTGTGCTGGCCCATGTGCGTTCCAGCAAGTCGCCGAAGCCGGGGTCGAAGATCCTGATTGATGGCGGTGGCGAAGCCGAGATGCTGGCGCGTCACGATGCGTTGTTCGAGCTGGGGTTCGCCGAAGAGGTGTTGCCGCTGCTGGATCGCGTCGGGCACATGCCGTTGCCACCTTATATAGACCGCCCGGATGAAGGCTCGGACCGCGAGCGTTATCAGACGGTGTACGCCGAGCGCCTGGGCGCGGTGGCGGCACCGACGGCGGGGCTGCATTTTGATCAGCCGTTGATGGAGGCGATTGCCGCCAAGGGCGTCGAGACCGCGTTCGTGACCTTGCACGTGGGTGCGGGCACGTTCCAGCCGGTGCGCGTCGAGAAACTCGAAGACCACCACATGCACAGCGAATGGCTGGAAGTCGGCCAGGACGTGGTGGATGCCGTTGCGGCCTGCCGCGCTCGCGGTGGTCGGGTGGTGGCGGTGGGGACCACCAGCGTGCGTTCCCTGGAAAGCGCTGCGCGCGATGGTGTGCTCAAGCCGTTCAGCGGCGATACCGACATCTTTATTTACCCGGGCCGCCCGTTTCACGTGGTCGATGCCCTGGTCACCAATTTCCATTTGCCTGAATCCACGCTGTTGATGCTGGTTTCGGCGTTCGCCGGTTATCCCGAAGCCATGGCCGCTTATAAAGCCGCCGTCGAGCATGGATACCGATTTTTCAGCTACGGTGATGCAATGTTTATCACCCGTAACCCTGCACCTACTGCCCCTAAAGAATCAGGCCCTGAGGAAACAGAATGAGTCGCACCAGTCGCATGTCCTTTGAGCTCCTTGCCACCGACGGCAAGGCTCGTCGCGGTCGGTTGACCTTCCCTCGCGGTACCGTCGAGACCCCGGCGTTCATGCCGGTGGGCACGTACGGCACGGTCAAGGGCATGCTGCCGCGGGACATCGTCGCGACGGGCGCGGAAATCATTCTGGGCAACACTTTTCACTTGTGGCTGCGTCCTGGCACCGAAGTGATCAAGAAGCACGGCGACCTGCACGATTTCATGCAGTGGAAAGGCCCGATTCTGACTGACTCCGGCGGTTTCCAGGTGTTCAGCCTGGGCGCCATGCGCAAGATCAAGGAAGAGGGCGTGACCTTCGCCTCGCCGGTTGATGGCGCCAAAGTGTTCATGGGGCCGGAAGAATCGATGCAGGTCCAGCGTGACCTGGGCTCCGACATCGTGATGATTTTCGATGAATGCACGCCGTACCCGGCTGACGAAGACGTCGCTCGCGTGTCCATGGAGCTGTCGTTGCGTTGGGCCAAGCGTTCGAAAGAAGCCCATGGTGACAACACGGCGGCGCTGTTCGGCATCGTTCAGGGCGGCATGCACCAGGATTTGCGCATGCGCTCCCTGGAAGGCCTCGACCAGATTGGTTTCGACGGCCTGGCCATCGGCGGTCTGTCGGTGGGCGAGCCCAAGCACGAGATGATCAAGGTGCTGGATTACCTGCCGGGCCAGATGCCGGCGGACAAACCTCGTTACCTTATGGGCGTTGGCAAACCGGAAGATCTGGTTGAGGGTGTGCGCCGCGGTGTGGACATGTTCGATTGCGTGATGCCAACCCGTAATGCCCGCAATGGGCATCTGTTCATCGATACCGGCGTGCTCAAGATCCGAAACGCGTTCCATCGCCATGATGATTCGCCGCTCGATCCGACCTGCGATTGCTACACCTGCCAGAACTTCTCCCGTGCTTATCTGCACCATCTGGACAAGTGCGGCGAAATGCTGGGTAGCATGTTGAATACCATCCACAATTTGCGCCATTACCAGGTGCTTATGGCTGGTTTGCGCGAGGCTATTCAACAGGGTACATTGGCCGCCTTTGTCGATGCCTTCTACGCCAAACGCGGGTTACCTGTTCCGCCTTTGGACTGAGTTTTCTGACCCCAAGATTCAACATTTGCAACTGGAGTGCTAAATGAGCTTTTTTATCTCTAATGCCATGGCTGATGCTGCTGCACCTGCGGCAGGCCCTATGGGTGGCGGCTTTGAGTGGATTTTCCTGGTCGGTTTCCTGGTCATTTTCTACCTGATGATCTGGCGTCCACAGGCCAAGCGCGCCAAAGAGCAGAAAAACCTGCTGGGCAGCCTGCAGAAAGGCGACGAAGTTGTGACCACCGGTGGTATCGCCGGCAAGATCACTAAAGTGGCCGACGATTTCGTTGTTCTGGAAGTTTCCGACACCGTCGAAATGAAATTCCAGAAGGGCGCCATTGCCGCCACGCTGCCGAAAGGCACGCTGAAAGCGATCTAAGTTCCAACTTCTACTCAATCGACGGGGCGCGCAAGGCGCCCCGCGTCATAAGCGGGCGGCGTGATGCTGAACAAATACCCTCTGTGGAAATACATTCTGATCCTGGCGGTGCTGGCGGTCGGTCTGATTTATTCCGCTCCCAATCTATATCCTGATGACCCGGCCATTCAGGTCAGCGGTGCAAGTACTGCGCTGTTGGTCAATCAGGCTGATCTGGATCGTGTGAGCACAGCGCTCAAGGAATCCGGGATCAACGTCAAGGCGGCCACTTTGGCGGCAAACGGCAAGGGCGGTCTGATTCGTCTGACCAAGGCTGAAGACCAGCTGCCTGCCAAAGACGTCGTGCGCAAGGCATTGGGTGATGACTACGTCGTTGCACTGAACCTGGCACAGACCACCCCGCAATGGCTGCGCAGCCTTGGCGCGCACCCGATGAAGCTGGGTCTGGACTTGTCCGGTGGTGTGCACTTCTTGCTCGAAGTGGACATGGACAAAGCCCTCGACGCACGCTTGAAAGTGTACGAAGGCGATGTGAAGAGCCTGTTGCGTAAAGAGAAACTGCGCTATCGCAGCCTGCCGCAACTCAACGGTGCCATTCAGCTGGGCTTCACTGATGAAGCGACCCGCGAAGAAGCCCGTGCGCTGGTCCGCAAGAACTTCAACGATTTCGACATTGTTCCGGCCGATCTGAATGGTCAGCCGGTGCTGCGTCTGGCGATGACCCCGGCCAAGCTGGCGGAAATCCGTGAATACTCCATCAAGCAGAACTTGACCACGGTCCGTAACCGCGTCAACGAGCTGGGTGTTGCCGAGCCGATTGTTCAGCGTCAGGGCGCCAACCGCATCGTGGTTGAGCTGCCGGGCGTGCAGGACACCGCAGAAGCCAAGCGTATCCTCGGCAAGACGGCCAACCTTGAGTTCCGTCTGGCCGCTGAGCCGGGTGCTTCGAAAGCCACTTCCGAAACCTTCGAGTTCCGTGAAGGCAAGCGTCCGCCGGCGCAGATCGAGCGTGGCCTGATCATCACCGGTGACCAGGTGACTGACGCCAAGGCTGGCTTCGGCGAGCACGGCACGCCAGAAGTGAACATTCGTCTGGATGGTCATGGTGGCGAGCTGATGAGTCGTGCGACTCGCAGCAACGTCGGTCGCAGCATGGCGGTGATCTTCATCGAGCAGCGTCCGGTCACCACTTACGTCAAGCAAGTGGTTGATGGCGTCGAGAAAGACGTGCCGGTCCAAAGCTTTAAAGAAGAGAAGAAGATCATCAGCCTGGCGACCATCCAGTCGCCGCTGGGTGCCCAGTTCCGCATCACTGGCCTGAACGGTCAGGGCGAATCGTCCGAACTGGCGCTGCTGCTGCGTGCCGGTGGTCTAGCCGCACCGATGTACTTCGCTGAAGAACGCACCATTGGCCCGAGCCTGGGTGCCGACAACATCACCAAAGGTATCGATGCATCGCTGTGGGGCATGCTGTTTGTCTCGCTGTTCATCATGGCCATCTACCGCTTCTTCGGCATCATCGCCACCGTCGCGCTGGCGGTGAACATGGTGTTGCTGCTGGCCTTGATGTCGCTGCTGGGTGCAACACTGACCCTGCCGGGTATCGCCGGTATCGTATTGACCATGGGTATGGCGGTCGACGCCAACGTTCTGATCTTCTCGCGGATACGTGAAGAGATCGCGGCGGGCATGACCGTACAACGGGCAATCAACGAAGGCTTCGGCCGGGCTTTCACCGCGATTCTCGACGCCAACCTGACCACACTGTTGGTCGGCGGGATTCTCTTTGCGATGGGCACCGGCCCGGTCAAAGGCTTCGCAGTGACCATGTCCCTCGGGATCTTTACCTCGATGTTCACGGCCATCATGGTGACCCGCGCGATGGTCAACCTGATCTTCGGCGGTCGTGACTTCAAGAAGTTGTGGATTTAAGGGGCTGCCATGTTACGTACAATCAACTTCATGGGCGTTCGCAACTTTGCGTTCGGCGTCACATTGTTCCTTACCGCACTGGCGTTGTTCAGCTGCTTCCACAAGGGCATGAACTGGGGCCTGGACTTCACCGGCGGTACGCTCATCGAGCTGACCTACGAGCGTCCGGCCGACGTCACCAAGGTGCGTGAGCAGCTGGTGACAGCGGGCTATCACGAAGCCATCGTGCAGAGCTTCGGTGCAACCACCGACCTGCTGGTGCGTATGCCGGGTGCTGATCCGCAGCTGGGTCACCAAGTGGCCGACGCCTTGAAAAAGGTCGGCGGCGACAACCCGGCGGTGGTCAAGCGTGTCGAGTTCGTCGGCCCGCAGGTCGGTGAAGAGCTGCGCGACCAGGGCGGCCTCGGCATGCTGATGGCGCTAGGTGGCATCCTGATCTACCTGGCTTTCCGCTTTCAGTGGAAGTTTGCGGTCGGCGCCATCGTTTCGCTGATCCACGACGTGGTCGTGACTGTCGGTATCCTGTCGTTCTTCCAGATCACTTTCGACCTGACAGTGCTGGCGGCGGTACTGGCGATCATCGGTTACTCGCTCAACGACACCATCGTGGTATTTGACCGGGTTCGTGAGAACTTCCGTGTGCTGCGCAAGGCGAGCCTGATCGAGAACATCAACATCTCGACCACGCAAACCCTGCTGCGGACCATGGCAACGTCGATCTCCACTTTGCTGGCGATCTCGGCACTGCTGTTCTTTGGTGGCGATAACCTGTTCGGCTTCTCGATCGCGCTGTTCATCGGTGTGCTGGCGGGTACCTACTCGTCGATCTACATCGCGAACGTGGTGTTGATCTGGCTGAACCTGAACAGCGAGGATCTGATTCCTCCTGCAGCTACCGAGAAGGAAATCGACGACCGTCCATAACGGCCATCGCTTTTCAGTTGTCAGCCAAAAAAGGCGCGAGTTGAACTCGCGCCTTTTTTTGTGCTCCAAGGCTGGGAGAAGCGCGGGTAAATCCCGCATGTGATGGTAAGGAGGTTCATGTGAACAAGTCGATGCTGGTTGGTGCGGTATTGGGTGCTGTTGCTGTGACTGCCGGGGGCGCTGTTGCCACCTACAGCCTGGTTAAAAAAAGCGGCCCTGAGTACGCGCAAGTTCTAGCCGTTGAACCGGTCAAGACACAAATCAAGACGCCACGTGAAGTTTGCAAGGATGTAGCCGTGACTCGGCAAGCGCCGGTCAAAGATGAACACCAGATCCTCGGTACGGTCGTCGGTGCGGTGGGCGGTGGTTTGCTGGGTAATATGATCGGTGGCGGTAATGGCAAGAAGCTTGCCACTGTCGCGGGCGCAGTTGGCGGCGGTTATGCCGGTAACAAGGTCCAGGAAGGCATGCAGAACCGTGATACCACCACCACGATGCAAACTCGCTGTAACACCGTAAATGACATCAGTGACAAGGTTGTTGGCTACGACGTCCGTTACTCGCTGGACGGCAAGGAAGGCAAAGTGCGGATGGATCGCGATCCGGGCAACCAGATTCCGGTCGACAAGGAAGGTAAGCTGATCCTGTCCCAGAACCCGCCAGCTCAGTGATTAGCTGATGCCAGGTCAAAAAAAGCACCCTGTGGGGTAATGCCAGTCAGTTAAGAAAATCTCAGGCGAAACACGCTTCCTGTAGCAGCAGGCTTCGCCAGCTGCTACAGGTCGCATTTACGGCTTAACTGATCGGCATTACCCTGTGGGGTGCCCTGCGGGGTGCTTTTTTTTTGTGCCCGAATTTAATGCCCACCACCCATCCCCTGTGGGAGCGAGCCCGCTCGCGAAAGCGTCGTCACATCCGGCAATGATGGTGACTGATACACCGCATTCGCGAGCAGGCTCGCTCCCACAGGGATCTGTGGTGTTCTTGGGCTTAAATTCCAGGCATAAAAAAAGCACCCTGCAGGGTGCTTTTTTTGTGGCCGGTCGCTTAGCGTTTCAGCGAGGCTGGCAGGTGCGGCTGAATGGCCGTCAGGACTGCTTTGAAGCACTTGGTGTTGCCGGCAACGATGTGACCTTTATCAAGGAAGTCGTGACCGCCGGTGAAGTCGCTCACCAAACCGCCGGCTTCCTGGATCAGCAGGGCGCCTGCGGCCATGTCCCACTCGGACAGGCCCGACTCCCAGAAGGCGTCGAAGCGGCCGGCGGCCACGTAGGCCAGGTCCAGGCTCGCCGAGCCCGCGCGGCGGATGCCGGCAGTCTGGCCAACCAGGGCGCGGAACATGCCCAGGTAGTTGTCGAGGTTGTCCATTTGGTCGTCACGGAACGGGAAGCCGGTACCCAGCAGGGCGCCGTCCAGGCTGGTGCGGCCGCTGACGCGCAGGCGACGACCGTTCAGTTGGGCGCCGCGACCACGGCTGGCGGTGAATTCTTCCTGGCGAACCGGGTCCAGAACAACAGCGTGTTCCAGGCGACCGCGGTATTTGCAGGCGATGCTGACAGCGAAGTGAGGAATGCCGCGCAGGAAGTTAGTGGTGCCGTCCAGCGGATCGATGATCCACAGGTACTCTTCGCCTTCGATACCGGTACCGGCGTGCATGCCGGTTTCTTCACCCCTGATCGAGTGATTCGGGTAGGCCTTGCGCAGCGCATCGATGATTTTCTGTTCGGCGGCGCGATCCACCTCGGATACATAATCCTTGGCGTCTTTTTCGTCGACCTTGATGGTATCCAGGCGCTCGATGGAGCGGAAAATCAATTCACTGGCGCTGCGGGCGGCGCGCAGCGCGATATTCAGCATGGGCTGCATGGATGTGTCACCTAAGGTTGTTAAAGAAAGCCGGGCATTCTATCAGAAAGTTTCTACAGGTGAAGGTCAGTGTTCGCTTTCATAGCTTAACGGTAGGTTGAGCTGTAAGATTCTGCTCCCCATTAAAGTGTTCGAGAGCGCCTCCCTTGCTGCAAAACATTCGTGTCGTCCTGGTCAATACCAGCCATCCCGGGAATATCGGCGGGGCTGCGCGTGCCATGAAGAACATGGGCCTGTCGCGGCTGGTGCTGGTCGAACCGCGGTTGTTCCCGCATCACGAGGCCGATGCTCGCGCTTCCGGTGCCGGTGACATCCTTGAAAACGCGCAAATCGTCGCCACCTTGGAAGATGCCTTGGTCGGCTGCAATCTGGTGCTGGGCACCAGTGCCCGTGATCGTCGCATTCCCTGGCCGTTGCTCGATCCCCGCGAATGCGGTGTGAAAGTCGTCGAGGAGGCTGCACAGGGTGCCGAGATTGCCTTGGTGTTCGGTCGTGAAGATTCCGGTCTGACCAACGAAGAGTTGCAACGATGTCATTATCACGTGCACATCCCATCAGACCCTGAGTTCAGCTCGCTGAACCTTGGGGCAGCGGTGCAGGTGTTGAGTTATGAAGTGCGCATGTCCTGGCTGGCGGCCCAAGGTCAGCCGAGCAAGGTCGAGAAGGATGAAGTGGCGTCCACCAAGAGCGGTGAACTGGCGACCATGGATGAGCTGGAGCGATTCTATGAGCACCTGGAGCAAACCCTGGTGGCCATTGAATTCCTCGATCCGGAAAAGCCACGGCATTTGATGGCGCGCCTGCGCCGGTTATACGGACGAAGCTCGGTCAGCCGGGCGGAAATGAATATTTTGCGTGGCATCCTCACGGAAACCCAAAAAGCGGCCCGTGGCGAGCTTCTAAAACGGAAGGATTGATGATGTTCGAGCGTTTGCGTGAAGATATTCAGAGTGTTTTCCATCGTGATCCGGCGGCGCGTAACGCTTTCGAAGTCCTGACGTGCTATCCGGGCATGCATGCCATCTGGATTCATCGCCTGTCGTCGGCCCTGTGGGGCATGGGCTGGAAGTGGTTGGCGCGACTGGTGTCGAACTTCGGTCGGTGGTTGACCGGGATCGAGATTCATCCGGGCGCCAAAGTCGGTCGTCGCTTCTTTATTGACCATGGTATGGGCATCGTCATCGGTGAAACGGCCGAGATCGGGAACGATGTCACCCTTTATCAGGGCGTGACGTTGGGCGGGACCAGCTGGAATAAAGGCAAGCGTCACCCGACGCTTGAAGATGGTGTGGTAGTAGGGGCGGGCGCCAAGGTGCTCGGCCCGTTTACTGTGGGGGCGGGCGCCAAAGTCGGTTCTAACGCTGTGGTGACCAAGGCGGTTCCACCGGGTGCGACCGTGGTCGGGATCCCTGGGCGGATCATCGTCAAGTCCGACGATGAGCAAGATGCCAAGCGCAAGGCCATGGCCGAGAAGATCGGTTTCGATGCCTACGGCGTCGGCGAAGACATGCCCGACCCGGTGGCTCGTGCCATTGGTCAGTTGCTGGATCACCTGCAAGCAGTTGATGGCCGTCTGGAGGGGATGTGCGGTGCGTTGAAGGATCTGGGCAGTAACTACTGCGCCAAGGATCTGCCTGAGCTGCGCGAAGAAGACTTTGCCTGTGTGAAGGGCAAGGACGAAAGCAAGGCCAGCTAAACCGCGTCGGCTTCTTCGCGGGCAAGCCTCGCTCCTACAGGATCAGCGCACCCCATGTAGGAGCGAGGCTTGCCCGCGAAGAACGATGACGCGCATTTGCTGGTGATACGCCGCCAGCCTTTGTTATGATGCGCGCGCTCTTTTGCGGGTAAACCTGACTAAAGTACTAGGTCTTATAGTTGACTTAAATACTCGGGAATTGCATACTCGCCCCATTCCGAACTCCGTGGTAATTGTCCATGCGACTGACTACAAAAGGCCGATATGCCGTAACTGCCATGCTTGACCTGGCGTTGCACGCGCAGCACGGGCCGGTGTCCCTGGCCGATATCTCCGAGCGCCAAGGCATCTCCCTGTCCTACCTCGAGCAGCTTTTTGCCAAATTGCGTCGCAGCAATCTGGTCTCCAGTGTCCGTGGGCCGGGCGGCGGCTATCAATTGTCCCGCGACATGCAGGGCATCCAGGTCGCTCAAGTGATCGACGCGGTAAACGAGTCGGTCGATGCCACCAAATGCCAGGGCCAGGGCGATTGCCATTCCGGCGACACCTGTCTGACTCACCACTTGTGGTGTGATCTGAGCCTGCAGATTCACGAATTTCTGAGCGGTATCAGCTTGGCTGACCTTGTCACTCGCCGTGAGGTGCAAGAAGTAGCCCAGCGTCAGGATCAGCGCCGTTGCAACAGCAAGGTGCCGCACCTGGACAAGATTGAAGCGTCCGCCGTCGAATGACAGCCAAAGAGCTAGCGGCACGCCAGCCAGCCTGATTTAGGAGATAGTCCATGAAATTGCCGATTTACCTTGATTACTCTGCGACCACCCCGGTTGATCCGCGTGTCGCGCAAAAGATGAGTGAATGCCTGCTGGTCGACGGAAACTTCGGTAACCCGGCGTCCCGTTCCCACGTCTTCGGCTGGAAAGCTGAAGAGTCCGTCGAAAACGCTCGTCGTCAGGTCGCTGACCTGGTTAACGCCGATCCGCGTGAAATCGTCTGGACCTCCGGCGCCACCGAATCCGACAACCTGGCAATCAAGGGTGCGGCGCATTTCTATGCCACCAAAGGCAAGCACCTGATCACCACCAAGATTGAGCACAAGGCTGTCCTCGACACCATGCGCCAACTGGAGCGCGAAGGTTTCGAAGTAACCTACCTCGAACCTCGCACTGACGGTCTGATCACGCCAGAGATGATCGAAGCTGCCCTGCGCGACGACACCATCCTGGTTTCGGTCATGCACGTGAACAACGAAATCGGCACCATCAACGACATCGCAGCCATCGGCGAACTGACCCGCTCCAAGGGCATCCTGTTCCACGTCGATGCGGCTCAGTCCACCGGCAAGGTCGACATCGACCTGTCGAAGCTGAAAGTCGACATGATGTCGTTCTCTGCCCACAAAACCTATGGCCCTAAAGGCATCGGCGCACTGTACGTCAGCCGCAAGCCGCGTGTGCGCATCGAAGCGACCATGCATGGCGGCGGTCACGAACGTGGCATGCGTTCCGGCACCCTGGCGACTCACCAGATCGTCGGCATGGGCGAAGCCTTCCGCGTAGCCAAGGAAGACATGGCTGCCGAGAACGTGCGCATCAAAGCCTTGAGCGACCGTTTCTTCAAGCAGGTCGAAGGCCTGGAAGAGCTGTACGTCAACGGCAGCATGACTGCCCGCGTACCGCACAACCTGAACCTGAGCTTCAACTATGTTGAAGGCGAGTCGCTGATCATGGCACTCAAGGATCTGGCGGTTTCGTCCGGTTCGGCGTGCACCTCGGCTTCGCTTGAGCCTTCGTACGTACTGCGCGCCCTGGGCCGCAACGACGAACTGGCACACAGCTCGATTCGCTTCACCTTCGGCCGTTTCACCACCGAAGAAGAAATCGACTACGCCGCGCAGAAAGTCTGCGAGGCCGTTACCAAGCTGCGCACTCTGTCGCCGCTGTGGGACATGTACAAAGACGGTGTCGACATTTCGAAAATCGAGTGGGCGGCACACTGATTTCAAGTCGCCGCGAACCGGCCCTGTAAAACTGCGGTTTGCAGGGCTTAAAGAGCGACTCTCTGATGAGTGAGGATTAAGAATCATGGCTTACAGCGAAAAGGTCATCGACCACTACGAAAACCCGCGTAACGTCGGCAAGATGGACGCGGAAGATCCTGATGTCGGCACCGGCATGGTCGGAGCTCCGGCGTGCGGTGACGTGATGCGTCTGCAAATCAAGGTCAACGAGCAAGGCATCATCGAAGACGCCAAGTTCAAGACCTACGGTTGCGGTTCGGCTATCGCCTCCAGCTCCCTGGCGACCGAGTGGATGAAAGGCAAGACTCTGGATGAAGCAGAGACCATCAAAAACACTCAGCTGGCCGAAGAACTGGCCTTGCCGCCAGTGAAAATTCACTGCTCCGTACTTGCTGAAGACGCTATCAAAGCGGCCGTTCGCGACTACAAGCAGAAGAAAGGCTTGATCTGAATTTCAAGATTTGGCGACGAGTAAGGAGTCACCGATGGCTATCAGCATGACAGAAGCGGCTGCTCAACACGTGCGACGCTCCCTCAACGGGCGCGGCAAAGGTGAAGGGATTCGTCTGGGTGTCCGCACCACAGGCTGTTCCGGCCTTGCCTACGTGCTGGAATTCGTCGACGAGGTGGTTGCAGAGGATCAGGTGTTCGAAAGTCACGGCGAGAAAGTGATCATCGACCCGAAAAGCCTGGCCTACCTGGATGGCACTGAGCTCGATTTCGTCAAGGAAGGGTTGAACGAAGGCTTCAAGTTCAACAATCCCAACGTACGCGGTGAATGTGGCTGCGGCGAAAGCTTCAACATCTGAGGCTGCTCGTGGGTACTCCTTGTCATTTCGCTTTATTTGAACTGCAGCCGAGTTTCCGTCTGGATCTCGAACAGTTGGCCACGCGCTACCGTGAGTTGGCGCGCGGTGTTCATCCGGACCGCTTTGCAGACGCTTCCGAGCGCGAGCAGCGGCTGGCGCTAGAGCAATCCGCGAGCCTCAACGAGGCCTATCAGACGCTCAAAAGTCCCCCAAAGCGCGCGCGATACCTGCTCGCCCTGGGCGGTCATGAGCTGCCGCTGGAGGTCACGGTGCATGATCCGGAGTTTCTTCTGCAACAGATGGAGTTGCGTGAAGAGCTCGAAGACCTGCAAGACAGCGCCGACATGGCGGGTATTGCCACGTTCAAGCGCCGCCTGAAGGTCGCTCAGGATGAGCTGAACGAAAGCTTCGCAGCCTGTTGGGATGATGCAGTGCAACGTGAACGGGCCGAACGCCTGATGCGTCGCATGCAGTTCCTCGACAAGCTCACCTACGAAGTGCGCCAGTTAGAAGAGCGCCTCGACGATTAACCCAGTGCCGCTCCGGTCGCACGCTTGATATACAGATAAGTCCTGATAACGATGGCCCTACTGCAGATCGCCGAACCCGGCCAAAGTCCTCAACCGCACCAGCGTCGTCTGGCTGTGGGGATCGACTTGGGCACTACCAATTCGCTGGTCGCTGCATTGCGCAGTGGTCTTTCCGAGCCTCTGGCCGACGCTGACGGGCAGGTCATCCTGCCGTCTGCCGTGCGCTATCACTCCGATCGTGTCGAAGTGGGCGAGTCGGCCAAGCGGGCTGCCGCTACCGACCCTTTGAACACCGTGCTGTCGGTCAAGCGCTTGATGGGTCGTGGTCTGTCCGACGTCAAGCAATTGGGCGATCAACTGCCGTACCGCTTTGTCGGCGGCGAGTCGCACATGCCGTTCATCGACACGATCCAGGGGCCGAAAAGCCCGGTCGAAGTCTCCGCCGATATCCTCAAGGTGTTGCGTCAGCGCGCCGAAGCGACGTTGGGTGGCGAACTGGTCGGTGCCGTGATCACTGTTCCGGCGTATTTCGACGATGCTCAGCGCCAGGCCACCAAGGATGCGGCCAAACTGGCGGGTCTGAACGTGCTGCGGTTGCTCAATGAGCCGACCGCCGCCGCTGTGGCGTACGGTCTGGATCAACACGCTGAAGGTCTGGTCGCCATTTATGACTTGGGCGGCGGTACCTTTGATATTTCGATTCTGCGCCTGACCGGCGGTGTGTTTGAGGTTCTGGCAACCGGTGGCGACAGCGCCCTGGGCGGCGATGACTTTGATCACGCGATTGCCGGCTGGATCATCGAGAGCGCCGGCCTTTGCGCCGACCTCGATCCGGGTGCGCAACGCAATCTGTTGCAAACTGCCTGTGCGGCCAAGGAAGCCCTGACCAATGTCGCGGTCGTCGAGGTTGCTTATGGCGACTGGAAGGCCGAGCTGACCCGCGAAGCCTTCAATGCGCTGATCGAGCCAATGATCGCCCGTAGCCTGAAAGCCTGCCGTCGTGCGGTGCGCGATTCCGGTATCGAGCTGGAAGACGTGCTCGCGGTGGTCATGGTTGGCGGCTCGACCCGCGTACCTCGCGTTCGCGAAGCGGTGGCTGATGCCTTCGGTCGCGAACCGCTGACCGAAATCGATCCGGATCAAGTGGTGGCCATCGGTGCTGCGATCCAGGCCGATACATTGGCTGGCAACAAGCGTGACGGCAGCGAACTGCTACTGCTCGACGTAATTCCGTTGTCCCTGGGGCTGGAAACCATGGGCGGTCTGATGGAGAAGGTGATTCCGCGCAACACCACCATCCCCGTTGCCCGCGCCCAGGATTTCACGACTTACAAAGATGGCCAGTCGGCCATGGCAATCCACGTCCTGCAGGGTGAGCGCGAGCTGATCAGCGACTGCCGTTCCCTGGCGCGCTTTGAATTGCGCGGTATTCCAGCGATGGTGGCTGGCGCGGCGAAGATTCGCGTGACCTTCCAGGTCGATGCCGACGGTTTGCTCAGTGTCTCGGCTCGCGAGTTGGGCTCGGGCGTCGAAGCCAGCATCCAGGTCAAGCCGTCCTACGGTCTGACCGACGGCGAAATCGCCAGGATGCTCAAGGATTCGTTCCAGCACGCCAACGATGACAAAGTCGCCCGTGTACTGCGTGAGCAACAGGTCGATGCCCAGCGCCTGATCGAAGCGGTGCAGGCAGCCCTCGACGTCGACGGCGATCGCCTGCTCGACGCCGAAGAGCGCATGGTCATCGAGTTGCAGATGCAGGAACTGGCGGAATTGATGAAAGGCACCGATGGTTACGCCATCGAGCAGCAGACCAAGCGTCTGTCGCAGGTGACCGATGCCTTTGCTGCCCGCCGCCTGGACTCGACGGTGAAAGCCGCCCTGGCGGGGCGCAACCTGAATGAAATCGAGGATAACTGATGCCGCAGGTCATTTTTCTGCCACACGAAAAGTTTTGCCCGGACGGCATGGTTGTAGAGGCTGAGCCTGGTATATCCATTCTCGAGCTGGCCCATGAGCACCATATCGAGATGGAAAGCGCCTGTGGCGGCGTCTGCGCCTGTACCACGTGTCACTGCATCATTCGTGAAGGTTTTGACTCGCTGGAAGAGGCGGATGAGCTGGAAGAGGACTTTCTTGATCGGGCCTGGGGTCTGGAAGCGCAATCGCGCCTAGGCTGTCAGGCGATCGTCGGGACTGAAGACCTGACCGTCGAAATTCCGAAATACTCGGTCAACCACGCAGCCGAAGCGCCGCACTGATTCAAGGAACTGTCATGAGTCTCAAGTGGACTGATGTGCTGGAAATCGCAATCCAGCTGGCTGAAAGCAAGCCCGAAGTGGACCCTATGTCGGTCAACTTCGTCGATCTGCGCAAATGGGTGATGGAATTGCCCGAGTTTGACGACATGCCTGAGCACTGTGGCGAGAAGATCCTGGAGGCCATTCAGGCCCGCTGGATCGAAGAACGCGACTGAGCCACGCTGCAGGTTAGGCAATACCCAAGAACCCGCGTATAATTCGCGGGTTTAATTTTTCACAAATTACCGTTTCTGGAGTTACACCATGGCTGTTCAACGTACTTTCTCCATCATCAAGCCTGACGCTGTTGCAAAAAACGTTATCGGCGAGATCACCACTCGTTTCGAAAAAGCTGGCCTGCGCGTTGTAGCTTCGAAACTGAAGCAACTGTCCAAAGCCGAAGCTGAAGGCTTCTACGCTGAGCACAGCGCTCGTGGTTTCTTCAACGACCTGGTTGCTTTCATGATCTCCGGTCCGGTTGTCGTTCAGGTTCTGGAAGGCGAAAACGCTATCGCTCTGAACCGTGAGCTGATGGGCGCTACCAACCCTAAAGAAGCTGCTGCCGGCACCATCCGCGCTGACTTCGCTGACTCGATCGACGCCAACGCTGTACACGGTTCGGACTCCGAAGCCGCTGCTGCTCGCGAAATCTCGTACTTCTTCGCAGCTACTGAAGTAACCACTCGCTAAGCATTGGCTTAAGAGTGAAGGTGAATCCATGACTACATCGACTGTAAAAACCAACCTGCTGGGTCTGACTCAGCTGGAAATGGAAAAATTCTTCGACTCAATCGGGGAGAAGCGTTTCCGTGCCGGTCAGGTAATGAAATGGATTCACCACCTTGGCGTCGATGATTTCGACGCCATGACGAACGTCAGCAAGGCCTTGCGCGACAAGCTCAAGGTTATTGCCGAGGTTCGCGGCCCCGAAGTTGTCAGCGAGGACATCTCCACCGACGGCACCCGTAAGTGGGTGGTGCGCGTGGCGTCCGGCAGCTGCGTCGAGACCGTGTACATTCCCCAGGGCAAGCGCGGCACGTTGTGCGTTTCGTCCCAGGCAGGCTGTGCCCTGGATTGCAGTTTCTGCTCCACCGGCAAGCAAGGTTTCAACAGCAACCTCACTACCGCCGAAGTCATCGGCCAGGTGTGGATTGCCAACAAATCGTTCGGCAGCATCCCGGCGACCGCCGACCGTGCCATCACCAACGTGGTGATGATGGGCATGGGCGAGCCGCTGCTGAACTTCGATAACGTCGTGGCCGCCATGCATCTGATGATGGATGACCTGGGCTACGGGATTTCCAAGCGCCGCGTGACCCTGTCCACTTCGGGCGTGGTGCCGATGATCGATGAGCTGTCCAGGCACATCGACGTCTCCCTGGCGTTGTCGCTGCACGCACCCAATGACGCATTGCGTAACCAATTGGTGCCGATCAACAAGAAATACCCGCTTAAGATGCTGCTCGAGTCGTGCCAGCGCTACATGTCGTCCCTTGGCGAAAAGCGCGTGCTGACCATCGAGTACACCTTGCTCAAGGACATTAACGACAAGGTCGAACACGCGGTCGAAATGATCGAGTTGCTCAAGAACATTCCGTGCAAGATCAACCTGATTCCGTTCAACCCGTTCCCGCATTCCGGTTACGAGCGCCCGAGCAACAATGCGATTCGCCGGTTCCAGGATCAGCTTCACCATGCAGGCTTCAATGTCACTGTCCGCACCACCCGCGGTGAAGACATCGATGCGGCATGTGGTCAATTGGTAGGACAGGTGCTGGATCGCACCCGTCGCAGCGAGCGTTATATCGCCGTGCGCGAGTTAAGCGCCGAAAACGATATCGCACAGAACGCTGCGAACAATAATTAAGAGAGGATCTCCATGTCCCTGCGCTTTGCGCTGCTGTTGCTGTTGGCCAGCCTCTGTGCTGGTTGTGTCCTGTCGGGCGATTTCAACCCGATGAAGACCAGCAAGGGCCGTGATGAAGCGCGTACTGCCTATGTGCAGTTGGGCTTGGGGTATTTGCAGCAAGGCATGACCGAACGCGCCAAGGTGCCGCTGAAGAAAGCGCTGGACCTGGATGACTCGGATCCGGACGCCAATGCGGCGCTGGGCCTGGTGTTCCAGGCCGAGATGGAACCGGAGCTGGCGGACCAGCATTTTCGCAAGGCGCTGTCTTCCCGACCCGGCGATGCGCGAATCCTGAACAACTACGGTAGCTTTCTTTTCGAAGAAAAACGTTACAAAGAGGCCTACGAGCACTTTGAGCAGGCCGCTGCCGATACTCTGTATCCTGAGCGTTCACGGGTGTTCGAGAACCTTGGCATGACCGCTTCGAAGCTTGGCCAGCGTGATCTGGCCCAGCTGCAACTGGAAAAAGCCCTGCGTTTGAATCGTCAACAGCCACGCGCATTACTGGAAATGGCTGAGTTGTCCTTCGAAGACAGGCATTATGTGCCCGCGCGTGACTATTACGACCGTTTTAGCCTGCTCACCGAACAAAATGCACGTAGTCTATTGCTCGGCGTTCGGCTGGCAAAAGTGTTTGAAGATCGCGACAAGGCCGCCAGTTTTGGCCTGCAATTAAAACGACTCTATCCCGGTACGCCGGAATATCAGCAATACCTGTCGGAGCAATGATGAAAGCGGCGCATCCCGAAGTTGTAGCAGCGAATCGCGTTAACCCCGGTGAGACCCTGCGCCAGGCCCGCGAAAGCAATGGCTGGTCGCTGGCCGAAGTGGCCCTCAAGCTCAACCTCACCGTCAATTCCCTGAGCAATCTGGAAGCCGGCGCTTTCGACAAGCTGCCTGGGCATACCTTTGCTCGCGGTTATATTCGCGCGTACGCCAAGTTGCTGGGCATGGATCAAACCGTGCTGGTGCAGCAGTTCGATCAATCCACCGGAACCGATTCCAAGGGCAGCAGTGTTCACAGCCTGGGTCGTATCGAAGAGCCTGTTCGGGTGTCCCACACCATTTTGCGAATTGTCAGCCTGCTGTTGCTGATCGCGGTGATTGGCGGTGGTTTTGTCTGGTGGCAGGATCAAACCTCGTCGCGTACCAAGGAATTGACCAGCCTGAGCCCGGAACACGTTGAAGTTGAAGGTGCCGACGGCACCACGCAGATCCATCCGCTGGACGAGCCGGAAGACCAGGCCGTCGCGGCAGGTCAGGCCGAAGGCGCTACTGCGCTCGCGTTGCCGCAAGCCGAGACTTCAACCCAGGCGCCGGCCGCCGCTGAAGCAACCCCGCCTGCTGCCGCACCGGCTACGCCTGCACCCACAGCGCCGGTTCACAGCGCTGCTCCGGTAGTCCCGGCGCCAGCGAATCCGGCTCCGACTGCTCCTGCAGTACCGGCCCCGGTCGTGACGGCTCCGGCTGCCTCGAACGCGCCTGTTTCACCTGCGGCGGCTCCAGTGGCCGGCCAGGGTCAGGTTCAACTGCAATTCACCGCTAATTGCTGGACGCAAGTGACCGACGGCACGGGCAAGGTGCTGTTGAGTGGTCTCAAGCGTAAAGGCGAAAACGTTACCGTCAGTGGCAAGCCACCATTTGCCGTGCGTCTAGGCTACGCCCGTGGCGCGCAAGTCAGCTACAACGGGCAGGTGGTTGATGTCGCTCCGTTCACCAGTGGCGAGACTGCTCGCCTGAAGTTGGGTCAATAAGTCATGCACGGCGAATCTCCAATCAAACGTCGCGAATCCCGCAAGATCTGGGTCGGTAACGTCCCGGTTGGTGGCGATGCGCCCATCGCTGTGCAGAGCATGACTAACAGCGATACCAATGATGTGGCTGCCACCGTAGCCCAGATCAATCGCCTGGAAGCGGCTGGCGTCGATATCGTGCGCATTTCGGTGCCGGACATGGACGCCGCCGAAGCTTTCGGCAAGATCAAGCAACTGGTCAAAGTCCCTCTGGTGGCCGACATTCACTTCGACTACCGGATCGCTTTGCGCGTGGCCGAGCTGGGTGTTGATTGCCTGCGGATCAACCCGGGCAATATCGGTCGTGAAGACCGCGTGCGTGCGGTGGTCGATGCCGCCCGTGATCGCGGGATCCCGATCCGTATCGGCGTCAACGCCGGTTCCCTGGAAAAAGACCTGCAAAAGAAATACGGCGAGCCGACGCCGGCCGCGCTGGTCGAGTCTGCCCTGCGTCACGTCGAGCACCTTGAGCGCCTGAACTTCCAGGACTTCAAGGTCAGCGTGAAAGCTTCCGACGTGTTCATGGCCGTCGAAGCCTATCGTCTGCTGGCCAAGGAAATCGTCCAGCCGCTGCACCTGGGCATCACCGAAGCCGGTGGTTTGCGCTCAGGCACGGTGAAATCCGCCGTGGGCCTCGGTATGCTGCTCGCCGAAGGGATTGGCGATACTATCCGCATCTCGTTGGCGGCCGACCCGGTCGAGGAAGTGAAAGTCGGCTACGACATTCTCAAATCCCTGCACCTGCGCTCCCGTGGTATCAACTTCATCGCCTGCCCGAGCTGCTCGCGGCAGAACTTCGATGTGGTCAAAACCATGAACGAGCTGGAAGGGCGCCTCGAAGACCTGCTGGTGCCGCTGGATGTCGCGGTCATCGGTTGCGTGGTCAACGGGCCGGGCGAAGCCAAGGAAGCCCATATCGGCTTGACCGGCGGCACGCCAAACCTGATTTACATCGACGGCAAGCCGTCGCAGAAACTGACGAATGACAATCTGGTGGATGAGCTTGAACGCTTGATCCGCCAGAAAGCGGCCGAAAAGGTCGAAGCCGACGCAGCAGTAATCGCTCGCGGCTGATCGAACGAATTTAAGGATTTATAGTGAGCAAGTCTCTGCAAGCCATTCGTGGCATGAACGACATCCTGCCTGAACAGACTCCCCTGTGGCGTCATTTCGAGGGCACCGTCTCGCGTCTGCTGGATAACTACGGTTATAAGCAGATCCGCATGCCAATCGTTGAATTCACCGAGCTGTTCAAGCGCTCCATCGGTGAAGTGACCGACATCGTCGAAAAAGAGATGTACACCTTCGACGACCGCAACGGCGATTCCCTGACCCTGCGCCCTGAAGGCACAGCCGCCTGCGTGCGTGCGGTGCTTGAACATGGGATCACCGGCGGTGGCCAGGTGCAGAAACTCTGGTACATCGGTCCGATGTTCCGCCACGAGCGTCCGCAGAAAGGCCGTTATCGCCAGTTCCACCAGATCGGTTGCGAAGTGTTCAACCTCGACGGTCCGGACATCGACGCCGAACTGATCGTGCTGACCTGGCGCCTGTGGGGCGAGCTGGGTATCCGCGATGCGGTCAAGCTCGAACTCAACAGCCTGGGCACCAGCGAGTCTCGCGGTCGCTATCGCGAGGCCCTGGTCGAGTTCCTGTCCGCTCACCTGGACAAACTGGACGAAGACAGCCAGCGCCGCCTGAAGACCAACCCGCTGCGCGTGCTGGACACCAAGAACGCCGACACTCAAGCGATGCTGGTCGATGCGCCGAAAATGGCCGACTACCTCGACGAAGAATCCCGCCTGCACTTCGAAGGCCTCAAGGCTCGCCTGGACGCCGCCGGTATTCCTTATGTGATCAACCCGAAGCTGGTTCGCGGGCTGGATTACTACAGCAAGACCGTTTTCGAATGGGTCACCGACAAGTTGGGCGCCCAAGGTACCGTGTGTGCCGGTGGTCGTTACGACGGTCTGGTCGAGCAGATGGGCGGCAAGCCGACCCCGGGCGTTGGTTTCGCCATGGGCATCGAGCGCTTGGTGCTGCTGCTTGAAACCCTGGAGCAAATCCCCGACGAGATCTCCCGTCAGGTCGACGTCTACCTCTGTGCCTTTGGTGAAGCTGCAGAGCTTGCCGGTCTGGCCTTGAGTGAACGTGTTCGTGATCAATTGCCCAACCTGCGCCTGCAAGTCAATGCCGGTGCCGGCAGCTTCAAAAGCCAGTTCAAGAAGGCCGACAAGAGCGGTGCGCTGTATGCGCTGATCCTCGGTGACGACGAAATGGCCCAGCAAGTGGTAGGTTTCAAACCCCTGCGTGGCCAGGGCGAGCAACAAAGCATTGCCTGGGATGCGCTTGCTGCACACCTGGCCACCTGCGTCGTGCAGGGTTGAAGCTGTCTAAACAGCCGAATTAGCGATTAAGGAGTATTGGGGTGTCGAGTACCGAAGACGAACAGCTGGCGGATTTGAAGGACTGGTGGACACGCAACGGCAAGCCCCTGGTCACTGGCGGCCTGTTGGCCCTGGTCATCGTGTTCGGCTGGCAGGCCTTTCACAAGTATCAGAGCAATCAGTCGCAAAGCGCCTCAATGCTCTATCAGCAATTGCTCGAAACCACGCTGACGCCTGACGGCAAGCCTGATGCAGCACGCGTTTCGGACCTGTCCGCCAAGCTCAACAGCGAGTTCGGCGGCACCGCTTATGCGCAATACGGCAGCCTGTTCGTGGCGAAAGTCGCAGTCGACAGCGGCAAGCTGGATGACGCAGCCAGCGAGCTGAAAGCTATTGTTGCCAAACCGGCTAACCCGGCACTGGGCGAAATCGCCCGTCAGCGCCTGGCGCAGGTATTGGCCGCGCAGAACAAGGCCGACGAGGCCCTGAAACTGCTCGAAGGTGATGCAGACAAGGCGTTCCTGGCCACTCGCGAAGAACTCAAAGGCGATTTGCTGGTGCAACTGGGTCGTACTGACGAAGCGAACGCGGCCTATCAAAAAGCCAAGGCGGCACTGTCGGATGAAGCGGCGGTCGGTGGCCTACAAATCAAGCTGGATGACCTGGCCAAAGGGGATGCGTGACGTGATTCGTTGGAAGCATGCAGCATTGCTGGCTCTGGCCATATTGGCCGCGGGTTGCAGCAGCAACGGCAAAAAAGAATTGCCCCCGGCCGAGTTGACCGACTTCAAAGAAGAAGTGGTTCTGCACAAGGAGTGGAGTCGTTCGATCGGTAATGGCCAGGGCGAGATCTACAACATGCTCGTCCCGGCGATCGATGGCGATACCATTTATGCCGCCGACCTCACCGGTATCGTGATGGCGATGGATCGCAGCAATGGTGATGTCAAATGGAAGAAGAGCCTCGACCTGCCTGTTTCCGGCGCCATAGGCGTGGGTTACGGTCTGGTCACGTTCGGTACGCTCAAAGGCGAAGTCATTGCGCTTGACGCGATCAACGGTGAAGTGAAATGGCGCGCTCGCGTGTCCAGCGAAGTGCTCGCTCCACCGGCCAACAACGGCGACGTTGTGGTGGTCCAGACTCAGGATGACCGTCTGATCGGTCTGGATGCCGCCACCGGCAACCAACGCTGGTTGTATGACAGCACGCCTGCGGTCCTGACCTTGCGCGGCACCAGTGCGCCGATCGTGACCAACCGCCTCGCGGTGGCTGGCCTGTCGACCGGTAAAGTGGTCGCTCTCGATATTTCCAACGGCGTGCCGGTGTGGGAACAACGTGTAGCGATTCCACAAGGTCGTTCGGAGCTGGAGCGCGTTGTCGATATCGACGGTGGCTTGCTGCTGTCCGGCGGTACGCTGTATGTCGCCAGTTATCAGGGCCGCGTTGCGGCACTGGATCTGCAAAGCGGTCGTCAGCTCTGGCAGCGTGATGCTTCCAGTTATGCCGGCGTCGCCCAGGGTTTCGGCAACGTTTACGTGAGCCTGTCTTCGGGCACCGTTGAAGGCGTCGATGAGCGTTCCACCACAGCCTTGTGGAGCAACGATTCGCTGGCCCGTCGTCAGCTGTCGGCTCCGGAAGTGTTCTCCAGCTATGTTGCAGTCGGTGACATGGAAGGTTACCTGCACCTGCTGAGTCAGGTGGACGGTCGTTTCGTCGGCCGCGAGCGCATCGACAGCGACGGCCTGCGTGCCCGTCCGCTGGTGGTGGGTGACACGATTTATGTGTATGGCAACAGTGGCAAGCTGGAAGCCCTGACCATTAAGTAAAGGTTTGACTATGCTTGGGTTGATCCCAAGCGGCTTCACCGTTTGTAGGACTGTAGGAGCGAGCTTGCTCGCGATGGACGTCAACGATTACACGTTGGCGACCTGGATAAACGCGGGGTCTTGGCGTTTTTCGCGAGCAAGCTCGCTCCTGCAAGAAAACACACAGTGATTGCCCCGAGCACCAGCCGCTGCCTCGCAGCGGCTTTTGTATTTTCTGAAATAACGAAGTGGAGAGCCGCATGGTTCCCGTAATCGCCCTGGTGGGCCGACCGAACGTCGGCAAATCCACCTTGTTCAACCGCCTGACCAGGACTCGCGACGCCATCGTTGGTGACTTGTCCGGTCTGACCCGTGATCGCCAATACGGTGAGGCCAAGTGGCAAGGGCGTTCCTACATTCTGGTCGACACCGGCGGTATTTCCGGTGACGAGCACGGTATGGACGAAAAAATGGCCGAGCAGTCGCTGCTGGCCATTGAAGAAGCCGATGTCGTTCTGTTCCTGGTAGATGCCAAGGCCGGTTTCACCGCCGCCGACCAGATGATCGCCGAGCATTTGCGCAAACGTAACAAGCGTTCTTACGTGGTTGCCAACAAGGTCGACAACATCGACCCTGAAATGGCCCGCGCTGAATTCGCCCCGTTGGGCATGGGCCACGCGATTCCGATCGCCGGTGCTCATGGTCGTGGCATCACCCAGATGCTGGAAATCGCCCTGAGCGACTTCCCGAAAGACGAAGAAGAACCGGAAGACGGCGAAGAAGAGGACGTTGCCGAAGGTGAGGAAGCCAAGCGCATTCCTGGCCCGAGCGAAAAAGACGGGATCAAGATCGCCATCATCGGCCGCCCGAACGTTGGCAAGTCGACCCTGGTTAACCGCATGCTCGGTGAAGACCGGGTTATCGTGTATGACCAACCCGGCACCACCCGCGACAGTATCTACATCCCGTTCGAGCGTAACGACGAGAAGTACACGCTGATCGACACCGCCGGTGTGCGCAAGCGCGGCAAGATCCACGAAGAAGTCGAAAAGTTCTCCGTGGTTAAAACCCTGCAAGCGATCAAAGACGCCAACGTGGTGATCTTCGTGATGGACGCTCGCGAAGGCGTGGTGGACCATGACCTCAACCTGCTGGGCTTTGCCCTTGAAGCAGGTCGTGCACTGGTTATCGCGATCAACAAGTGGGATGGCATGACGCCGGGCGAGCGCGACTTCGTGAAGGTCGAGCTGCAACGTCGGCTGTTCTTCGTCGACTTCGCCGATATCCACTTCATCTCGGCCTTGCATGGCACTGGCGTGGGCAACCTCTACGCCTCCGTACAGAACTCGTTCAAGTCTGCGGTCACCCGCTGGCCGACCAACCGCCTGACCCAGATTCTGGAAGATGCGGTTGGCGAGCATGCGCCGCCAATGGTCAACAACCGCCGGATCAAGCTGCGCTATGCCCACTTGGGTGGTGCTAACCCGCCGATCATCGTGATCCACGGTAACCAGGTCGAGCGCGTTCCGAAGTCGTACGTCCGTTACCTGGAAAACACCTACCGTCGTGTACTCAAACTGGTCGGTACACCGATCCGCATCGAGTTCAAAGGCGGCGAGAACCCGTACGAAGGCAACAAGAACACGCTTACTGACCGTCAGGTCAACAAGAAGCGTCGTTTGATGTCACACCACAAGAAAGCCGACAAGAAGCGCCGCGACAAGCGCTGATTATCGACTGCCTGGCTCCTGTAGGAGCGAGGCTCGCCCGCGAAGAACGATAACGCGGTGTTGCCTGATACACCGCAACGCGGCATTCGCGGGCAAGTCGGATCGCCGCACCGCTCGCTCCTACAGGACCGGGTTGAGGAAAGGGCGCTTTATGCGCCCTTTTTTTATGGGCGCCGTTTGGCTATCCTCGGGCTCTCCCGTGCCGCCGTTAGAGCCGGGTGTAGAGCAGGGAATCACCGATGATCACCAGTAAGCTGCCGAATGTCGGCATCACTATCTTCACTCAGATGTCTCAGCTGGCGGCGCAAACCGGCGCGCTGAATCTGTCCCAGGGTTTTCCCGATTTCGATGCTCCGCAGGCGCTGTGCGATGCGGTCGGTCGCCACATCGCCAACGGTCACAATCAGTATTCGCCAATGACCGGCCTGCCGGCATTGCGTCAACAGATTGCGGCGAAAATCGCCCGCAGCTACGGCGTGCATGTCGATGCCGACAGCGAAGTGACCGTCACCCCCGGCGCAACCCAGGCGATCTTCTGTGCCATTCAGGCCGTTATCCACAGCGGCGACGAAGTGATCGTGTTCGATCCGGCCTATGACAGTTACGAGCCTTCGGTCGAGCTGGCCGGTGGTCGCTGCGTGCATGTGCCATTGGGCCTGAATGATTTCAGTATCGACTTCCAAAAGCTCGGCGAAGCCCTGAGCCCTCGCACGCGAATGATCATTCTCAATAGCCCGCACAACCCCAGTGGTGCACTGATCAGTCGTGCGGAACTGGATCAGTTGGCGGCGTTGATTCGTGATCGCGATATCTATGTGATCAGCGATGAGGTCTACGAACACCTGGTGTTCGATGGCGTGTCTCACGCCAGCGTATTGGCCCATGAAGAGCTGTATCAACGCGCCTTCGTGGTCAGTTCCTTCGGCAAGACCTATCACGTTACTGGCTGGAAAACCGGCTATGTGGTTGCACCGCCGGCCCTCACGGCGGAGCTGCGCAAGGTTCATCAATACGTCAGTTTCTGCGGCGTGACGCCGCTGCAATACGCGCTGGCCGACTTCATGGCCGAGCATCCGGAACATGTTGAAGAACTGCCGGCCTTCTATCAGGCCAAGCGCGATTTGTTCTGCGATTTGTTGGCGCCGTCGCGCTTTAGCTTTACCCGCGTCACCGGTACTTATTTCCAGCTGGTCGATTACTCGCAGATCCGCCCGGACCTCAATGACGTCGAGATGGCGCTCTGGATGACCCGCGAGCACGGCGTCGCGAGTATTCCGATCTCGGTGTTCTACCAGACGCCGCCTGAAGGCCAGCGCCTGGTGCGACTGTGCTTTGCCAAGCGTGAGGAGACCCTGCGTGAAGCAGCGGAAAAACTATGCGTGATTTGAGTGCACTGCCCAAGCTTAACATTGCGCTGATCCAGACCACGCTGGCCTGGCATGATCGACAGGCGAACCTTGAGCATTTCGAACAGCTGCTGGAGCAGGCGCGCGGGGCTGACCTGATTATCCTGCCAGAAATGTTCACCACCGGTTTCTCCATGGAATCCGAGACCCTTGCCGAGCCGGAAAACGGACCAACCAGTAAATGGTTGCGGGTTCAGGCGGCGAAGCTGGAGGCGGTGATCACGGGCAGTGTGATCGTGCAGGCGGCCGACGGTAGCCATCGCAATCGTCTGTTGTGGGCGCGACCGGACGGGGAGGTCTGGCACTACGACAAGCGTCATTTGTTCCGTATGGCTGGCGAGCATAACCATTACACACCAGGCGAGCGCCAGGTGCAGTTCGAGCTCAAGGGCTGGCGAGTACGGCCGCTGATTTGCTACGACCTGCGTTTTCCGGTGTGGAGTCGCGACGCGCAGGACACCGACCTGTTGCTGTACACCGCCAACTGGCCAGGCGCACGGCGCCAGCACTGGAACCGTTTGCTGCCGGCGCGGGCGATCGAGAACCTCTGCTATGTGGCGGCGGTGAACCGCATCGGCACCGACGGCAAAGGCTTCGCCTACACCGGAGACAGTCAGGTACTGGATTTCCAGGGTGAAACATTGCTCAGCGCCGGCGACGCCGATGGGGTATTTCAGGTGGTGCTGGACGCTGCGGAACTGGTGGCTTACCGCACACGTTTTCCGGCGAATCTGGATGCCGATACGTTCGAGTTCACCTGAGATTAGCGCTACCTGTGATGGCCCCTTCGCGAGCAGACTCGCACACATTGGAATGTGATCAACTGTGGGAGCGAGCTTGCTCGCGAAGGGGGCATATCAGGCAACGCAAAAATCCCAGACAAACAAAAGGCCCCGAGGTTCTCACCCCGGGGCCTTTTGTATTTCAGCGAACGCTTACGCCGCTTTCGCTTCCGGCTGGCTCAGGGAGCGGTTCAGCGCACTGAACAGCGCCTTGAAGCTGGCGGTGGTGATGTTTTCATCGATGCCAACGCCGTGCACTGCACGCTCACCATTCACCCGCAGTTCAATGTAGGCCGCGGCCTTGGCATTGGTGCCCGCGCCGATGGCGTGTTCGTTGTAGTCCATGATTTCCACCGGGATCGGCAGACCGGCCACCAGTGCTTCCAGGGCACCGTTGCCCTTGCCGCGCCAGTGCAGGTTGGTTTCGCCCTGGCCTTGGCTGGAGACTTCCACTTCCACGGCGCTGTGACCGTTCTCTTCCTGCAGGCGATGGCTGACCAGCGCGTACGGAGTGTTGGCCTGCAAGTATTCGCTGTGAAGCAGCGCGTGGATCTGCTGGGCGGTCATCTCCAGGCCCAGGCGATCGGTTTCACGCTGCACGACCTGGCTGAATTCGATTTGCATGCGACGTGGCAAGTTGATGCCGTATTCCTGTTCCAGCAGGTAAGCGATACCGCCCTTGCCCGACTGGCTGTTGACGCGGATCACCGCCTCGTAGCTGCGACCGATGTCGGCCGGGTCGATCGGCAAGTACGGTACTTCCCACAGCGCGTCAGGTTTCTGCTGCGCGAAGCCCTTGCGGATGGCGTCCTGGTGGGAGCCGGAGAACGCGGTGTGAACCAGGTCGCCGACGTACGGATGACGTGGGTGCACCGGCAGCTGGTTGCACTCTTCGACGACTTTGCGCACGCCGTCGATGTCGGAGAAGTCCAGCTCAGGGTTCACGCCCTGGGTGTAGAGGTTCAAGGCCACGGTCACCAGATCGACGTTACCGGTGCGTTCGCCGTTGCCGAACAGGCAACCTTCGACGCGGTCGGCGCCGGCCATCAGGCCCAACTCGGTAGCGGCAACACCAGTGCCACGGTCGTTGTGGGTGTGCAGGCTGATGATCACGCTGTCACGACGGTTGATGTGACGGCCGAACCATTCGATCTGGTCGGCATAGATGTTCGGTGTGGCGCATTCGACGGTCGCTGGCAGGTTGAGGATCATCTTGTGCTCAGGCGTCGGGTTCCAGACTTCGATCACCGCGTCGCAGACTTCCTTGGCGAATTCCAGTTCGGTGGCGCTGAAGGTTTCCGGCGAGTATTCGAAGGTCCACTCGGTGTCCGGCTGCTGGGCAGCGTATTTGACGAACAGCTTGGCCGCGCTCACGGCGATTTCCTTGATCCCGTCCTTGTCCTGGTTGAAGACGATGCGGCGGAACGAAGGCGAGGTCGCGTTGTACAGGTGGACGATGGCTTTCTTCGCCCCACGCAGGGATTCGAAGGTACGCTCGATCAGGTCTTCACGGCCCTGGGTCAGCACCTGAATCGTGGTGTCGTCCGGGATGTGGTTGCCTTCGATCAAGGTGCGCACAAAGTCGAAGTCGGTTTGTGAAGCCGCCGGGAAGGACGCTTCGATCTCTTTCACGCCCACCGACACCAGGGTTTTCCAGAAACGCAGCTTCTTGACCGCGTCCATTGGCTCGATCAGCGACTGGTTGCCGTCACGAAGGTCCGAGCTGCACCAGATCGGCGCGGTGGTGATGGTCTTCGACGGCCAGATGCGATCCGGAATATCAATGGTCGGGAAGGCGCGGTATTTCGAAGACGGGTCTTTGAGCATGCTCATCGGGAATTCCTTAATGTAGGGGCCGAAAAGAGGCGGCCTGCCGGTGGATCAATTGTTCTTGGGGAAAAGCGTAGGGCGAGGCATCGCAATTCAGCCTGGCAGTCGTGCGCTGACGAGGCACAGGCTGCGGTGCTGGCGAAGCTGAATGAGGGTGTGAGAGGTTTTCATGCCTTCAACCCTAACCGCGAGGGGGAAGGATGGCAAGCAGTCGAAAAAAATTGAGAGGAATACCCGAAAAGTCGTGTTTATCGAGATTTTATTGCTCTGATGGTCGGTGATTGTCTTGATGTTTGCGCGAGGTTTGAGCGATGCGCAATTGTAGGATTTGCGCGTCGGGCCGTTTCAGCACGGCTATTCTTAAAGCCTCAGCAAGACGACTGACAAGCAGGAGTCGGCAATGAACGAGTCGGATTGGAAGCGTTACAGCGCGTTGCGTCCTTTGGCCCACGAGCGGATGTGTGTGCGGATCATGGAAGAGGTCGAGCGCACGGTGATGGACAAGAGCCTGACGCCTTATGAGCGGATAGACGCCAGCGAAGAGTTGCTCAAGGCCGGACAAAAGGAACTGTATTGGGCGTTTGGTGTTTTCAGGTTTTCACGACATGAGGCCCGCTCTCACTTGCTCGGGCTGTGTGCCCGGGAGTTGATCACGCCTGAGGAATTGACCGGATTTTCAGAGGAGACCCAAGCCTGGATCAAACATTGCCTGGCGGACCGGGAAGTGCATGGGATTGAGGACTTGGAGGCGGAATAGTCGGCGCCAGTGAGGCCGCCTTCGCGGGCAAGTCGGATCGCCGCACCGCTCGCTCCTACAGGTTTTCGGTGACCGCAAAATCACATAAATCCTGTAGGAGCGAGGCTTGCCCGCGAAGGGGCCGCTAGCCCCAACGACAGTTTATGGCTGAAACGCACCAATGAAAATCGCCGGATCCACCCGCGCATCATTCAGGCTGACGTTCCAATGCATATGCGGCCCGGTCGCGCGCCCGGTCGAGCCGACTTTCCCAACCACACTGCCGCGAGCCAGTTGCTGACCCACCTGCACGTCGATTTTCGACATATGGCAAAACATGCTGATAAAGCCCTGGCCATGGTCGACAAATACCGTGTTGCCATTGAAAAAGTAGTTACCGATCAGGATCACTTTGCCCGCCGCCGGCGTCTTGATCGGCGTTCCGGCAGGCACGGCGAAGTCCAGGCCGGCGTGAGGATTGCGTTCTTCTCCGTTGAAGAACCGGCGCACGCCAAACTTGCTCGACAGCGGCCCGTTGACCGGTTTGTCCAGTAACAGGTTGCTCGGGGTGGTCGGGCTGAAGCTGCGGTAGGCCTGGATCTGCTCGGCCAACTCGCCCTCGATGCGCTTGAGATTCTCCGGGTTCGGATTGACCTGCTGCGTATTCTTCAGGGTGATGTGCTGCTCCGGGTACTTCTTGTTGCCGACCGTAAATTTCAGATTGCGACCGCCACTGCTGACCTGCTGGATGCCCGGCTTAACCGTCAATGGCACGCCGACAATGGCCAGCCAATTGTTCTGTTCCTTGACCACCAACACGGGTTTGCCCTGGTAGCTGGCTTTCGGCGCCTGGGCGGAGGTGCCCAGGTCCACCACGGCCACGCCGCCCGGTACCGGTTTATTCAGCAGGCGCGTGATGTAGCTGTCGGCGTGGGCGTTGAACGTCAGGCAGAGCAATAACAGCGGAATTAAAAAACGCGGCATGGATCAATCCAGTAAAGAAAGGGTGACAGGCGTCAGGTGATTGTCTTCGACCCGAACGTGCAGCTCGCCGTCGCCGAGTCTGGCTTTGAGGCGTTGGCCGGTATGGGTTTGCTTGGCACTGCGGATCGCGTTGCCGCGCTCGTCCAGCAAAATGCTGTAGCCACGGCCGAGGGTCGCCAAAGGGCTGACCACATGCAGCGTCTGCACCTGGGTTTGCAGTTGCAGGCGACGGGCCTTGAGGCCTTCGCGCATTGAACGCGGCAGGCGTTCGGCGAGGCTGTCGAGGCGCTGGCGGAGCAGTGCCAGTTGCCGTCCCGGATGTTGTCCTGCGAGGCGGGTTTCCAGGCGAATCAGCCGTTCGCGACGGGTATTAAGGCTGCGTTCGAACGCGCGGCGCATGCGCATGTCCAGGTCATCCAGGCGTTGCGCTTGCTGGCGCAGACGTTCGCCTGGATGACGCAGACGGCGGGAAATGCCTTCCAGGCGCAGTCGATCACGCATTAATCGGTCGCGGATACGCATCACCAATCGACGATGCAGGCTTTCGACCCGACGCACCAGATCGCTGGAGTCCGGCGCCAGCAGTTCGGCGGCGGCGGAAGGTGTGGGGGCACGAACGTCGGCCACGAAGTCACTGATCGACACGTCGGTTTCATGGCCTACGGCGCTGACAATCGGCGTCACGCAGGCATCCACGGCGCGAGCCACGGCTTCTTCGTTGAAACACCAGAGGTCTTCCAGCGAGCCACCGCCACGGGCCAGGATCAGCGCGTCGAAACCACGGGCATCCGCCAGTTTCAGTGCGCGGACAATCTGCGCAGTGGCTTCGCGGCCCTGCACGGCCGTGGGGATCAACGTCAGTTGGATCTGCGGCGCTCGGCGGCGGAACACACTGATGATGTCTCGAATCACCGCGCCGGTGGGCGAACTGATGATGCCGATGCGCTGCGGGTGCGCTGGCAATGGCACCTTACGGTCGGCGCTGAACAGGCCTTCGGCGCTGAGTTTTTCCTTCAGCGCATCAAAGGCCAGGCGCAATGCGCCATCACCGGCCGGTTCCACGGTGTCGAGAATCAGCTGATAGTCACCACGGCCCTCGAACAGCGAAACCTTGCCGCGAACCTTGACCGCCAACCCATCCTTGAGCGCCTGACGAACCCGTGCGGCGTTCTGCCGGAACAGCGCGCAACGGACCTGAGCGCCACTGTCCTTGAGGGTGAAATACACATGGCCGGACGCCGGACGGGCGAGGTTGGAAATTTCACCTTCAACCCAGATGTTGCTGAACACGTCTTCAAGCAACACCCGCGCGCGGCCGTTGAGCTGGCTGACAGTCAGGACTTCACGGTCCAGGCCGAGTCTTGCAAAGGGATCTTTAATCATGGGGCGCAGTTTAAAGGCATTCGCACGGGAATCTCTACGTTCGCGAATTCATGTAGCAGCTGGCGAAGCCTGCGTTCGGCTGCGCAGCAGTCGCTAATCCATCCACCGCGCTGCACCTGACACAACACGCAACCTGATTTACGACTGCTGCACAGCCGAACGCAGGCTTCGCCAGCTGCTACATAGGTCGAGATACAGTTCAGCGACCTGTACAGTCACCCAAGGTATTCAAGGAAGACGTGGGGATGAATGTGTTTGAACTGTTGCATCAATGGCCATTCGGCGCGACGGATTGGCTGGTGATCGGGTTGGGCATCGCCCTGGCCTACATCGTGTTCGGCATCGCCGGGTTCGGCACCGCGCTGGTGGCCGGGCCGATTCTGATTCTGTTCATGCCGCTGTCGAAGATCGTGCCGCTGCTGGTGTTGCTGGATTTTGTCGCGGCGTTCGGCAATCTGTTGCCCTCGCGCAAGGATGTGGCCAAGCCTGAATTACTGCGGCTACTGCCGTGCATGGCGGTGGGCTGTACGTTGGGCGTGATTTTTCTGCTGAATCTGAAATCCGATGTGTTGCTGCTATTGATGGGGCTGTTTATCAGTGCCTATGCGGTTTACAGCTTGTGGGTCAAAACCCGTCCGATGCAATTGTCTGCCGGTTGGGCGGTGCCAATGGGCACGGTGGGCGGGATGTTCGGGGCATTGTTTGGCAGCGGCGGCTTTTTATATGCGATCTATTTGAACAGCCGGTTGCCCAAAGAGGCGGCCCGTGCGACCCAAAGCGCGCTGATCAGTTGCAGCACCGTGGTGCGTTTGAGTTTGTTCACCATCGCAGGTGTGTATGCCGAGCTACCCTTATTGGTACTGGCGGTGTGTTTGTTGCCCGCCATGGCGCTGGGGCTGTGGATTGGCCGGCGGTTGACCCTGAAGCTGTCCCGGGAGGCGTTCGTGCGGCTGGTGACCTGGTTGGTGCTGGCCAGCGGGATTGCCTTGATCGGGCGGTATTTGAGTACTTGACCGGATTTCGTCAGGGATTAAGCTGCCGGCCGTTCGGACGCCTTCGCGGGCAAGCCTCGCTCCTACAGGATTTATGTCGTCGCAAAATGTATCGAACGACACCGAACCCGTAGGAGCGAGGCTTGCCCGCGAAGGCGTCATCCGGCGCACCGCAGAAAATCCATTTGACGCAGCAGGCTTGCACCATGAATTCCCAAAGCATCATCGTCCCGAAAATCTCCACATTGCCGGTACACGAACCCCGGGCCCGGGCGGTCGTGCGTTGGCTGGTGCGCAAGAACATCATCAAGGAAGAGCTGACCACCTGCGGCCGCACAGGTAATCGCATGGGCCACGCACTCGCCGACGGTGCCCGCGCCGTGGTCTTGCACCCGGAGGCGCTGCCGTTCGGCGAACCGGTCAACGGCCTGGAGATCATCACCAAACGCTGCATCTACACCCCGGCCAAGGGCTTTCTGGGCGAGGCGGGCTGCGCGGAATGCCGCAAGGAAATCGGCGAGGCGCTGTTCGAAAGCCTGGAAGAGTGGATGCCGGGGCGCACCGACAACTTCACCTGCCCCGAATGCGGACATGAAGATGACATCAACGGGTTTCTGTTCTTGCAGGAATGCGGTTTTTCCAACCTGGGATTCATCTTCAACAACTGGGCCGAGGCCGGGTTCAAGCAGAGTTTTATCGATGAGTTTGCCGACTGGCTGGATCAACCCGTGAGTTGGGTCAAGGTCGAATTGTAAACCCCGTAGGAGCTGCAACAATCCCCGTATGTCAGTAATGCCAATAATAGACAGAGTTTTACATTGAACCCGAGGGGGTGTCTGACTATAATGGCGCGCTTCCATTTTCCCGCTCGGGAGCCCCCGCGATGCTGCGTATCAGCCAAGAAGCTCTGACATTCGACGACATTCTCTTAGTGCCTGGTTATTCCGAGGTACTTCCTAACGAAGTCAGTCTCAAGACCCGCCTAACCCGTGGCATCGAGCTGAATATTCCTCTGGTTTCTGCCGCCATGGACACCGTCACTGAAGCCCGTCTGGCAATTGCCATGGCTCAGGAAGGTGGCATCGGCATTATCCACAAGAACATGACCATCGAGCAGCAAGCTGCCGAAGTTCGCAAGGTCAAGCGTTACGAAGCCGGCGTGGTCAAGGACCCGATCACCATCGAGGCTGACGCCACGGTTCGTGAACTGTTCGAACTGACCCGCATGCACAACATTTCCGGCGTTCCGGTACTGCACGATGGCGACCTCGTCGGCATCGTCACTTCCCGTGACGTGCGTTTCGAAAACCGCCTGGATGCCACCGTCCGTGAAGTGATGACGCCTAGAGAGCGCCTGGTCACGGTCAAGGAAGGCGCCGACAAGAACGATGTTCGCGAACTGTTGCACAAACACCGCATCGAACGCGTGCTGATCGTCGACGACAAATTTGCCCTCAAAGGCATGATGACCGTCAACGACATCGAAAAAGCCAAGGCGTATCCGCTGGCCAGCAAGGACGATCAAGGTCGTCTGCGCGTGGGTGCTGCAGTCGGTACCGGTAAAGACACCGGTGACCGCGTAGCCGCTCTGGTCCACGCCGGCGTTGATGTGGTGGTAGTCGATACCGCTCACGGTCACTCCAAAGGCGTGATCGATCGCGTTCGCTGGGTCAAACAGAATTTCCCTGAAGTGCAGGTCATCGGCGGCAACATCGCCACCGGCGCTGCTGCCAAGGCCTTGGCCGAAGCGGGCGCCGATGCCGTCAAGGTCGGTATCGGCCCAGGCTCGATCTGCACCACTCGCATCGTCGCCGGTGTCGGCGTCCCGCAAATCAGTGCCATCGCCAACGTCGCCGCGGCCCTTGAAGGCACCGGTGTTCCGTTGATCGCCGACGGCGGCATCCGTTTCTCCGGTGACCTGTCCAAGGCCATCGTGGCCGGTGCTTCCTGCGTGATGATGGGCTCGATGTTCGCCGGTACTGAAGAAGCACCAGGCGAAATCGAACTGTTCCAGGGTCGTTCGTACAAGGCTTACCGTGGCATGGGTTCGCTGGGCGCCATGTCCCAGGCTCAAGGTTCCTCCGATCGTTACTTCCAGGACTCCTCGGCAGGCGCCGAGAAGCTTGTACCTGAAGGGATCGAAGGGCGTGTGCCTTACAAAGGCACCCTGAGCGCCATCATCCATCAGCTGATGGGCGGCCTGCGTTCCTCGATGGGTTACACCGGCAGTGCCGACATCGAAGAAATGCGCACCAAGCCTGAGTTCGTGCGGATCACCGGCGCTGGCATGGCCGAGTCCCACGTCCACGACGTACAGATCACCAAAGAAGCGCCAAACTACCGCGTAGGTTGAGCCTTCCAGCAAAAAGTTAAGTAACCGGGGCTGTTTTATTCAGCCCCGAGTTGTTTCTGAATCACGACTGTTTCTGAATTACTTAGACGAGACTGAATCATGGCCCTCGACATTCACGCTCACCGCATCCTGATCCTCGACTTCGGTTCCCAGTACACCCAGCTGATTGCCCGCCGCGTGCGTGAAATCGGCGTGTATTGCGAACTGCATCCGTTCGACATGGACGACGAAGCGATTCGCGAATTCGCGCCGAAAGGGATCATCCTCGCCGGCGGCCCCGAGTCCGTACACGTCGCCGACAGCCCGCGCGCACCGCAAGCTGTGTTTGACCTGGGCGTGCCGGTTTTCGGTATCTGCTACGGCATGCAGACCATGGCTGAACAGCTGGGCGGCAAGGTTGAAGGTTCCGAGCTGCGTGAGTTCGGCTACGCCCGTGTCGACGTCGTCGGCAAGAGCCGCCTGCTGGACGGCATCGAAGACCACATCGACGCCGATGGCCTGTTCGGCCTCGACGTGTGGATGAGCCACGGTGACAAAGTTACCAAGATGCCGCACGAGTTCCACATCCTGGCCAGCACCCCGAGCTGCCCGATTGCCGGCATGTTCGACGATGCTCGCGGCTACTACGGCGTGCAGTTCCACCCGGAAGTGACCCACACCAAGCAGGGCGGTCGCATCCTCTCGCGCTTCATCCTCGACATCTGCGGCTGCGAAGCGCTGTGGACGCCGTCGAAAATCGCTGAAGACGCCATTGCCAACATTCGTGCCCAGGTCGGCACCGATAACGTACTGCTCGGCCTGTCCGGCGGTGTGGACTCCTCGGTCGTTGCCGCGCTGCTGCACAAAGCCATCGGCGACCAGCTGACCTGCGTCTTCGTCGACAACGGTCTGCTGCGTCTGCACGAAGGCGAGCAAGTGATGGCCATGTTCGCCGAGAACATGGGCGTCAAGGTGATCCGCGCCAACGCTGAAGAGCAGTTCCTGAACAACCTGGCCGGCGAGTCCGACCCAGAGAAGAAGCGCAAGATCATCGGCCGTACCTTCATCGACGTATTCGATGCCCAGTCCAACAAGCTGGACAACATCAAGTACCTCGCCCAAGGCACTATCTACCCGGACGTGATCGAGTCGGCTGGCGCCAAAAGCGGCAAGGCTCACGTCATCAAGTCGCACCACAACGTGGGCGGCCTGCCGGAAGAAATGAACCTCAAGCTGGTTGAACCCCTGCGCGAGCTGTTCAAGGACGAAGTCCGTCGTCTGGGCCTGGAACTCGGCCTGCCGTACGACATGGTCTACCGCCACCCATTCCCGGGCCCGGGCCTGGGCGTGCGGATCCTCGGTGAAGTGAAGAAGGAATACGCTGACCTGCTGCGTCGCGCTGACCACATCTTCATCGAAGAACTGCGCAAGGCCGACTGGTACCACAAGGTCAGCCAGGCGTTTGTAGTATTCCAGCCGGTGAAATCGGTTGGCGTAGTAGGCGATGGCCGTCGTTACGCCTGGGTTGTTGCCCTGCGTGCCGTGGAAACCATCGACTTCATGACCGCGCGTTGGGCACACCTGCCTTACGAGCTGCTGGAAACCGTCAGCGGCCGCATCATCAATGAAATCGAAGGCATCTCCCGCGTTACTTACGACGTGTCGAGCAAGCCGCCAGCGACGATCGAGTGGGAATGATCCCGATCTGACTGATCGCCTGTAACACCGCAAAGGCCCCGTGAGCGCGAGTTCACGGGGCCTTTTTGTGTGACCAGTCGCCGCGCCACCCTTACTGTTTCGCAATTGCAGGTGTATCGTATTCGCCTTTTGCCGGCCCCGTGCTTGCCGCTTATACGTGAGGTAGTTGAGTTCATGTCCTTTACCCGTCGCCAAATCCTCGGTGGCCTGGCCGGTCTTGTTGTCGTTGGCGTGGGCGCCGGTGGCGCATCGCGTTACTGGTTGGGCAAGATGGCGGATGCCAACGCGGGCCACGACTATGAGCTGATCGCCGCGCCGCTGGACGTTGAGCTGGTGGCCGGGCATAAGACCGAAGCCTGGGCGTTTGGCCCGTCGGCGCCGGGCACCGAGCTGCGCGTGCGTCAGGGCGAATGGCTGCGGGTGCGCTTCATCAACCACCTGCCGGTTGCGACCACCATTCACTGGCACGGCATCCGCCTGCCACTGGAAATGGATGGCGTACCCTACGTCTCGCAGCTTCCGGTGTTGCCGGGTGAATATTTCGACTACAAATTCCGCGTTCCCGACGCTGGCAGTTACTGGTATCACCCCCACGTGAGCAGCAGCGAAGAGCTGGGACGTGGGCTGGTCGGTCCGCTGATCGTCGAAGAGCGTGAGCCGACCGGATTCAAGTACGAGAAGACCCTGAGCCTCAAGAGCTGGCACGTCGATGAACAGGGCGCTTTCGTCGCCTTCAGCGTTCCTCGCGAAGCGGCCCGGGGCGGTACGGCGGGGCGCCTGTCGACCATCAATGGCGTCTCGCAAGCGGTGATCGAGTTGCCGGCCGGGCAGATTACCCGGGTGCGCGTGCTCAACCTCGACAACACGCTGACCTATCGCCTCAATATTCCGGGCGTCGAAGCGCAGATCTATGCGCTGGACGGCAACCCCGTCGAGCCGCGCCCGCTGGGCAAGGAATACTGGCTCGGCCCGGGCATGCGTATTTGTCTGGCGATCAAGGCGCCGCCAGCCGGTGAAGAACTGTCCCTGCGCAACGGCCCGGTACGTCTGGGCACGTTCCGTTCTGTGGCCAACAGCGATTCACCCACCACCTGGCCGCCTGCGTTGCCCGCCAACCCGGTGGCCGAGCCGGACCTGGCCAATGCCGAGAAACTCAACTTCAATTTCGAATGGGTCGGCTCGGTGTCGGTGAACGTCGACAACGGCAAGCCGCCCAGCCTGTGGCAGATCAACGGCAAGGCGTGGGACATCACTGACAAGACCTGCGCCGACCGCCCGATTGCCAGGCTTGAGAAGGGCAAGAGCTATATTTTCGAATTGAAGAACATGACTCAGTATCAACACCCGGTTCACCTGCATGGCATGAGCTTCAAGGTCATCGCTTCGAACCGGCACAAGGTTATCCCGTACTTCACCGACACGTACCTGTTGGGTAAGAACGAACGCGCGCAAGTGGCGCTGGTGGCGGATAACCCGGGTGTGTGGATGTTCCATTGCCACGTGATCGATCACATGGAAACCGGCCTGATGGCCGCCATCGAGGTGGCATGATGCGTCAGATACGTCCCGCCGCAATTATCGATCGCAGCCGTGATCGAGACTTCATGCGCGAAGCGCTGGCGCTGGCCGCTCAGGGGGCGGCCCTGGGCGAAGTGCCGGTGGGCGCGGTGCTGGTGCAGGACGGTGAAATCATCGGCCGCGGCTTCAATTGCCCTATCAGCGGCAACGACCCGAGTGCTCATGCCGAGATGGTCGCAATCCGTGCTGCGGCAAAGGCCGCGAGCAATTATCGCCTGCCGGGCAGTACGCTGTACGTGACGCTTGAGCCGTGCAGCATGTGCGCCGGGCTGATCGTGCATTCGCGGATTGCGCGGGTGGTGTATGGCGCCCTCGAACCCAAGGCCGGGATTGTGCAAAGCCAGGGACAGTTTTTCACCCAAGGCTTTCTCAACCATCGAGTGTTGTTTGAAGGCGGGGTGTTGGCGGAGGAGTGCGGGGCGGTGTTGAGCGAATTCTTCAAGGCCCGCCGGGCAAAAACAACGGAATAAATACCGAACCTTATTTTGTAGGAGCGAGCTTGCTCGCGATGGTGTGTCAGTCGACATCAATGCAGCTGACACTCCATCGCGAGCAAGCTCGCTCCTACAAGGGGATCTCCATTGGTTGGAGATCGTGTTTACTTGCGGGCGACGATCACCGCGCGCATCGGCGCGGGCAAGCCTTCGATGGTCTTGCTGTGATCCTCGGGATCAAGGAAATCACTCAGCGACTGATACTTCATCCATTCCGTCCCGCGCTGCTCTTCAATCGTGGTTACGCTCACATCCACACAGCGAACATCGGTAAACCCGGCACGACGCAGCCACAATTCAAGCGCAGGCACCGACGGCAGGAACCATACGTTGCGCATCTGCGCGTAACGGTCTTCCGGCACCAACACTTGCTGCTGATCGCCTTCGATCACCAGCGTCTCCAGCACCAATTCACCGCCTTTGACCAGGCAATCCTTCAGTGCCAGCAAGTGCTCGATCGGCGAGCGACGGTGGTAGAACACGCCCATCGAAAACACGGTGTCGAAGCCTTCCAGGTTCGGCGGCAAGTCTTCGAAAGGAAACGGCAGGTGCCAGGCGTTAGGCTCGGACAGGTAGCGCTGCACGGCCTGGAACTGGCAAAAAAACAGCCAGTTCGGATCGACGCCGATCACGCTGTCGGCGCCGGCGCCGAGCATGCGCCACATGTAGTAACCGTTGCCGCAGCCGACATCAAGGATGCGTTTGCCCTTCAGGTCCAGGTGCTTCGCTACCCGCGACCACTTCCAGTCGGAACGCCATTCGGTGTCGACATGCACGCCAAACAGATCGAACGGGCCTTTTCGCCAAGGCGACAAACCCATCAACGCCGTGCGCATTTGCACACGGGTTGCGTCGTCGCAATCAGTGTCCAGCATCAGGCCGTCGAGCAAATCGACTTCGCTCGGCTGGATCTTCGGCAACGCGTCCAGTGCGCTCTGCCAGCGCTCCAGGTCGCCGTGACCTTTCTCCATCTTCTTGTCGAGTTGCGCTTGCAAGGTGTTGGCCCATTCGGCCAGCGGTGTGCCGGCCAAACGGCGGGCGAGGGGAGACAAATCAATCATGGCAAGGCAATCAACGAGGCAAAGTTAAGACACTGGAACCACGGCACGACTTTCGAGAACCCGGCGGCCAGCAGGCGCTCGCGGTGTTCTTCGAGACTGTCGGGCTTCATGACGTTTTCGATGGCACTGCGCTTCTGGGCGATTTCCAGTTCGCTGTAGCCGTTGGCACGTTTGAACGCCACGTGCAGATCGGTGAGCAACGCATGTTCTTCGGGGTCGTTGAAACGCAGCTTCTCCGAGAGGATCAACGCACCACCGGGCAGCAGCGACTGGCGAATGCGTGAGAGCAAGGCGGTGCGCTGCTCCGGGGCGATGAACTGCAGGGTGAAGTTCAGCGCCACGACAGAGGCTGGCTGGAAATCGAGCGCGAGGATGTCGCCTTCGATCACCTCGACCGGCAGCAATTCCTGGAACATCGAGTCCTGACCGTTGAGGTACTCGCGGCAACGCTCGACCATCGCAGTGGAGTTATCCACAGCAATGACGCGACAGCCGTCGGTGCGCACATGACGACGCAAGGCCTGGGTCACGGCACCGAGGGAGGAACCCAGGTCGTAGAGCACGCTGTTGGGCTGGGCAAACTGCGCGGCGAGCACACCGAGGTTTTCTACGATGGTCGGATAACCCGGCACCGAGCGCTTGATCATGTCCGGGAACACCCGCACCACGTCCTCGTTAAAGGCGAAGTCAGGCACCTGGGCCAAAGGCTGGGCGAAAAGGCGATCGGGTTCTTTGCTCACGGCAGTTCCAGCGGCTTCGGTTGAAAAGGACGGCATTTTAGCCAACTTGGCGCGTGGATGCGCGGGTTGTCTGATAAACCGCTGGACAGGCTCTGGCCTCCGCGTCGTCAGCGATACCGCTATCGCGAGCAAGCTCGCTCCCACAAGGATTGCACTGTACCTGTGGGAGCGAGCTTGCTCGCGATGAATTCAGCGCGGTTTTGGACCGAACGCCGAGGCTGTGATTCCCCATTGCCCCAGCCAGTAGCTGAGGATGATCACATAAGGTGCTGCCTCGAACGGCATTACAAACCGACTGATGCCAATTACGCTGTCCGAAAACACAAATGCCACAGCCCCCGCTGCCGCCAGCAACGCCGAGCGCTCGGGCACGTCGCTACCGAGCCTGGCCAGTGCCCGCCAAAGCATCGCGCTGATGGCCAGGCCGTAAACGATCACCGGGATCAGCAACGGTCCCAGACCGTGAGAAATCAGAATTCCCAACAGCACCGCGCCAACGCCGAGCGCCAGGATCAGTGGTACCGGCGCCAGTCGCCGGCAATCGCTCACGTACGCTTTCAGGTACGCCAGGTGGGTGACCAGAAATGCCCCGAGGCCGAACACGAACAAATCCCCCGGCCATGCGAGCAACACATCGCCGAGCAGGGAGAAAATCAATCCAAGGCTGATCCAGCGCCGATACTCGGTGGGCGGCGCATCATGCAGCCACCCGAGCAAGGCCAGCACCGGCAACGGTTTGACCAGCAGGCAGAGCAGCGCGGCATGCACGCTGACACCATAGAGAAAGGTCACTGCACCCATCAGCGCCAGGATCAGCCAGCCCATCATCAGTTAACCGAGATTGCGCAGTCGAAGGTTTCTACCGGCAGCACTTCCGGGGCCCACGGTTGTTGTGAGGTCAGACGCAAACGGCCTGTGCCGGTAGCGAACGCCTGAAAGCGCCAGGTCGAGATCCCGGCCGCACCCACCACACCGGCATCTTGCGGGTTGCTGTAAACCTCAGGGCTGAGCGCGCGCAGCACGCCACCGGCGGAATCCTGGATTGCCCAGCGATAACCCGTGGTCGGGTTGCTTGGCAGTGTCAGGATCAGGTTCTGCCCGTTGTGCAGGATCGCCGGGCACTCGCTTTGTTTTTCCACGGTCACGTTCTGTTTGGGGGGCGTGGCACACGCGGCCAGCAAGGCGAGGGCAAGGGGGACAAACAGGCGGGTGGGGGACATAAGGTCAGCGGCTCCGGCATTCACGACGAACGGCGAGCATAACTGAAGATGAGACGAAGTGTGACGGCGCCGGGAATTGGCGGTGTTAGTGCCGACGTCTTCGCGAGCAGGCTCACTCCCACAGGGGACAGTTATAACCCTGTGGGAGCGAGCCTGCTCGCGAAAGCGATCATGCAGGCACTGCATCACCGTCAGAACAGAATCTTCGCCACATCCGCAAAGCGCTTGGCGAAATGCACGGTAATCCCTTCCTTCAGGTACTCGGGCAGTTCTTCGAAGCTTCCGCGATTGGGTTCCGGCAGGATCAACTCGAAGATCTTCTGCCGCCGCGCCGCAATTACTTTCTCGCGCACCCCACCAATCGGCAGTACATGCCCGGTCAGCGTCAATTCGCCGGTCATGGCGACGCCTTTCTTCGGCGGTTGATTGCGCGCCAGCGAAAGCAGGGCGCTGGCCATGGTCACGCCGGCGCTCGGGCCATCTTTCGGGGTGGCGCCTTCGGGTACGTGCAGGTGCACAAAGGCTTCGTCGAAGAACTTCGGATCACCGCCAAACGACTTCAAATTGGAGCTGACATAGCTGTAGGCGATTTCGGCCGACTCTTTCATCACGTCACCCAGTTGCCCGGTGAGTTTGAAACCACGGTTCAGCGTGTGAATACGTGTGGCCTCGATCGGCAAGGTCGCGCCGCCCATGCTGGTCCAGGCCAGCCCGGTGATGACGCCGGTGCCGGAGAGGACTTGCTCATTGCGGAACACGGGATGCCCGAGTGACGCTTCGAGGTCTTTCGGGCCGAGTTTAATCACCGCGTTCGGCTCATCGATCAACTTCACGACGGCTTTGCGCACCAGTTTGCCCAGTTGTTTTTCCAGCTGGCGCACGCCGGCTTCGCGCGCGTATCCGTCGATCAACGCCTTCAACGCGCTGTCGCTAATGGACAAGCTGGCTTTGGACACTCCAGCCTTTTCCAGCTGCTTCGGCCATAAGTGACGCTTGGCGATGGCGATCTTTTCTTCGGTGATGTAGCCCGACAGACGGATGACTTCCATCCGGTCAAGCAACGGACCGGGGATCGAGTCCAGGGTGTTGGCGGTGCAAATGAACAGTACTTTCGACAGGTCGAGACGCAGGTCCAGGTAATGGTCGAGGAATTCGACGTTCTGTTCCGGGTCCAGGGTTTCCAGCAGCGCCGAGGCTGGGTCGCCCTGGTAGCTCTGGCCCATCTTGTCGATTTCGTCGAGCATGATTACCGGGTTCATCACTTCGACGTCTTTCAACGCCTGCACGAGTTTGCCCGGTTGTGCGCCGATGTACGTGCGGCGGTGGCCCTTGATCTCGGCTTCGTCGCGCATGCCGCCGACGCTGAAGCGGTAGAACGGCCGGCCCAGGGATTCGGCGATGGATTTGCCGACGCTGGTTTTACCCACGCCCGGCGGGCCGACCAGCAGCACGATGGAGCCGCTGATCTCGCCTTTATAAGCACCGACCGCAAGGAATTCGAGGATCCGGTCCTTGATGTCGTCAAGGCCTGCATGGTGTTTGTCCAGCACCTTGCGTGCGCGCTTGAGGTCGAGTTTGTCGTCGCCGTACACGCCCCACGGCACCGAGGTTGCCCAGTCGAGGTAGTTGCGGGTTACCGCGTACTCCGGCGAGCCGGTCTCGAGGATCGACAGCTTGTTCATTTCCTCTTCGATGCGCTTTTGCGCCTGGGCGGGCAATACCTTGCCTTCCAGGCGCTGCTCAAACTGTTCGATGTCGGCGCTGCGGTCATCTTTGGTCAGGCCCAACTCTTGCTGGATGACCTTGAGTTGTTCCTTGAGGAAGAACTCGCGCTGATGCTCACCGATCTTGCGGTTAACTTCGGCGGAAATTTCTCTTTGCAGGCGCGCGACTTCGACTTCCTTGCGCAGCATCGGCAGGACTTTTTCCATGCGCTTGAGCATGGGGACGCAGTCGAGCACTTCCTGCAGTTCACTGCCGGTGGCCGAGGTCAGGGCGGCGGCGAAGTCGGTCAACGGCGAGGGGTCGTTGGGGCTGAAGCGGTTGAGGTAGTTTTTCAACTCCTCGCTGTACAGCGGGTTGAGCGGCAGCAGTTCCTTGATCGCGTTGATCAGCGCCATGCCATAGGCCTTGACCTCGTCGGTCGGCTCGGTGGGCTGGTGCGGGTATTCGACTTCCACCAGGTACGGTGGGCGATGGTGCTTGAGCCAGGTGCGGATGCGCACGCGGGTCAGGCCCTGGGCGACGAATTGCAGTTTGCCGTTTTCGCGGCTGGCGTGATGCACCTTGACCAGTGTGCCGTAGAGCGGCAGGGCCGAAGTGTCGAAATGCCGTGGGTCTTCCTGGGGCGTGTCCATATAGAACAGGGCCAGGGAGTGGTGATCGGATTTACTGACAAGGTCGAGGGTTTCGGCCCACGGTTCTTCATTGACGATGACCGGCAACACTTGGGCCGGGAAGAACGGGCGGTTGTGGATCGGGATGATGTAGACCTTGTCCGGCAGGTTCTGGCCTGGCAGGGCGAGGCCTTTGCCGGTGGAGTGGTGTTCGGCGTTCTCTGGGTCGGCGTATTCGCTCGGGTCTTCGGGGAATTCTTGCTGGTCGCTCATGGGGCACCTGCGCAATGGAGTATGGGTCTTAGATGGGGCAGGTTGGCGGTGGTTTCAATGATGACGTGGGGATAACGGATAATTCGAAAGCGTGTTCAGTGCAGAGACAGGTTAGCTGGGTCTGCGTGAATACCTTCATTTTTGGAAGGCCCTTTCGCGAGCAGGCTCGCTCCCACACTGACTCGCGCTACACGATCCAATGTGGGAGCGAGCCTGCTCGCGAAGAGGTTTGTCAGTATTGCGGATGCTGTTGTGGCGGGGATTACGGGCGGATTTCGATCATCGTGCCATCTGGCACCAGGCCCCAGACTTCACGCATGTCCATGTTGCGCATGGCGATGCAGCCGTCGGTCCAGTCCAGAGTGTGGAACAGGTCTTCGGGGGTGTCTTCAGTGTCCGGGGTGCCGTGGATCATGATCATGCCGCCGGGTTCGACGCCTTCGCGCCGCGCGCGGGCGGAGTCGCTGATGTTCGGGTAGGAGATGTGCATCGCCAGGTTGAAGCGATCACTGACTTTGCGCCAGTCCACCCAATAGAGACCTTCCGGCGTGCGTTTGTCGCCTTCCATCAGCTTCGGCCCCGTGGGGTGTTTGCCCAGGGAAATGCGATAGGTCTTGAGCGGCTTGCCGTCGTTGATCAATTGCAATTGGTGGGCGGATTTCAGAATCAGTACTTTTTCGATGACTTTGCCGTCCAGGGTTTCCGCTACAGAAGCCTGGGAGACAGCGACGAATGACAAGCAAAACAGGGCAAGCAACCAGCGCATTGAAACGATTCCCGAAAAGTGTCGCGACTATATATTTATAGATGTTTGTTTTAGGTGCTGCCGCAGGTTGCGATCTTTTTGCGACGGTAAGTCTACCGACGTTGAGATTAAGTGATGGCAGGCTGGGCAAGCGGCGGGATCGATTCGGACCGCACGGGGTAGACCTCGGCCCGCCGGTCAGCGAAGAAGCATTCTAAGGTACGGCCCACCGTGCGGAAAGCCAGCTCGGACCAAGGGATGTCGGCTTCTTCGAAAAGCTGCACTTCCAGGCTCTCGGGGCCGGCGGAAAAATCCAGGTCGACCAGCTCGGCACGGAAGAACACATGCACCTGGCTGATGTGCGGCACGTCGATCAAGGTATAGATGCTCAGATTGCGCACCCGGGCGCAGGCTTCTTCGGCCGTCTCGCGAATAGCCGCCTGCTCGATGGTTTCACCGTTTTCCATGAAACCGGCGGGCAGGGTCCAGTAACCAAGTCGTGGCTCAATGGCACGTCGGCACAGCAACACTTTGGAGCCCCAGGTCGGCACGCAGCCGGCAACGATATTGGGGTTTTGATAGTGGATCGCGTGACAGCTGTCGCAGACAAAACGCAGGCGCGAATCGCCTTCGGGAATGCGCTGGGTCACCGGGTTGCCGCACTGACTGCAAAATTTCATGCTTGGGTTCCTGAATGCTGCGCCTATCTTGGCGTGCAGCGGTGTCAGTCGGCAAGTTGTCGTTTAGCGACACACAGCAGTTCGGGGGTTGGGCGGTCGGTTCGATTGGTGCATGATGCAATGTAAGGCACAGATCGAGAACACTCATGCTGGACGAGCTACTGCATAGGGTAAGCAATCACACACCGCGCACGCTGGAGACTGACCGACGTTTCCCGGAGGCCGCGGTACTGGTGCCCATCACCCGCAGTGAAGAGCCGGAACTGGTTCTGACCCTGCGTGCCAGCGGGCTCTCGACCCATGGCGGCGAAGTCGCCTTTCCCGGTGGACGTCGCGACCCCGAAGACCCGGACCTGATTTTCACTGCGCTGCGCGAAGCCGAAGAAGAAATCGGCTTGCCGCCAGGGCTGGTCGAAGTCATCGGCCCGCTAAGCCCGCTGATTTCCCTGCATGGCATCAAGGTCACGCCTTATGTCGGGGTGATCCCGGATTTTGTTGAATACCTGGCCAACGATGCCGAGATCGCCGCGGTGTTCAGCGTGCCGCTGGAGTTCTTTCGCAAGGATCCTCGGGAACACACGCATCGCATCGATTACCAGGGGCGCAGTTGGTATGTGCCGAGTTATCGTTTTGGCGAATACAAGATCTGGGGCCTGACGGCGATCATGATCGTCGAGTTGATCAACCTGTTGTATGACGCCGACATCAGCCTGCACCACCCCCCAAAAAGCTTTATCAATATTTGAAGCCATCGTTCGTATGGCGTGACCCTTGCTTTTGCTAGAGAGCCGGCCTGGCCTTGAGGACAATAAGATGAAATATCGCCTGGGCGACGCCCGCGTCGAAACCCATCCGCAGAGCTGGGTCGCCCCCAACGCTGTACTGGTGGGCAAGGTCAAACTGGAAGAGGGCGCCAACGTCTGGTTCAACACCGTGCTGCGGGGCGACAACGAACTGATCCTGATCGGCAAGAACAGCAACGTCCAGGACGGCACCGTCATGCACACGGACATGGGCTATCCGCTGACCGTCGGCACCGGCGTGACCATCGGCCACAACGCCATGCTCCACGGTTGTACCGTCGGCGATTACAGCCTGATCGGCATCAACGCGGTCATTCTCAACGGCGCGAAAATCGGCAAGAACTGCATCATTGGCGCCAATTCACTGATCGGCGAAGGCAAGGAAATTCCGGACGGTTCGTTGGTCATGGGTTCGCCCGGCAAAGTGGTGCGCGAGCTGACCGAGCCGCAGAAGAAGATGCTGGAAGCCAGCGCCGCCCACTATGTGCATAACGCTCAGCGTTATGCACGCGATCTGGTCGAGCAGGAAGAATGAGCACGCCCGAACGTCCCGTACGATCGCCCTGCGTGAATGTGTGTGCGCTGGACGACGATGACATTTGCATTGGGTGTCAGCGTACGGTGGAAGAGATCACGCGCTGGAGCCGGATGGAAAACGAAGAACGGCGCAAGGTGTTGGGGTTGTGTCACGAGCGGGCCAAGTCGAGTGGGTTGCTCTGGATGCCAGGAAAAACACCGGACCTGTAGCCGCTGGCGCAGCCTGCGTTCGGCGGCTACAAGGTGAGTGTTTGAGGTTTGGCGCTTGTTTGTGTCTGAAGTACTCCGTTGTCAGCTGAAGCCAAACCCTGCGGTTCATGTAAAATGCCGCGCTTTCTCCCCATGGGAAGCGCGCGTGGCGCTGCATCCCTCGATGATCCGCTCCTTTGAGGACCTGAGATGACCCGTATCGGAACTCCATTGTCGCCAACCGCGACCCGCGTATTGCTGTGTGGCTGTGGTGAGTTGGGCAAAGAAGTGGTGATCGAGCTGCAACGCCTGGGCGTTGAAGTCATCGCCGTCGACCGCTATGCCAACGCTCCGGCCATGCAAGTTGCGCATCGCAGCCATGTGATCAACATGCTCGACGGCGCCGCCCTGCGTGCGGTGATCGAAGCCGAGAAACCGCACTTTATCGTGCCGGAAATCGAAGCCATCGCCACCGCGACCCTGGTCGAACTGGAAGCCGAAGGCTTCACCGTGATTCCGACCGCGCGCGCCACGCAGCTGACCATGAACCGCGAAGGCATCCGTCGCCTGGCCGCCGAAGAGCTGGACCTGCCGACCTCGCCGTACCACTTTGCCGATACCTTCGAGGATTACAGCAAGGCGGTTCAGGACCTGGGCTTCCCGTGTGTGGTCAAGCCAGTGATGAGCTCGTCGGGCAAAGGCCAGAGCCTGCTGCGCAGCGCCGATGACGTGAAGACCGCTTGGGATTACGCCCAGGAAGGCGGCCGTGCTGGCAAAGGTCGCGTGATCATCGAAGGCTTCATCGATTTTGATTACGAAATCACCCTGCTGACCGTGCGTCACATCGGTGGCACCACGTTCTGCGCGCCAGTCGGTCACCGTCAGGAGAAAGGCGACTACCAGGAATCCTGGCAGCCACAAGCCATGAGCCCGATTGCCCTGGCCGAATCCGAACGTGTGGCCAAAGCGGTCACCGAAGCCTTGGGCGGTCGTGGCCTGTTTGGCGTCGAGCTGTTCATCAAAGGCGATCAGGTGTGGTTCAGCGAAGTGTCGCCGCGTCCGCACGACACCGGCCTGGTCACCCTGATTTCCCAAGACTTGTCGCAGTTTGCGCTGCACGCACGGGCGATTCTGGGCCTGCCGATTCCGTTGATCCGTCAATTCGGGCCGTCGGCTTCAGCGGTGATCCTGGTGGAAGGGCAATCGACCCAGACTGCTTTCGCTAACCTGGGCGCTGCGTTGAGCGAGCCAGACACGGCGTTGCGTTTGTTTGGCAAGCCTGAGGTCAATGGCCAGCGCCGGATGGGTGTGGCGTTGGCGCGTGATGAGTCGATTGAAGCGGCTCGTGCCAAGGCGACCCGTGCTTCTCAGGCTGTCGTCGTAGAGCTGTAAACCGAGGCGCACCCTTCGCGGGC
>NZ_CATKPT010000026.1:0-60925 GCF_949768125.1 Pseudomonas sp. IT-P253 | reverse complement strand
GGGGGGGGGCCCCCCCCCCCCCCCCCCCCCGCAAAAATTTTGAAATACATCCCTCCGCTGCCTTTCCCCTCGCCCGCTAGTCTTCAGAGCTCCAAGCGACCGTTGGCACGGACGCCCCTCGCTTATACATATAAAGTATGCATAATGAAGCCATTCGAAATTCAGTATCACAAGGCAAAGAACGCCGCTAACAAATTAAAGCATCAAGGCATCAGCCTCGCGGAAACGGAGGCCGTGTTTTATGACGAGAGAGCCCTCTCGCTGCAAGACAATCATCACGATGAGCAGCGGTGGATCATCATGGGGCTGGATGCCAGAGGTCGTTTGTTAGTTGTTGCGTACACCTATCGTGATCCGAATTTCGTTCGAATCATTTCGGCACGCATCGCGACCAAAAATGAGCGGCGTCGATATATGGAGGCTTGATCAATGAAAGACGAATACGACTTCAGCAATGCCAAGCGAGGAGCGGTTGTTTCCAGCAAAGGAAAAACCCGAATCACCATCATGCTCGATGATGTTGTCCTGGAAGCTGCTCGCGCCGTGGCCGAGAACGAGGGGTTTGGTTACCAGACAGTGATCAACAACACCTTGCGTCACGCCTTGCTCGGCGATGGAGGTAAAAGCAAGGCGTCCACCCCCTACACCGCTGTTGCGAATGCCGGTCATTTCAAAGAAGGGATAACTGCCTCCGAGCTGAAGAGCCTGGAGAAAAAATTGTCAGAGGTCCTCAATGAAATTCATCGCGTGCTGGAGCCTTGAGTCACTCATGGCTCCAGCAACCGCCCAAGCACTTGCTGCAGTTTCAGGTGCTCGGGCACCCGAATCCCGAACTCGCTCTCAAGCACCCCGACCAATTCATCAACATCGGCCACTTGCCGTCGCTCGCTCTCCCTGCCCTGCCGATGAATCGCGAAACTGCCGTTGTTCAGCGTGCGCCGCCAGCCCTCCCCCGTGCGGGCCACCATCAATTGTTTAACGAAGGGTGATTCTGGATGAGTTGAGACGTACCAGTTGCCGACGGCGTAATCGATGTCTTCCTGGCGTTGCAGATCGAAGATATACATCGGCCGCCATTCGCCAGCGACATTGGCGCGAAGGGTATAACCATCCGCATGCTGCTCGATGCGATAGGGGTCGTGCGGGGTGAGCTGTTCGGCCGGAGTATCAAGCAGCAACGGCGCGGTGGGAACCATGCCGCCGAAGCCGACGTCAGCGATGTAGCGCACACCGTGCAGAATCACCAGGCTCAAGCGGTGGGTTCGCGCAGTCCATGCGCCTTCAGGCTGGCCCATCACCACACGGCCGCTGATGCCTCGGGCGTCGAAACCCAGCGCCTGAAGCAACGCCAGAAACAGGTTGTTGAGTTCGTAGCAGTACCCACCGCGCCCCTCGTGCAGGACTTTTTGCTCGATGGACGGCAAGTCGACGAGTACAGGTTCGCCCGACAAGGTGGTGAGGTTTTCGAATGGGAAGACGCCTGTGTGGCGCAATTGAAGTTGCCGCAGGGTCTCCAGGGTCGGTGCGGGGGGCACGCTGAAACCCAGGCGTTGTAAATACAGATTCAGATTCGTCAGGCGTGGCTCGCTCATTGCTCGGTCCTTTTGCAGGGGGCCGCGGATAACTCCGCCGATGGGCGCCATGTATAAGGGAAAAAGCCGTTCGACCGACAATTGATTTAGCCAATCGCCACACTGGTAAACATCAACGATGCTTGCGCGAGCCTAGCCGGACCCATGTCGGCGCGTGGTCGCTGGCGTGCGCTTCGTTTCGAACCCAGGCATCGACGCCGGCCTCCTGCAGATAAGGGCTCAATGCCGGGTTGAGCAACAGATGATCGATGCGCAGGCCCGAGTTTTTCTGCCAGTGCTGTCGGAAATAATCCCAGAACGTATAGAGACGATCCTCCGGATACAGATGACGCAAGGAATCGGTCCAGCCCTGGTCGAGCAGCCGCTGGTAACACTCTCGGCTCTCTGGCTGCAACAGTGCATCCTTGAGCCAGGAGCGCGGGTTGTAGATGTCCAGGTCGGTGGGGACCACGTTATAGTCGCCGGCCAGCACTACCGGATGCTCGCTGCCCTGAAGCGTCTGCGCATAGCTGATCAACCGTTCGAACCACGCCAGCTTGTAGTCGAACTTCGGCCCCGGCTGCGGATTGCCATTGGGCAGGTACAGGCAGCCCACCATAATCCCGTGTACGGCTGCCTCCAGGTACCGGCTGTGGGTGTCATTGTCATCGCCTGGCAGACCGCGACGAGTTTCCAGCGGCTGCGCGTCCCGCGCCAGAATCGCCACGCCGTTCCACGATGCCTGACCTTGCCAGATCGAGCCGTAGCCCGCAGCCTCAAGCTGCGCAGCGGGAAAGGCGCTGTCGATCGACTTGAGCTCCTGCAAACAGGCGATGTCGGGTTTTTCCCTCTCCAGCCATGCCAGCAAGTTCGGCAGCCGGGCACGCATGCCGTTGACGTTGAAGGTGGCGACCCGCAAATTTTTCATGGGCCAACGCTCCTGATGGCGAGGTGTCTAGCGTGTCTGACCCGGAGGAGCTCAGCAGCGCAGGCGAATCAATTGGCCGCCGACAGGCTGTCGACCTGGATCTTCGGCAGCGTTTTCATCGCTACGACCGGGTCGGCTATCTCGCTCAGCGGCTCAGCTTGTTTGCCCATCTGCGACAATGGCGTGACTGTGTAGCCAGCCTGAATCTTGTGCACTGACGCGTAATCCGAAGCCCCGTTGGACCGGGTTTTACCGATGATCCAGACGAAGGACGCAGGCGCCCGCAATTGTTTCAATCCGGCAGGCACCGTCCCGGTCCAGCCCGGTGGCGTCACCAGAAACGGCCCTGACTGCTTGCCGGTCGTATGCCAGCCCGGCGCGACAAACACGTTGCTCCACATGTCGAGCACCGGCAGCAAATAGAAGCGCCCGACTGTATCCGGGGCGGCAATGACCAGTGGTTCTTCGGTCAGGTCCAGCCAGGCGATGGAATACAGCGTGTCGAAGTTCGAGTGCACCCCACCTTTGAAATCCGTCGGTGGATACACCGGCACATTCACAAACATGTTCATTGGGCCTTGAGCTGCTTGAGGAACTGCTTTTGATTGGGCGTGACTGGCCAGTGGAAAAATGGCGGAGGCTGCGAGGGTTAGAGCAACGGCTGTCAATGCTTGAGTAATCAACATTCTGGCGATCGTCCGTGCTGAGGGAAGATCTGCCGGACTCGGCAGGGCTAACGGAACTCTAGACGATCATTTCAAGCTGTTCTGACAGCCAGACAGCCGGCTGGCCGGGGTGTTGCACGGGTGAAACACACCTGAGCACCTCAGCGATCCGATCGCGCCAGCGCCTCGACGCCGCCCTCCAGCGACAGCACCGCCGAACGGTTTCGCCCCGAATGCTTGGCTCGATACAACGCCGCGTCGGCGCGCTGTATGAACGCTTCAATGCTGTCATGCCCTGTTGCCGGCACAAACGAATAACAACCGAGGCTGACGGTCAAGTAGCCAGTGGGCGAACCGCTGTGAGTGATGTTTTTGTCGATGACGCTGCGACGGATCTGTTCGGCAATCGCCAGTGCGCCATGGATGTCGGTGTCAGGCAGCAACACCGCGAACTCCTCACCGCCATAACGCACGGCGAGATCAGCCTTGCGATGACAGCAACTTTTCAGCGCCCGCGCCACTTCGGCCAGGCAGTGGTCCCCGGCCACATGGCCATAGGTGTCGTTGTAGCGTTTGAAAAAATCGATGTCGAGCATGATCAGGCTCAGCGGGCTCGATTGTCGGGCGCCGCGGCCAAACTCGATATCCAGGGCCCGCTCGAACAGTCGACGATTGGCCAGACCGGTGAGGCTGTCGTGGGTTGCAATCAGCTCCAGCGCTTCCTGGGCCTTACGCAAATCGGCTTCGATCCGCTCACCATCGCGCACTTGATGAATGAACACCCAGCCAAACAACCCTACGCCGAGGATCACCAATGCGACGATGACGATGGATTGAAACGCCGCGGCGTACCACTCCTTGAGAATGGCATCCTTGGAAGCTGCCGCGGCCACGACCAGCGGGTAGGCACTTAGCTGGCGGTAACCATACATACGGACGACACCATCCACCACCGAGCTGAACATTGCGCTGCCAGAGGGCGCGCGGGGCAAGAGTGTCTGAAAGATTTCGCTCTTCGCCGCCGACGCGCCGATCAGCGACTCCACAAAAGGACGTCGCGCCAACAGCGTTCCGTCGGTCATTGCGACAAACATCGTACCGTTATCGTCGATATTGAAGCTTTTGAAGAACTCATCGAAGTACGACATTTTGATCCCGGCCATCAAGACGCCCTGGAAGTTGCCGTTCTTGTCGTTCAACCGTTTGGACAGCGGAATGATCCACTCACCACTCTCGCGGCTGCGGATCGCCGGCCCGATATGTGCCACTGACGTCACGTTCTGTTGGTGAAACTTGAAGTACTCGCGGTCCGTGACGCCTGGGCCGCGAGGCGGTTCGTCAAACGAGGTCACGACCCATTGACCCTGCTTGTCGAACAGAAAAATCCCGTGCAACTGCTCCAGCGCCAGAACCCGCCGTGCGAAAGCTTTTTGCAATCGCGGCTTTTGGGCAGCGGCATAGCCATCGGCTTGAATCCACTCCGCCAGACCGGTCAGCACCAGATCGGCTTTCATGAACGTGTCTTCGGCCTGCTGCGCCATGGCCCGGGTCAGGTTTGAGGACGCCACTTGCGCCGCCTCCAGGTCCTGGCGGCGCGACTGTTCCAGCTGCAGGTACAACAAACCACAGAGGCACAGGCATACCGTCGCGATAAACAGTACCGACGCCTTGAGCAGGGGTAGCCGTTTCAACGTGCCGCCGGAGGCAGGGTGCGGGTCGTAATGGGGAATAGACAAAAGCTCGTCCTGAAAGGGTAAGGCATGGGCAAAAACCCAAAACCCTTATTTTTTGTGAGCTTAGTCTACGGGGGTGATGAGGGGCAAATGTCCGTTAGCCCACCATCAGGAAATGAGTTTCAGGTGTGCATTGACCCTCCCGTTTTTTGTACCAGGCGCTATCGCGAAGGCGGAACCCGAATATCCCCCTCCCGACACTGGCTCTTCACCCCTTTCCCGCACGCTGCAAACTCCAGGTCCTTACTCATGCACACCCGAACTTCCGACAGCGTCGGCCCATTGCAAACCACCGCAATGCCATCCGCAGGAAGCCCGGGGTTACTTTGGCGGAACATCTGCACGATGTCTCTGGCTTCGAAGTAATACGAATCGCTGAAGGGCTGCAATTGTTGCGGAATCCTGACCGCGCCGACGGCCGTGTCGGCGGCCTCCAGATAGCCCATGGCATTCAGTCCGCTGCAGGTGCCGTGTTTGGCCCATTCGTGTTCAAGCAGCTTGCGGGTCGGAAACAACGTCAGCCCCTTCGCTCGCTCCGCAGCAGACAAATTCACCCTGGGCAGGCACGATTGCGGCCAGCCACCCTTGATGTATTGCGGCCAGAGACCATGGAGCACGAAGCCATAACCTTTGCCGGAGCATTGGGCGTCACCCTCGTGGGTCAGGCAGTACGTGGGCGACCAGGACAGCGTCAACAGGTAGTAATCGAACACGCCTGCCACGGATTCGGGCCTGGCGTTTCTTGAATCTCGAGCGGTGCTCGAGTTAATGCTGCCGAGCGTGATCAAGATGAGCACGATCACGGCATAAAATTTCTTCATCTTCCCACTCCTTGGGATCGATTATCGGGTGAAGTCCCTGGCCGGTACTTTGGCATCGCCATGATTACTCTCACACCACAAAAATGAATCGAAATGATTAAGGCTGAGAGGGCTACAACGTGTTTTTTCCCGTGGCTGCGGCGGAGGTTTGCCCTCGCCGCCAATCCAGAACGGGCGATTTCGCAGGCAGATTCAATCCCCGCAGTACCTCGGAATCGTACCCATAGACGTCGGGTTTGAAGGTCACTCGACCATCACTACTGAGGTCGACGGTCCAGTACGCCAGCAGCACCGGCACCTTGACCGGGAGCCTGATATTTTCTGTCTTGCCATTGGCTAGCTGTTTTTGAATCCCGGCGCTGTTCCAACGAATCGGGTCATTGAACAACAGCTCAACCAACTGCAGCGGATTTTCTACCCGAATGCAGCCTGAACTGGTGGCGCGTACCGATTTGGCAAACAATTCGCGATGCGGCGTGTCGTGGAGGTAAATCGAATACTGGTTGGGAAACCGGATAGCCACCTGACCCAACGAGCTGTCGATCCCGGCGTCCTGGCGCAGGGTGATGCCACGCGGGTTACTCCAGTCGATGGTCGATGGATCAACCACAGTGCCATCCTTGCCAATCGCCCGAAGTCGGTTAGCTTCAAGGTAACCCGGATTTTTCTGGATCTTGGGCAGCACATCCTCTTTTAGAATCGTTGGGGGCACGGTCCAGGTCGGGTTAAACGTGATGTACGTAATCTCCGACTGAAATATCGGTGTATTGCGAACCGGTTTGCCGACCTGCACCCGAGAGCGCCAGATCGGCTTGCCATCGCGATACATCGCGACCTTGTACCCGGCGATATCCACGATGACGAACGTACCCTGGAGTTTATAAAGCAGCCAACGCGCCCGTTCCATGTTCACCCGCACCTGATCGATGCGCGCATCAACGGACACATTCAGCGCCGCCAGCGTCGTGGCCCCCGCCATACCGTCCGCCCCAAGGTATTGCTCGGTTTGATACTTTTTCACTGCCGCCGTGACGGCCGCGTCGTAGTTCGTCCCGCGGGCCAATCGCGGGTCCAGAAAACCACCTGCCACCAACCGCGCCCGCAACTGCGCGACAGCGGGTTCGTCCATACCCGGCTTGAGTGAATGGTCTTCCCCAATCTTTGGCCAGCCACCCGAGGTCCGAATCTTGCGCAATTGCGCCAGGCCCTGACGCAAACCGAGGTAGACCGACTGTTGTGGCGGTGCCTGAGCAAAAGCGCGGGCGACATCATGGGCGTCGAGGGCGGCGAAGAAGTGATTGAAGTCGTCCCGGGGATCAGCCTCCGACGGATCGAAGTTCCAGTGGATATCCAGCCGCGAAGGGTCGACCTTGCCCCGCCGCAACTGCAGCAGAGCGGTGACAAAGGTGTGGGTCGCCGCGATATCAAACGCTGCCCGTTGCTCGGGCGTTGGCGCCGTGGCCTGCATTGATGGTCGAGACCTTGCCAGCTCATCACCATGGAAGTCAGCAGGGTTCAATCCGTCGGCCTGTGTCGCGTTCAGGCTGATCAACAATTGGCTGACATCACGGTCATTTGTCCAGGCCGCGCGATAGCCACGATGACTATAAAAATCCATGACCACGCGGCTGACATCCACTCGCTTATGCCGCGGTGACGTGAGCAGCGGTGGAAAAGCGGTGCGAAGCGGCGCGAGCGTGGCCTCAATCGCTTGAGCGACGTTGTCGTCTGGTGCCGCAGTGATCACGCTACTCGGCGCAAATACCGGCTCGATCGGCGAAGTTTCTGCGACCGCTGCACCGCTGATCAGAAAGCCCATAAAAATCACGCGGCTTATGACAAATAACCTTGTTAATTGCACCATGGATAATCCTTAATCTGCGCATCAACGCCTGGCAAACGTACTGCTAAACTCGAAACTATCATGATGAGACATCTAATATGGCGCGAGATCGCTTGGGCTTTCTTTTAATGGCCTTGCTGCTGACAATATCGTCAGTACCGGCAGCCTACGCCGATTCGCTTGCCACCGCGCTCGCCAAAACGGCTCCCGACGCCGATGCCAAGGTGATTGCCCTGGCCGTACGCGCGACACAATGTACCCAGGTCCAGGGGGCAATCCCTGTCCAGCGACTGGCAGTGATTGATTATTCCCTGCCGTCCACCGAGCCGCGACTGTGGGTTTTCGACCTGAAAAAGCGCAAGTTGCTGTTCCACGAACTGGTGGCCCACGGTCGTAACAGCGGCGAAAACATGGCCGTCAATTTCTCCAATCAAAACGAAAGCTTTGCCACCAGCCTCGGTTTGTACCGCACCCAGTCGAGCTATGTCGGCCAGAACGGCTATTCATTGCGCATGGAAGGTCTTGAACCGGGTTTCAACGACAATGCCTTTGACCGGGCGATCGTCATTCATGGTGCGCCTTATGTCAGTCCGGTCCTGGCACGGGTGAATGGCCGGATTGGCAGAAGCCTCGGCTGCCCCGCAGTAAGGCCGGCCATTGCCCATCGACTGATTGACTCGATGAAGAATGGGCAGCTGTTGTTTTCCTACTACCCGGATCAGCGTTGGTTGAAATCGTCTGCCTATATCAATTGCAGCGGGGCCACCATGGCGACGTCCGCCAAGCCCAATGCTCGCCGTTAAATATCGCGTGAACCTGTCAAAACTATAATCCCGGCCAGGGTCTTCTGAAAGGCACTTGCGTGATGTGGACCCCATTGTAGGAGCGAGCTTGCTCGCGATAGTCGTAAACGATAACGCGTATTTACTGGCTAAACGCAGCGTTCTTAAGTCCATCGTCGGAACGCCACCCGGAACAAGCTCGCCCCTGCAACTAACAAGCCCACACACGGTTATAATCCGCCCGCTCGCCAGACTTCGAGACCGGTATGACCGCTATCCACATCAAGTGTCAATCATTGACCGTCAAAGCCTGCCTGCCAGAGGATGAAAGCCGTCGCCTGGGTGACGAGTTCCTGGAACTGGCCGCCAACGGTCGCCTTGGCGAGCGTATGCTGACCCTCTAGTCAGTCTTTTCCCGCAAGCCCAAACGCAAACTGTTAAACTCGCCGTCTGCCCCCATCGCTGCGGCGATCGCCACCTGACAGAGCTGAAACCACTGTGGAAATTTTCAAAGAATTTACCTTCGAATCCGCCCACCGCCTGCCCCACGTACCGGACGGCCACAAGTGCGGCCGCCTGCACGGTCACTCGTTCAAAGTGGCGATCCACCTCAGTGGCGACCTCGATCCGCACACCGGCTGGATCCGCGACTTCTCTGAAATCAAGGCGATTTTCAAACCGCTTTACGAGCGTCTGGACCACAACTACCTGAACGACATTCCCGGCCTGGAAAACCCGACCAGTGAAGTGCTGGCCAAATTCATCTGGAATGAAATGAAGCCCCTGCTCCCGGAACTCAGTGCGATCCGTATCCACGAAACCTGCACCAGCGGCTGTATCTACCACGGCGAGTAATCAGATCTAAAAGACAATACCAATCCCTGTAGGAGCGAGCTTGCTCGCGAAGGTGGTGTCGCAGTCAACATATTCGTTGAATGCCAGGCAGCTTTCGTCGGAACGCCGCCCGGAGCAAGCTCGCTCCTACAATTGAACTGGCACAGATCGCCGCAGCCGCGCTAACGTAAGGTGTTAACGACACGACTCTTTCAAAGGACTCGCCTCATGCACATCATCAATGCCCGCCTGCGCAACCTGGAAGGCCTGCATGAGTTGCACCTGGAAAACGGCCTGATCAGCAATATCGCCCGACAGACCGAAGCGCCCACCCTGGGGCCCGACGATCTGGACGCTGGCGGCAATTTGGTGGTGCCGCCCTTCGTCGAACCGCACATCCACCTCGATGCCACCCTCACCGCCGGCGAGCCACGCTGGAACATGAGCGGCACGCTGTTCGAAGGCATCGAGTGCTGGGGCGAGCGCAAGGCGACCATCACGCTGGAGGACACCAAGACCCGCGCCAAGAAAACCATCCAGGCCCTCGCTGCCCACGGCATCCAGCATGTGCGTACCCACGTCGATGTCACCGACCCGACATTGACCGCACTCAAGGCGATGCTCGAAGTACGCGAGGAAAGCCGTCACCTGATCGACCTGCAAATCGTCGCGTTCCCACAAGAAGGCATCGAGTCGTACCGCAACGGTCGAGAGCTGATGGAAGAAGCCATTCGCATGGGCGCAGATGTGGTCGGCGGCATTCCGCATTTCGAGAACACCCGAGACCAGGGCGTCAGTTCGGTAAAGTTCCTGATGGACCTGGCCGAGCGCACCGGCTGCCTGGTGGACGTGCATTGCGATGAAACCGACGACCCGCACTCACGCTTCCTTGAAGTGCTGGCCGAAGAAGCGCGCAGCCGTGACATGGGCTCGCGCGTGACGGCCAGCCACACCACGGCGATGGGTTCTTATGACAACGCCTACTGCGCCAAACTGTTTCGCCTGCTCGGGCAGTCGGGGATCAGTTTTGTCTCCTGCCCCACCGAAAGCATTCACCTGCAGGGGCGCTTCGACAACTTCCCGAAACGCCGTGGCGTAACGCGGGTCAACGAGTTGCTCGAAGCGGGGATGAATGTGTGTTTCGGCCAGGACTCCATTGTCGACCCGTGGTATCCGCTGGGTAACGGCAACATCCTGAGGGTACTCGAAGCGGGTCTGCACATTTGCCACATGCTCGGTTACCGCAACCTGCAAAGCGCGTTGGACCTGGTGACCGACAACAGCGCCAAGGCCATGGCCCTGGGGGATCGATATGGACTGGAACGCGGGCGACCGGCGAATTTGCTGATTCTGTCGGCGGAAAGTGATTATGAGGTAATCCGCAGCCAGGGCTTGCCGCTGTATTCGGTTCGCGATGGCAAGGTATTGATGAAGCGGGAGATGCCGGTGGTGGAGCTTTTCGGCGATCTGGGCTGAATGTTTGGTTGGCTGGACTGACGCCATCGCGAGCAAGCTCGCTCCCACAGGTGATCTGTGTCGTACACAAACCCTGTGGGAGCGAGCTTGCTCGCGATGGCGATCTAACTATCACCCCATCAATCGAGCAGTACCAAACAGACTGACCCGACTCAACCCACCGTCCGATTCCTCCAACAAAATCGGCGCAGTCCCACCGGGCATAACGACTTTCACCTCCCCTGCCTTGACCCACCCCACGCGCCACGCCGCGCAAGCCACCGCACTGGCGCTGGTGCCCGACGACGCCGTCGGCCCTTCGCCACGCTCGAATACCCGCGCCACGACTCGCCCCTCGGACTCAAGCATTGCCCATTGCAAATTAACCCCGGCAGGACACGGTTTCCCTGCCCCGGTGGGCATGGCATAGGCGATACGCGTCAGCCCTTCGGACAATCCCGTTTGGCGCATCTGTTCATTGCTCGGCAACGCACCGGCGTCATCCACCAGTGTCACGCAATGCGGATTGCCAACCCGCGTGAACTGGCTTCGCGACCACGCGGCATTGAGTGACGACAACGGTTGCACATGACTGAGCTCACGGCCGTTGAACGCCACGCTCTCAACCCCGTCAGCGCTGACCGCTTGCGGCCCGAACGAAGGTTTGCCCAAGTCCAGCCAGAACCCCTGCACACCTTCGACCTGTGCCGGTTTCACCGATGCCTCCCCCGGTGAAAGCACATCGACCTTGTCGTGATGAACCCTGAGCAGGCAAGCCCCGCTCTTCGGCAAAAGCCCCTGGTCGCCGAGGGCCTGGGAAAAAATCGTCAACCCGTTGCCGCTGCGTTCGGCCAGGGTGCCGTCGGTGTTCACAATCAACAAATCAAAAGGGGGTGACGACTGGAACGGTCCGACCAGCAAACCATCGCTGCAATGGTCCTTGCTGCCGGGGGGTTGTGAGCCGGGCGCCCAGCCACAGCAATTCTCGATGGCTGCCGCCGCCCATGCCTCGTGGGTTTGAGCGGCGTGACTGGCCTGATCCGGTATATCGATACCGTTACGGCGCAATTCGTCAGGCGCCACAACCATGTAGATATTGCCTCGTGCATCGTACATCCGCGCCATGGCGCCCTCCCTTCTGCAATGATGGTCGGGCTCAACATATCGCGAAACACGATATCGGTGTGCAAGGATGTCAGCCTGCCGGAGCACGAGACCTTACGGACACGGATGAACCCACGCGGGTCGGTCACTGTCCCTTTGGGACGCGACGTTTTTTGCCAAGGATTGATATGAGCAACCTCAACACTCCAACCACCTTCGTTCCCGGGCGTCTGGAACAGATGTCCACGCGCATCGCCTTTTTCATCGCCGGTCTGGGCATCGCCGCGTGGGCGCCGCTGGTGCCTTACGCCAAGGCCCGGGCCGGGCTGGATGAAGGGACCCTCGGGTTGCTGCTGTTGTGCCTGGGGGTGGGTTCGATCCTGGCCATGCCGTTGGCCGGGATTCTATCGACGCGTTTCGGTTGTCGACGGGTGACAACTGGCGGGACGCTTTTGATCTGTGCGGCCCTGCCCCTGCTGGCGACGGTGTCGTCAGTGCCGGCGTTGATCGCCACCTTGTTCATGTTCGGCGCCGGGCTCGGCACGGTGGATTCGACGGTGAACCTGCAAGCGGTGATCGTCGAGCGGGCCAGTGGCAAGCACATGATGTCAGGGTTTCATGGACTGTTCAGCCTCGGCGGAATCGTCGGCGCAGCGGGGGTCAGCGTCCTGCTCGGCTTCGGCTTTTCACCGCTGGGGGCGATGGTGATGGTCATCGTGTGCCTGATGGCGGCGCTGCTCAAGGCTGCGCCACACCTGTTGCCTTTTGGCAGTGACAGCTCCGGTCCGGCATTTGCCGTGCCCCACGGGATCGTGCTGTTTATCGGCGGAATGTGTTTCATCGTGTTCCTGGCCGAAGGCGCGGCGCTCGACTGGAGCGCGGTGTTCCTGGTGCAGGAGCGCGGGATCGACACGGCGTATGCAGGGCTGGGTTATGCCGCATTTGCGCTGACCATGACGGTCGGGCGGTTGACCGGTGACAAGATTGTCCGACGCCTGGGGTCTACGCGGGTCATTGTGTTCGGCGGGCTGACGGCCGCGGCCGGCCTGGCGCTGGCGACATTCGCACCGAGCTGGGAGGCCGCGTTGATTGGCTATGCCTTTCTGGGCGCGGGTTGCTCGAACATTGTGCCGGTGCTGTACACGGCCGTGGGCAAACAGACGGTCATGCCCGAGCACATTGCCGTGCCGGCAATTACTACCTTGGGGTATGCGGGGATTCTTGCCGGGCCTGCGGTGATCGGGTTTATCGCCCACGGCAGCAGTTTGAGCTTTGCCTTCGGGATGATGGCGCTGTTACTGGTGGCCGTGGCCATCGGCGGGAAGGTGTTGAAGGTTTAAACGGGCACCACGAAGACCCCTTGTGGGAGCGAGCCTGCTCGCGAAAGCTGTGTGTCAGGCAACATAGAATCTCCCACATTTGATCGGTGTTGCACACACATGTTGTGTGCACACCACGGTGCCGCCATCAAATCATCGGGTCCCAGCGCTGGGACCAATCACTGTCATCGGTGACAACCTTTTTCAATAATTCGATCGCCAATTGTAATTCCACAGATGATCGATTACGGGAATACACCAGATAAGTCGGGTAGTTGAATTCCGGGGCCGAACTGACTCTCTCCAGAGTCCCGCTTTCAATATAGGATTGCACGACCCGAGTCCGAAAATACCCTGCGCCGCCGTTATCCAATATGTATTGCAGCGCCACCGGCCCCAGATTAAATGAGAGCGCCGCTCGAGCATTCTCGGGGAGCGCCGCGTCGTGGGCCTGTCGAAACGCCTCTCCCCAGTCGATATAAACATACGGTGTCGGTTTGCTGACCAGTCGCACAAGCACTAGTTTTTCTTCAAGAATCTGCTCGACTTGAAACCCTGGCCAATAGACCGGCTGATAAACCAGTACGGCATCCAACAGCCCTAGTTCCAGTTGATGCAGCAATGCCGCCCCATCTCTTATCTCCGTCTTGATCGCATGCGACGGTATGTTTTTTTGTATTTCGCTCACCCAGTTCAGCATCAGAGGGTTGCATAAGCTGACCTCCCCGCCGATGTGAAGCATCTTATGAAAACCTTCCGGCAAGGGTAGATCTCTGACGGCCGCCTCCCAGGTGTGCACCAGCTGATTGGCATAGACGACAAACGCTTCTCCATCCGCTGTCAGTCTTGCCCCCGTTCTATTTCGAACGAACAACTTGCTATTTAAACTATGTTCCAGTTTTTTAACGCGAGCGGTAATAGCTGTTTGTGTCACATGTAATCTGTCCGCCGCGGCGATAAGACTGCCACACCTGACTATCTCCAAAAATGTTTTAGCCAGTTCAATATCCATCTGCTTTGCTTACCGTAAAAAGAGGCAGTGTAATAAGACATCTTTATGAATGGCAGTGCTTTCCCCCTGTAGGAGCGAGCTTGCTCCTACAGGGGGTCATTCATTGGGTGACCACAATCTTCCCGATCATCTGCGGATGCAGCGCACAAAAATACTCATACTCTCCCGGCGTGTTGAACACCCAGGAAAAACTGTCATTGGTATCCAGCGCGCCCGAGCGAAACACCTTGTGGGTTTCCGCCACCGTGTGCGGGATCTGGTCGTCGTTCACCCAGGTCACTTTGGTGCCCACGGCCACGGTCAACTCCTTGGGCCCGAACATGAACTCCTTGATATCGATTTTCACCTCTTGAGCCCACACGGGCATCGACAGCATCAGGCAGGCCATGGCCAACAGTCGCTTTTTCATCCGAGCACCCTCCCCTAGACCAATGTCGAATCAATCAATGCCAGCGGATGATCACCCTGCGTCGCTCGCACTTCGGTGATCCCCAAATAATTGCGCAGTTGATCCGCCGCCACAGCCATTGGCCCCGGTGCTGGCGCCGTACCGGGTGCAGGTTGTGGATAAGCCGTGCCGCGGGCGGTGTGAAAGGTGATATTGCCTTCGACCTTCTGGATGACCTGATGGATATGCCCGTTCAACACCGTCACCGAACCGTACTTGCGCAGCATGGCAATCGCCTGGTCGCCATCTTCGGTGCCCCAGCCCCACGGCTGATAAATCGTCCACAACGGAATATGCGTGTACACCACGATTGGCGTGCTGCTCGACACGGCGCGCAGGTCATCGGCCAGCCATGCCAGTTGGTCGGCGCCAAGGGTTGCTTCATGGCCCGCCTGGAAGTTGAAGACATTGACCAGCGCAATGAAATGTACGCCGTGGTCATTGAAGCTGTACCAGCCATTGCCTTTGGTGCCCTTGCCGTAACGTTCCAGGTAGAGCTTGCCGCCGCCCTCGTCGAGGGTGTCGTGCTCGCCCGGCACATAGTGAACGGTGGACGGCAGACCTTTGAGCAGTTGGGCGGCAGTGTCGAACTCCTCGGGTTTGGACAGGTGGGTGATATCGCCGGTATGCAGGATCAGCGATGGCCGTTTTGGCAGCGCGATGACCTTGTCGATGGCCACTTGCAAGGTCTTCAGCGGTTCCGGATTGGCCTCTTTGTTGAAGCCGATGTGCGAGTCGCTGATCTGCACGAAGTGAAACGTACTGGCCAGCGCTTTGGGGTCGGAGACGTTGCCCGTCTCATCCAGAGCGAAGGCGCGGGGAATACCGCCGCTCAGGGCCCAGATCACTCCCGCCCCGGCCCACGCCGAGCATTTCAGGAGCGTTCGGCGATCCGGATCTAGCGGGCCGTCGGTGCGTCGTTGATTGGTTGATTGAATGTCCATCGTTATGCCCTCGCTGGCGAACTACAGTGATGTAGCTGACACGAGATACAACCAGCCAGGACGGAGTTTTATTCCACGGCGACATTGAATCCCCGTAGCAGCTGCCGAGGCACGAGGTTGCGTTGGGCTGCGCAGCGGCCCCTAGGCGGTCCTCGGAGGGCGGTCCTGCGGACACGCAACGCAGCCTCGTGCCTCGGCAGCTGCTACGGGGATTTGGGCCGTGCTTTGGAAAAAAGCTTTTCACCGGGAATAAAATGCGGCACACCACGGTTATAGGGGTGAGACAGTGCGGGAACCACTATGAAGCGATTTGAGGAACTGTTTGCGCCCCACCTGGACGCGGCCTACAACCTCGCGCGCTGGCTCACTGGCAACGACAGCGCCGCGCGCGATGTCGTGCAGGAAAGCGCCCTGCGAGCCTTCAGGTTTTCGCATCGCTTTGTCGACGGCAACGCCAAGGCCTGGTTTCTGACCATCGTGCGTAACGAAAGCTACACCTGGCTCAAGGCTTCGTCCGGACACCATTGGGTTGCTATCGGCGATGAATTTTGCGAAAACGACGCGGCGCTGAGCCACAGCCAGACCCCGGAACTGCTGGCCATTCACATGGAAAATGCAGCGCTGATCCAGCAAGCCCTGTGCGCCCTGCCGCCGGCGTTTCGCGAGGTGATTGTTCTGAAAGAACTCGAAGACATGCCCTACAAAGACATCGCCCTGGTGGTCGACATTCCCATCGGCACCGTCATGTCGCGACTGGCCCGGGCTCGCGCCATGCTCAAGCTTGAATTACTGAAGTTGTACGATCATGAATGAACTCGACTGCACGGTTTGCCAAACGCTGATGCACGGCTATCTGGACAAGGAACTTGATCCTCAGACGGCTGCGACGGTGGCCGGGCATTTGGCCGAGTGCGCCAAGTGCGCGCGGCAGCATGATCAGGCGAGGCTGCTGATACTCAGCGTGAAGCGCCAGGCGCCGTATTACCCGGCGCCGGCGTCGTTGACTGCCAGTGTGCTCGCTCTTGATGCCCCACCTTCACGCACTGTCGAGCGTTGGCGAAAATGGTTCGCACCGGCTTTTTCAGCGGCGGCGCTGGGCTTGGCGGTGGTGCTTTATGTGGCAACGCCCGCCAGCGAGCAACCGTTGATGGACGAGGCGGTCTCCAGCCACGTCCGCTCATTGATGGGCGAGCATTTGAACGACGTGGTTTCGTCCGACCGCCACACCGTAAAGCCTTGGTTCACCGGCAAACTCGACTTCTCGCCGCCGGTATTCGATTACTCGGCACAAGGGTTTCCGCTGTTGGGCGGGCGCTTGGATTATCTGCAGCATCAGGCCACGGCGGCCCTCAGTTATGGGCGGGCCAAGCACATTATCAACGTGTTTATCTTGCCTGCGCCGGAGGCCGATAAACCGCGACAGAGTCAGACGATTCGTGGCTTTAACGTGGTGTCCTGGCAAGCGAACCACATGCGATTTGTGCTGGTGTCCGATCTGGAGAAAAGTGAACTGGAGGCGTTCAGTCAGTTGCTCAGGAACGGCACCTAAAAGGAAGCTTCACAGTGCCCCCCCTTGTAGGAGCGAGCTTGCTCGCGATGGTGTGTCAGCTATATTAATCTCGACTGACACACCTTCGCGAGCAAGCTCGCTCCTACAGGGTTCGTGGTCACCTTGGCTCAGTGCCTGCGCAACCATTCGATGAACAGCGCAAACAGCTCCGACTGTGAGCCGATGTCCAGCTTCAGATAAAGATTCTTGCGGTGCATGCGCACCGTTTCCGGCGAAATACTCAACTGGCTGGCCGTGGACTTCACGGAGTGCCCCCTGAGCACCATGTGCGCCACTTCCCGCTCACGTTCTGTGAGCAAGTCGCAGCCGAAGTTTTCGAATGCCGACTGCACTCTTTGCTTCAGATCGTCTCCCCCGCCCGCGTCGTTACCACCCTGGATCAGCGCACTGCGCTGCAAGCCGCGCTGGCCAAATTCGCTTATGAATTCGCGCACCAGCGGCTCAACTGCCCGCAACAGATTCAACTGCTCAGCCCGCAAGCTTTCCCCGCCAAAGCCTTGAAACAGACTCACTGAGACCTTGGTGTCATTGCCGGTTTCGACAATATAAAAACTGTCCTCGGAACTGCCGGCCTTCAAGTAGTAAGTCTTGTAATACTCGCTGTCGAAGAAGTTGTCCGGGGCAATTTCCTCCAGGTGATAAAACCCTTCGGCCAACCCTTGCTCCACCGCCAGGCAAAACGGGTCGAGCAAGTAACCTCCGGAAAAATAGCGGTCGATGATCGACTCCCGGTATTTTTCCGGTATGCCGCGCTGATACAGCAACTGCGGTGGACGGTCCTTGTGCTCCAGGCTGATCATCACTGACTCGATGGACACCAGGTGCGCGAAGCCCGCCGCCAGGTATTGAAGCGCATCCGGCTCATCGCTACGGGCGAATGCCTGGCGCATTGCCCCGTGCCATTTGTGCAGTGCCCCGAAGGGCAATGCGATCAACGTATCGTCGTTTGGTTTGCTCATGCCTCGCAGTCTAGCGGGTGAGCCGGCACCGGGTAAAAGCCTGGCTGGCGAACTCATTGCCCGAAGTACTGACCGTTCGCCTGAAGCTCGGCCGCCACTTCAAGAATGCACACCCGCAGGGTCTCGACAATTTCATCGACTTGGGCACAAGAGAGAATCAGCGGCGGCGACATGACATTGAGGTGCATGATCGGCCGCACCAGCAATCCTCGGGCTTGCGCACGCAGGTGAATCTTCTCGCCGATGTTGATCTCATCGGCAAACAACGCCTTGGTGCGCTTGTCGGCGACAAACTCCACACAGGCCATGAACTTCTGGCAGCGCACATTGCCCACCAGCGGCAAATCGCTGAGTGTCGCCAATCGCTCTTCCAGGTAAGCGCCGACAACGTCGACATGTTCCAGCAGGTTTTCCCGTTCGATGATTTCGATGTTTTTCAGCGCTGCCGTGCAGCACACCGGATGCCCGCTGTAAGTAAAGCCGTGGGTAAAGCAGCGACCCTTGCCCGGTTCGGCGATGACGTTCCAGATACGGTCGGAAAAGATGCAGGCGCCCAGCGGCAAATAAGCAGACGTCAGCCCTTTGGCCGTGGTGATGATATCGGGTTGCACCTCGAACACATCGTAAGACGCGAAGAACTTGCCCAGCCGCCCGAATGACGTGACCACCTCGTCCGCGACAAACAGAATGTCGTAGCGCTGGCAGACTTCCCACATGCGTTTCAGGTAACCCTTGGGCGGAATAATCACCCCGCCCGACCCCATGATCGGCTCGGCAAAAAAACCTGCGACCTTGTCCGCGCCGATGGACAGAATCTTGTCTTCGAACTCGCGGATCAAAAACTCGAGGAACTGCGCCTCGTCCATGCCGTCCGGTGCACGGTAGGGATTGGGATTGGAGACGTGGTGAATCTTGTCGTTGGCGTAATCGAATTCCGGGACACGGTCGGCGGCCTTGTTACCGATCGACATCGTCAGCGTCGTGGAGCCGTGATAGGCGTTAAAACGGGCGATGACGTGCTTCTTTTTCGGTTTGCCACGGCAGTTCTGGTAGTACTGAATCAATCGGTAAGCAGTGTCCACGGCGGTAGAACCGCCAGTGGTGAGGAACACATGGTCGAGATCCCCCGGCGCCAGGCTGGCGAGCTTTTCGCACAGCTCGATGGCGACGTTGTTGGACATGTCGGAAAACGGATTCGAATACGCCAGACGCCGCACCTGATCGGCAATCGCCAGGGCCATTTCTTCGCGGCCCAACCCGATGTTCGTGCACCACATGCCCCCGACTGCATCGAGATAACGGTTGCCCTGGGTGTCGTAAATATAGGCGCCATCACCGGCCACAATGTTCAGGGAGCCCTGCTCGGCATGTTCGTCGAACATGTGATAGCCGTGCATGTAGTGAGCTTTATCGGCGTTGACCAGTCGGGACTCATCAGCGGCGGACAATACTTGCTTCGTTGGAGTAGCCATACAAAAACCTCAAACCGAATAGTTGAACGATCAGATCCCGCTCTTCACCGTGCTCCAGACACGCGTCATGGCGCGCATGTCTTTCGCGTCCTGGGTTTTTTGTGGGAACAGGCGCCGCCGGGTTTCTTCATCGGGATAGATCGCCGGGTTATTTCGCACATCGGCATTCAGCAACGGCGTGGCCGCCGCGTTGCTGTTGGCGTAGTGAATGTAATCACTCACGTCCGCCATCACCTGGGGCTGCATCAGGTACTCAAGAAACTTATGGGCATTGGCGACGTGCGGGGCGTCGGCCGGAATGTACATATTGTCAAACCAGATCAACGAACCTTCCTTGGGAATGAAGTAGGACAGTTTGATCTTCAGCTTGGCTTCTTCGGCGCGGGCCATGGCGGTCGCATAGTCGCCGGACCAGGTCATGGCCATGCACACATCGCCGTTGGGCAGACTGGTCAGGTAGTTCACCGAATCGAATTTCCTGATGTACGGCCGCACGGATAACAGCAAATCCTGCGCGGCTTTCAGATCGGCCGGCGCGGCACTTCTTGGGTCACGCCCCAGGTACTTCAGCGCCAGGGGAATCACTTCCGTGGGGGCATCGACCAGGGTCACGCCACAGTCGGCGAAGCGCGAGACGATTTTCGGGTCGAAGATCATCGCCAGCGAACCGATCGGCGCGTCCGGCATGCGCTCCTTGATCTTGTCGACGTTGTAAGTAATGCCGTTACTGCCCCAGGTATACGGCGCGGAGTACTTCGTGCCGGCATCAAATCCCTGCAAGTCCTGCAGGATTTTCGGGTCAAGGTTGGTCCAGCTGGGCAATAATTTTTTATCCAGCGGTTGAAAGACCCTGGCCTGGATCAGCGGTGGTGCGAGGGACGCATTCAACACCACCAGGTCATAACCGGAGTGGCCGGTGAGCAATTTCGCCTGGACCGTTTCATAGGCATCGAAGGTGTCATACACCACGTTGATGCCAGTGGCCTTCTGAAAGTCCGAAATGGTTTTTTCGCCAATGTAATCGGCCCAGTTATACAACCGCAGCGTATTGGCATCGTTGACGTCGGCGCCATGGACGCTGACTGACAGAGGGACAAGGAACACACTGAAAATCAACTTGAATGCTTTGCGCATAGCAAATTCACCTACCAGGCAGGTTCCGTTCTGGATGACCGGATGAGTCCACTATTGAGGGATTCGGCAGACGGCACCATACCCCGAATGGGTGTGTGCGGCGGTTGCCGGCCCTCGACGCTGTGCAACATGGCAAAAAGAAGCAGATGCGTTGACCCGTTTTGTCATAGATCCGGCACAGGCCGGGCGCTTAGAGTGGCCGACGCACCGAATATCCAGGGCACGCTATGAACGATCTGATCAAACAAGCACACAGCGCAGGCGTACTGACGCTCACGTTTGACCGCCCCGACAAGCTCAACGCGCTGAATAACAGCATGTACACGCAGTTGGCTGACCTGTTGCTGGCCGCCGACGAAGACGACGAAACCGGTGTGATCATCCTCACCGGTGGCGCCTCGTGCTTTACCAGCGGCAACGACCTGGCCGACTTTCTCCAGCATCCGCCGACCCACCTGGACAGCCCGGCGTTTCGCCTGATGCGTGTGATCACCCACCTGCAAAAGCCGTTGATCGCAGCGGTTTGCGGGGCAGCCATCGGTATCGGCACCACGCTGCTGTTGCATTGCGATCAGGTGCTGGTCACGCGTAACGCCAAGCTGCGCATGCCGTTCGTGAACCTGGGCCTGTGCCCGGAATTCGGCGCAAGCCTGTTGCTGCCGCGCCTGCTCGGCCATGCCCGCGCCGCACGGCTGCTGCTGTGGGGTGACAGCCTCGACGGGGCCGCCGCCGTCGCGTGTGGATTGGCCAACGAACTGTTCGACGACGGGCAACAGTGCCTGGCGGCCGCGCAGCACATGGCCCGGCGACTGCTGGCAATGCCTCAGGATTCCCTGCGCCAGACCCGGCAATTGCTCAAGCAACCGTTAATGGCGGAACTGCAAGCCACCATTCGCCAGGAAAACCTGTTGTTCATCGACCGTTTGAACAGCCCTGAAGCACAGACGGCGTTGAACGCCATACTTAATCGCAGTACAGAAAAGAACCCATCCAAAGGAAAGCCGTCATGAACACCCCAGAAGTTTTTGTAGTCAGCGCCGCACGTACCGCCATTGGCACCTTCGGTGGTTCGCTCAAAGACGTTCCCCTGACCGATCTGGCGACCACGGCCGTCAAGGCTGCCTTGCAACGCTCCGGCGTGGACCCGGCGCAAATCGGTCACCTGGTGATGGGCAACGTGATCCCGACCGACACCCGCGACGCCTACATTTCCCGGGTTGCCGCGATGAATGCCGGCCTGCCGAAAGAGACTCCCGCGTACAACGTCAACCGCCTCTGCGGCTCTGGACTGCAAGCCATTATCAGCGCGGCCCAGACCTTGATGCTGGGCGACGCCGACATCGCGATCGGCGCCGGTGCCGAGTCCATGAGCCGCGGCCCGTACCTGATGCCTTCGGCCCGTTGGGGCGCGCGCATGGGCAACGTCCAGGCCATCGACTACATGCTGGGCATCCTGCATGACCCCTTCCATGGCATCCACATGGGCATCACCGCCGAGAACATCGCCGAGCGCAATGGCATCACCCGCGACATGCAGGACGCCCTCGCCCTCGAAGATCAGAAGCGTGCAGCGTTCGCAATTGCCAACGGTTACTTCAGCGAGCAAATCGCCGCTGTCGAAATCCGTGACCGCAAGGAAACCAAGCTGTTCTGCGTCGATGAACATCCTCGCGCCACCTCCCTGGAACAGCTGGCGCAGATGAAGCCGGCGTTCAAGAAGGACGGCTCGGTCACGGCCGGCAATGCTTCGGGTCTGAACGATGGCGCTGCTGCGCTGGTGATGGCGACCGGCAGCGCGGTTCAGGTCAACAACCTGCGGCCTCTCGCCCGCCTGGTCAGCTATGCCCATGCCGGCGTCGAACCGGAACTGATGGGCCTGGGTCCGATTCCCGCCACACGCCTGGCGCTGAAGCGCGCCGGCCTGACGGTGGCTGACCTGGACGTGATCGAAGCCAACATCGCCTTCGCCGCCCAGGCCTGTGCGGTTAGCCAGGAACTGGATCTGGACCCGGCCAAGGTCAACCCGAACGGTTCGGGTATTTCCCTGGGCCACCCGGTGGGCGCGACGGGGGCGATGATTGCTACCAAAGCCATCCACGAACTGCACCGCATCAACGGCCGTTATGCGCTGGTGACCATGTGCATTGGTGGTGGCCAGGGGATTGCTGCGATTTTTGAGCGGGTTTGAAGGGTTGGTATGAGGAGCGGCGTAATGCCGACCCGTTAAGGAAATTGTAGGAGCGAGCTTGCTCGCGATGGTCTTTAACAATAACGCGTGTTTACTGAATAAACGCGGCGCCCTTGAGACCATCGCGAGCAAGCTCGCTCCTACAGTGGCCACATTCGCCTGGCTGATCAGCCGAAAGGCGCCTTTTTTCTACGCTGAAACCTGCCCCTGTAATCGTCGTCCCACGACATCCAGCAAATCACAGCCATCGCGCAGTGAAGTCACCAATACCCGCGCCAACTCACTGTGCACACCCTCGCCAAACGCAAAACTCTCCAGCAGTTGCGTTGCGGTACGAATGCGGTAGGCCGCAATTTCATGCAACACGTCCAGTGGCGCCTCAGTGTCGATCAGCAACGATGGGACGCTGCAGTCGATGCCGGTGACAGGCATGTATCGATCCATGACGAAAAACCTCCATAGGGAAAAGGAACACAACTGTTCAGCGTTGGCATTTGGATGGCACTTCAGACGAACCCCGGGGTGGCTCCAGGTTGTCCAGCGCTCGATTGACCAGTAACTCGCCCAGCGCAGACAGTTGCTGAATGGCCAAGATTACATGGCGGCGCGGGCCTTCCAGTTCGCGGGAAAGGTCGGTGGCCATGACGCTGAGGGAGGCAAGGGTTTCACTGGCGTGACAGAGCAGGGATTCCGTGTCGACATCCGCAACGACGGCGAAGAAGTGGCTGACAGGTTCGGGATGAGTGTGATTGCGTAGGGGCACGCTGACGAGTTGTTCGGTGACTTTGGAAGAATGGTTTGATGATTCCGCGGAATTGAGGACGGACTTTTTCATAACAGAGCTCCTTGCAAGTTTAAAAAATGCAAGTCCCACGCTGTTAACCGGGACTAGGTTGGATACTGTACGCCTGTTACCGAAAAGGGAAAAACAATAAAACAAAAACAAATTTTATTAATCAAACTATTTAACATCTGTGCAAAATTATGACTATAAGTGGTTAATATTTGTGCAATCTCGCTCAATACAACTCCTAAAAAAAACAAACTATATTATCCGCTGCGAAATGCTCAGCACTAAAAATCATAAAAACTTCCTTGTTTCTGTAAGAAAATTCGTTAATTTGCCTTCATACTGTACTGCGAAACATTATCTAACGTTTGAGTGCAGTGCTTGCGACATTATTTTGTACATAATTCAGGCAATGCAGGATGTAGAATTCCCAAAAACAACACTATAGCTACTAAGCTGCGCAGAGAGTTTTTTATCACAACAAAAAAACGGTATCTTTTAATGCACAAAAAAGAAAAAACAGAAAACCTGAAAAACAATATTAAATATTTAATAAAAAGTCGCGGCGAAACACAACTATCACTGTGCAACTCTATCGGACTAACCAGAACCACGATATACAACATATTGGAGGGAAAGGTTGTAAACGTTCAACAGTCTACAATTCGAAAGATTTCTGATTTTTTTGGAGTATCCTATAAAGAAATAGAGAGCGTCAATTTTGAAAAAAAAGAGATAATAGAAAGTAGTATTTCACTTCGCGGAAATATGAATCCAGCCGCAGTACCCATAATCAAAGAAAGTTTACTTATTCACAACCTGGACAAAAGAATCGGTGAGTTAGCGACACTTCACCCTTTAACATACTATTTCGGTGCGGCGTGCAATTTAATCGGGGTACTCCTTGAGAGCGAAATCAGCGGCGCCAATGAACCTGGAGACCTGTTGATAATAAACAAAGGCCTATTGAACAGCGATAAAGACAAATTGATGTACGACAAAACCACCAAAAAATTATTTATAGTTAATGGCCAAATTACTGCTTCTGACGTTTTTTGTGTAGTGGGGGAAATCGTAGAGGAAAGGTTTAATGGGTAACAATGACGAAACCGAGAACAGCAAATATAAATTATTAGGGTTCGAGAACAACAAAAACCTCGCAATAATCATGGTCATTTCCACTGGAAAAGTAATAAAAATAACGCTGAGCGAGCTATTAAAAAACGAAATATTAGATAATTTAAATAAAGCAGAAATAAAAAGCATTTATAGAAAATTCTATTCTCGCGGAACTGCACTGACCGCATACGAAGTAAATGACCGCCACGAAGGGGCGTGGGTTATTTTTGTCACACTTAACCTAATACTTTTCTCGCTATACGTTTTTTCGAATTTCGCTACACCAAAGCTTTTTTATTTAGAGCAGTTTAACGTTGTTGTCACCCCGGGCCTCTTCCTGTACCCGCTGACATTTTTAATAGTCGATCTATTGAACGAATTCTATGGATTTAGACTTGCAAGAAAAGCCATTTTGTTTTCATTTGCAAGTAATGCTCTGATTTTTATTCTGTTAAACGCCACTAGCCATCTTCCAGGACTGCCTGGCTGGAAGCTTGACACTCCCTATGGCGAGCTAACCAGCCATATTTCATCTGTACTAGTAGCATCTTCTGTCTCTTTCCTTTTTTCCGAGCACGTAAACTCTTATTTACTATGTAAAATAAAAGAGCTTACAAACTCCAGATTTCTCTTTCTGCGGGTGTTTTTTAGTACGTTCTTCGCAGTGATAATAGACAGCTTCCTGTTTTGTTTTATTGCATTTTATGGAACCATGAAAAACAGCGACATACTCCATATCGTCTATATTCAAATAGCCATAAAAATGTGCTTCGCGATTTTCAACATTCTGCCTGCCTATGGGGCAAGATCATTATTCAAAAGATATATAGCAGCGGATCAAACTGCATAAAACCAAGGAGAGTTAGCTGTTAATAGCTAACTCTCCCAGCAACAAACTTACTTCTATAGTGCTAATTTAATTTTCAGACTACTTCTGACTTCCGATCTATTTTCCAAAAACTCATTCAATCCTTTTGCTCGAAGACTACAGGCATCGCAATCCGCGCATCCACTTCCCTTTATACCGTTGTAACAAGTCAATGTATGGTAGCGAATCAAATCCAACTGCTTGTGGTAATCGGCCAAGGCCCAGGTCTCAGCTTTATTCAGCCACATAAGCGGCGTTTCAATACGCAACTTATAATCCATTCCTAACTCAACAGCCTTGTTCATCGCCCTTACAAACTCATCCCGACAATCCGGATAGCCAGAAAAATCTGTTTCACAAACACCTGCAATAACAGCCTCAGCGCCCACTTGATAGGCATAAATAGACGACAATGTTAAAAACAGGATATTCCTGCCAGGCACGAACGTATCTGGAACGCCGTTGCCCTTGCTCTTTTCAATTGTGATGTTGTTTTGCGTCAAGCTGCTAATAGCCAGTTCGTTTATCAATGAAGCGTCCAGTACTTTGTGCACCGTCACGCCAAGCTGTTTTGAAAGCTGTTGCGCCACTTCAATTTCTGCACGATGGCGTTGGCCGTAATCAAACGTAATGCAGTGAATTTCATCGTATATCGGCAATGCGTGGATCAAGCAGGTGGTCGAGTCTTGTCCGCCACTGAAAACGATAACAGCCTTTTTAGTCATGGTTCGTTCTTCCTTGGAGTGCCCCGGCGGGGTGCGGGTGCTTGACCCTACCGGGAAGCTCAAATTCTGGCTGTGGGAAGCTTCCGAAATGATCGTCTCCGATTTCCGTTTGTGTCATCTCTTTGCTGGACTAGAAGGTTTTCCACGGTGCTGCGGATCTGGCGCAGTGCCGGAGAACGATCAACCGGGCAGTGTAGAGAGAGACCTTGTGCGCACTTGACGGGAAACGACATTGACTGCCGTTATCAGGCGGCCTGACCGCGATAGGCCCCCTCGTGGCAAAACCCAAAATTCTGTGCGGAGCCGGCGCTCTGTAGCAGCTGGCGAAGCCTGCGTTCGGCGGCGAAGCCGTCGTAAAACCTGTGCAAGAGGTGTTTCTGATGCACCGCGTCGGCTGATTTCACGACGGCTTCGCCGCCGAACGCAGGCTTCGCCAGCTGCTACAGATTTGCGGCGATTGTGCCGGCCTCTTCGCGAGCAAGCTCGCCCACAGGGGGAACCGCCACCTGACGATCGGCAACAAAAATCATTTGCCAGAAAATATTATCTTGGTCATATTACAGACGTAATAAACAGCCGTTTCCCACAGGTATTCGTCCATGACCAGCATGCCCAGCCTTGAACCCGACCTCGCCGTCCCGGTGAGCACGCCCAAGCCTCCCCTGCTCAAACGGTTGATCCTGATGATTGCGCTCATCGCTGCCTTGGTGCTCGCCGGGCTGTACGCAACCCACTGGTGGACCGCCGGCCGCTTCATTGAAGAAACCGACGACGCTTACATCGGTGGCGACGTGACGGTGATCGGGCCGAAGGTGGCGGGTTATATCGAAGACGTGCTGGTCACTGATAACCAGCCAGTGAAGGCCGGCGATGTGCTGATTCGTCTCGACTCTCGCGACTACCGCGCCAATCTGGCCAAGGCTGAAGGCGCAGTGGCCGCTGAAGAGGCCCTGCTCGCCAACCTCGATGCCACCGAACAATTGCAACAGGCCGTCATCGGCCAGGCTCGCGCCGGCATCGATGCCGCCGGTGCCGAAACCGCGCGCTCCCGGGATGACGATGCTCGCTACAAAAAACTGGTGGGCAGCAACGCCGTCTCGGTGGAAAGCGCCCAACGGGCCAACGCCACCTTCAAGACCGCCCAGGCCCAAAGCGCCCGCGCTCAGGCTGAGCTGCTGGCGTCGCAGCGGCAACTGAATGTGATCGCCACCCAGAAACAGCAAGCCCGCGCAGCTTTAATACAGGCAAAGGCCGAACGTGACCTGGCGCAATTGAACGTGAGCTATACCGAACTGAAAGCCCCCGTGGACGGCGTGATCGGCAATCGCCGGGCGCGGGTCGGCGCTTATGCGCAGGCCGGTTCGCAGTTGCTGTCGGTGGTGCCGTCCAGCGGTTTGTGGGTCGATGCCAACTTCAAAGAAGATCAACTGGCGCGCATGACGCCGGGCCAACGGGTGATCATTCATGCCGACGTGCTCTCGGGACAGCCATTCCACGGTCATCTGGACAGCCTGGCCCCGGCCAGTGGTTCGCAGTTCAGCGTATTGCCACCAGAAAACGCTACCGGCAACTTCACCAAAATCGTGCAGCGGGTGCCGGTGCGCATCCAGCTGGATCCGGCCGATGGCGTGCTCGGGCATTTGCGTCCGGGCCTGTCAGTGACCGCGCAAGTGGATACGCGCAAGGAGCCTGAAACGCCAGCCGTGGCCAGCGCGCCATGAACCGCGCCCTCGCCGTCCCCGCCCAGCCATTCAATGCCGCCGACCTGGCAACGGCGACCAAGGTGTTCGCCTTCGCCTCGATGTGTATCGGTATGTTCATTGCGCTGCTGGATATCCAGATCGTTTCCGCCTCGTTGCGCGACATTGGCGGCGGGCTCTCGGCGGGTACCGATGAAACGGCGTGGGTGCAGACCAGCTACCTGATTGCTGAAATCATCGTGATCCCATTGTCCGGCTGGCTGTCCCGCGTGTTCTCGACGCGCTGGTTGTTCTGCGCGTCGGCGGTGGGTTTCACCTTGGCCAGCCTCCTCTGCGGCGCGGCCTGGAACATCCAGAGCATGATCGCCTTTCGCGCCCTGCAAGGTTTTCTTGGCGGTTCGATGATCCCGCTGGTGTTCACCACGGCATTCTTTTTCTTCACTGGCAAACAACGGGTGATCGCTGCCGCAACCATTGGTGCGGTGGCTTCGCTGGCACCGACCCTCGGGCCGGTGATCGGCGGCTGGATCACCGATGTTTCCTCTTGGCACTGGCTGTTCTACATCAACCTGGTACCGGGGATTTTCGTCGCGGTGGCGGTGCCACTGCTGGTGAAAATCGACCAGCCGGAACTCTCGCTGCTCAAAGGCGCCGATTACTTGAGCATGCTGTTCATGGCGCTGTTTCTCGGCTGCCTGGAATACACCCTCGAGGAAGGCCCGCGCTGGAACTGGTTCAGCGATCACACGATTCTGACCACGGCATGGATCAGCGGCCTCGCCGGTCTGGCCTTCATCGGCCGAACCCTGCACGTGGCCAATCCGGTGGTCGATTTGCGCGCCTTGAAAGATCGCAATTTCGCCCTCGGCTGCTTCTTTTCATTTGTCACCGGGATCGGCCTGTTCGCCACGATTTACCTGACGCCGCTGTTTCTCGGTCGGGTGCGTGGCTATGGCGCGCTGGACATTGGTCTGGCGGTTTTTTCCACCGGGGTGTTCCAGATCATGGCCATTCCGCTGTACGCCTTTCTGGCCAACCGCGTCGACCTGCGCTGGATCATGATGACCGGCCTGGGGCTGTTCGCCTTATCGATGTGGGATTTCAGCCCGATCACCCATGACTGGGGGGCGAAAGAACTGCTGCTGCCGCAAGCCTTGCGCGGGATTGCCCAGCAACTGGCGGTGCCGCCAGCAGTGACGCTGACGCTCGGCGGGCTGGCGCCAGCGCGGCTCAAACATGCTTCGGGGTTGTTCAACCTGATGCGCAACCTGGGCGGCGCCATCGGCATTGCCACATGTGCGACCATTCTTAATGACCGGACCAACCTGCACTTCACGCGGTTGGCGGAGAACCTCAACAGCACCAACGAAGCCCTTAACCAGTGGCTGTCCCAGGTCACAACCAACTTCGCCGCTCTGGGCCAGAGCGGCGACGTCGGGGTCACCGCCAGCCTGCATCAGCTTTGGCTGCTGACCTACCGCGAAGCCCAGACGCAAACCTATGGCGACGCGTTCCTGATGATCATGGTCTGTTTCATCGTCGCCACGGCGATGGTGCCCCTGATGCGCAAGGTGCAACCACCGGCCGCGCCGTCAGCGGATGCTCACTGATCAGCTTGAGGCATTTTGCGGAAACCTATCGCCAGGCGGTTCCAGGCGTTGATGGTGGTGATGGCCACGGTCAGGTCGATCATTTCCTTGGGGCTGAACTGAGCGGTGGCCATTTCGTAGTCTTCGTCCGGCGCATGAGTCTGGCTCACCAGCGTCATCGATTCGGTCCAGGCCAGTGCGGCGCGTTCACGGTCGGTAAAGAACGGGGCTTCACGCCACGCCGTCACAGCGAACAGGCGACGCGGGGTTTCCCCGCCCTTGATCGCGTCGGCGGTATGCATGTCAATGCAGAAGGCGCAGCCGTTGATCTGCGACGCACGCAGTTTGACCAGTTCGATGAGGTTCTTTTCCAGCGGCAGCTTCGAGACAGCGGTTTCCAGGGCAATCATGGCTTTGAGAGCGTCTGGGGAAGCGGTGTAGAAATCGATACGAGGTTTCATGGTGTGTTCCAGGGCAAGTGGGTGTGCCGATACGGTAGCCCCACGGCTGACTGACACAAATAGCCAATTTTTCAGAAGTCGAGGAGGCCAATGGGAGAGCGGCCATCCACCGAAAACCGCTAAGCCCTGTTACGCAACCACTGCAAAAATCCCTTCCTTTCGACCACCTTCGGCACTTCCTGCGTCAACGTCTGCGCCTTGTTCAAACGAAAATCGAGCAACGCCTTCATCGCTTCGCCGATGTCATGCCGCGCGTCCAGACAAGGTTTGAGGTAGTCTTTTTCGATTCGGTACAGGCTGCAAGGTGTCTTGGCGCTGAAGTCCGCCGGCACTGCCGTCTCCGACAATATCCCGCCCTCGCCGATCACCTCACCCGGCCCCATGCGCGCGGTTTCGAACTTGACGCCGCCACGGCTCAGCGTGACCGACACCACACCCGATTCGATGATGAATAATTGATTGCTGACCTCCCCCGCCGGCAAGATCATTTCACCTGCGCGAAACTGTTGCAGGGTCATGTGCTGGCTGAAGGTTTCTTTCTCTTCCTGACGCAACGTCGAGAAGATGGCCGAGCTTTCCAGCAACGCCCGCGGCCGTGAAAGGCCGGCAGACACGTTGGGTTCGACGCTCGACAACAGGCTCACACCGGACGCCTGCAAATGCCGGAACGCCAGGTCGAATAGTTGATTGCGGACCATGCGTTTCTGTTCCATCGAGACCACGAAACCGCTGATTTCGTACTCCACACCGGTAGCACTGGAGCCTTTCAGCGCTACGCACGGCGCCGGTTTGGCCAACAGGTATCGGCAACCGTCCATTGCCCGCTCCAGCGCATCGATCACCGTTTGCGGGCGCGCGTGCGGACTCAATTGCAGGCTGATCGACACACCGAAAATATCGCTTGGCCGGCTGAAGTTGACGATCTTGGCCTTGGCCGCCAACGAGTTGGGAATCACCGCCATGCTGCCCTGGGAGGTTTGCAGGCGTGTAGCGCGCCAGTCGATGTCGGTGACCCGGCCTTCGGTGCCGTCGATGGAGATCCAGTCATCCAGTAGATAGGGTTTGGTGGTATTGAGGACGATCCCCGAGAACACGTCGCTGAGGGTACTTTGCAGCGCCAGGCCGACGATGATCGCCAGGGCGCCGGAGGTTGCCAGCACGCCTCTGACCGGCAGATCGAGCACATACGCCAGGGCCGCGATGATCGCGATCAGGAAAATCACCGCACCGAGCAAATCCTGCAACAATCGCCCGGTGTGCCCGACCCGCTGCATCATCGCCGCGCCGATCAGCACCGTCAGTGTTCGCGCGCCGAACAGCCACCAGGCAATCTGCAAACCGGTGGCGGCCAGGTGCAACGGCACATTGTCGGCCCACGGTGCGGTCTCCAGCGGGTTCAGGCCTTCGTTGAACAGCAGCATGCTGTACAACGAAAAAATCAACAGCCGTACGACCAGCTTCCAGTTGCTGCCATTGGCACTGATCAAGCGCCATAAACCAAGATCGATCAGGATCAGGAGCAACGCGCAGATCAACGGATGATCGGTGAGCAACGACAGCATCGAGCAACTCCAGCAAGGTACGGAAACGGAAATGTAGGAGCGAGCTTGCTCGCGAGGGTGGGTCAGTCGACATCAATGTAGCTGATCCACCCTCGCGAGCAAGCTCGCTCCTACAGGGGTTCCTTACTTGCTGCTGGTCAGGGCGTTGTAGCTGGTAAACAGGTTGCGGTAGTCCGGGATGTGGTTGGAGAACAGCGTGCCCAGGCCTTCCACGTCGTTGCGCCAGTCGCGATGCAGCTCACACGCCAGGCCGAACCAGGTCATCAATTGCGCGCCGGAGGCCGACATGCGATCCCAGGCCGATTGACGGGTCAGCTCGTTGAAAGTGCCGGAAGCGTCAGTCACCACGAACACGTCGAAGCCTTCGGCCAGTGCCGACAGCGCCGGGAATGCCACGCACACTTCGGTCACGACGCCAGCGATGATCAGTTGTTTTTTGCCAGTGGCCTTGATCGCCTTGACGAAGTCTTCGTTGTCCCAGGCGTTGATCTGGCCAGGACGGGCAATGTAAGGCGCCTCCGGAAACAGCGCCTTGAGCTCAGGCACCAGCGGGCCGTTGGGGCCGGTTTCGAAACTGGTGGTGAGGATGGTCGGCAGTTTGAAGTACTTGGCCAGGTCAGCCAGGGCCAGCACGTTATTCTTGAAACGATCCGGTTCGATATCGCGTACCAGCGACAGCAGGCCTGCTTGATGATCCACCAACAGAACGGCGGCGTTATCCTTGTCGAGACGTTTGTAGGAAGTAGTCATGGGAGTAATCCTCGCTTTTAATCGATGCCGAACTGGCCGGCGTGAGTAAACCTGACATTTCGTTAAACCGCGGCCAAGCAAGCGTAGTCACCCAAGCCCGACATGCCACAGCATTGCAACAATGAATTCAACCGCTCATCCGACCGAAGCGGCCGGATTGGAAGTCGACAAAAGCCTGGTGAATCTCTTGCTCGCTGTTCATCACGAACGGGCCGTGGCCGACGATCGGTTCGTCGATCGGCTCGCCGCTGAGCAGCAACACCACGGCGTCGCTATTGGCTTCAAGGCTGAGCTGATCGCCATCACGCTCGAACAACGCCAACTGCCCTTCACGCACCAGTTCCAGGCCGTTGACCTGCACCGTGCCACGCAAGACGACCAGTGCCGTGTTACGACCTTCATGCAGATCCAGGGTCAGCAACTTGCCGCCGTTGAGGCGCAGATCCCACACATCAATCGGGGTAAACGTGCGTGCCGGGCCGGTGTGGCCGTCAAACTCACCGGCGATCAATCGCAGGCTGCCGGCCTTGTCCTTGAGCGCGATGTTCGGGATATCGCCATCGACAATCGTCTGGTAACCGGCGTCGGCCATTTTGTCCTTGGCCGGAAGATTGACCCACAGCTGCACCATTTCCAGGGTGCCACCGCTTTTGGCGAAGCCTTGCGAGTGAAACTCTTCATGCACGATCCCCGAGGCAGCGGTCATCCACTGCACGTCACCCGGGCCGATCTTGCCGCCACTGCCGGTGGAGTCACGGTGTTCCAGTTCGCCCTTGTAAACGATGGTCACTGTTTCGAAACCGCGGTGCGGATGCTGACCCACGCCACGACGCTCGGTGGTCGGCGTGAACTCGGCAGGACCGGCGTGATCGAGCAGCAGAAACGGGCTGATGTGTTTGCCCAGGTTGTCGTAGGAAAACAGCGTGCGAACCGGAAAGCCGTCGCCGACCCAATGGGTCCGTGGACTGGTGTAAATGCCGATGATGTCTTTCATGCTTGCCTCCGAATCAGGTATTTGACGCGATGGACAAAGCTTAAAACCGAACCCTTTGGTGCGCTAGACTGCAAAAAACAGTCATAGCGTTCTATTTGGAGAACGATGATGGAAGACCTGAACACCCTCTACTACTTCACCCAAGTGGTGGAGCACAGTGGTTTTGCCGCCGCCGGGCGAGCGCTGGACATGCCCAAATCGAAGCTGAGCCGGCGCATCGCCGAGCTCGAAGAGCGTCTTGGCGTGCGCCTGCTGCACCGCACCAGCCGGCATTGTTCACTGACGGAAATCGGCCAGGCTTATTACCAGCGCTGCCTGGCCATGCGGGTGGAAGCGGAAAGCGCCGCCGAACTGATCGAACGCAACCGCTCCGAGCCCCAGGGGTTGGTCCGGATCAGTTGCCCGACGGCGCTGCTGAACTCTTGGGTCGGGCCGATGCTGACCCGTTACCTGCTCAAGTACCCGTTGGTGGAGATGTTCATTGAAAGCACCAACCGCCGGGTCGACCTGATTCACGAAGGTTTCGACATCGCCCTGCGGGTGCGTTTTCCGCCACTGGAAAACACCGACATGGTGATGAAGGTACTGGGCAACAGCACCCAGTGCCTGGTGGGCAGCCCGGCGTTTGTGCCACGGCTGTCATCACCGGCCTCCCCGGCCGACCTCAGCGGTTTGCCGAGCGTGCACTGGGGCGCGGCGCAGCGAGAGTATCAGTGGGAGTTGTTCGGCGCGGACGGTGCCAGCGCGGTGATTCGACACGCGCCGCGCATGGTCACCGATGACCTGTTGGCGTTGCGGCAGGCGGTGCTCGCCGGAATCGGCATCGCCCACCTGCCCAGCGTCGTGGTGCGCGATGACATCAGTGCCGGACGTCTGGTGGAACTGGTGCCAGGCTGGGCGCCGAAATGCGGGATCGTCCATGCGATCTTCCCCTCGCGCCGTGGGTTGCTGCCGTCAGTGCGAGCGTTGATCGACTTTTTGGGTGAAGAGTTCAGCCATGCTGACATTGCTTGAGGTTCGGGGTAAGGCTTTGAACCGAGTCGCGGCCTTCGCGGGCAAGCCTCGCTCCTACAGGTGCGGGTGTACGCGGTAATTTCACACGACATAAATCCGTAGGAGCGAGGCTTGCCCGCGAAGGCGCCAGACCAAACACCACACATCCTTCTGCCGACCCATGATTCATGACTTGCGGTAAACAGTGCTTTGCCGCCCCAGCGGTTTTTCCCAGGGATGCAGACGCGGATACTCCTGCCCATTCCCACTGCCCCTCTGGAGTCATCAATGTCTGTTCCCGCATTCGGTCTCGGTACTTTTCGCTTGCAAGGCCAGGTGGTCATCGATTCGGTGAGCACTGGCCTGAAGCTGGGCTACCGGGTGATCGATACCGCGCAAATCTATGAGAATGAAGCCGAGGTCGGCGAGGCCATTGCCGCCAGCGGTATTGCCCGCAAAGACCTGTTCATCACCAGCAAAATCTGGGTCGCCAACCTCGCCACGGATCGCCTGATCGACAGCCTCAAAGAGAGCCTGCGCAAACTGCAGACAGACTACCTGGACCTGACCCTGATCCACTGGCCGTCTCCGGAAGATCAGGTCCCGGTCGCGGACTTCATGGGCGTCCTGCTCGACGCCAAGCGACTGGGCCTGACCTGGCAGATCGGCGTGTCCAACTTCACCATTGACCTGATGAAACAGGCGATGGCCGTCGTCGGCGCCGAGAACATCGCCACCCACCAGATCGAACTGCATCCGTACCTGCAAAACCGCAAAGTTGTCGAGTTCGCGCAGCGCCACGGCATCCCGATCACCTCCTACATGACACTGGCTTACGGCGAAGTGCTGAAAGACCCGGTGATCCGGCAAATCGCCAATCGCCTGCAGGCGACGCCAGCACAAGTCACCCTGGCCTGGGCCATGCAACTGGGTTACGCCGTGATCCCTTCGTCGACCAAACGCGCCAACCTCGCCAGCAACCTGAACGCCTGCGCGTTGACGTTGAGCGACGCCGACATGGCGTTAATCGCAGGCCTTGATCGCGGTCAGCGGTTGACCAGCCCCAAAGGTATCGCCCCGAACTGGGACTGAATGTCAGCCCTGTTCAAGGCTTTGGTCCAGGCGCGTCATGGCGTGTTGCAACTGATCGACGGCTTCGTCGATCAACGCCGCGCGGCCCTCGCGGCAAGCACGTTCCAGTTGCTCGCAACACTCAATCAGATTGAGCGCCCGAACCATGCGCGCACCGCCCTTGATGCGGTGCGCCAGGTCTTGCAGGTCACGACGATTGGCACCGGCGTGTGCGACGAGCAGTTGCTGGCGATCCTCCCGGTTCGTCACGGCCAGGTCGCGCAACAACTCATTGATCAGCGTTCGGTCCGTGCCCACGTATTGCTCCAGACCGCTCAAATCGATCTCGGCGTTTGAGGGCACTGCAGCGCTTCCTGACGATTCACTCACAAACTTCGACGCCAACCAGCCACTCAGGTCCGCCAGCCGGATCGGTTTGAACAGGCAATCGTCCATCCCCGCCTCCAGGCAGCGGACCTTTTCCTCGGGCTGTGCATTGGCGGTAAACCCCAGGATCAATGTCGGCGGCGATCCATCGAAGTGCTCGGCATCGCGGATCGCACCCGCCAGTTCATAACCACTGACCACCGGCATGTTGCAGTCAGTGATGACCAAATCGCACACCTGATCACGCCACAGCGCCAAACCGCGCGCGCCATCCTCAGCCTCCAGCACACGATGCCCCAAATAACTCAACTGGCGTGAGAGCAACAATCGATTGGCCGGGTAATCGTCGACCACCAGAATCGTCAGCGACCGAGTGGGGCGTTGCTTTGCGCTGTCCATGCACACGGTGAAGGGCAACGGTTGCAACGCCACCAGATCAAGGCTGATGTGTACCTGGGTGCCCTGCCCCAAAACGCTGTCGAGCTGCAACCGGCCGCCCATCATTTCGCAGAGCGAGCGGCTGATCACCAGCCCCAGGCCGGAACCATTGCGGGCAGACTGCCGGCCGGCGTCGGCCTGCACGAACGGGCTGAACAGTCGCTGCTGATCGACCACACTGATACCGACGCCGCTGTCGGCAATGCACACGCTGACGACCAGATGCCCCGATAAATCGGGGGCTACTCGCAGTGACAGGCTCACCTCACCGTCACGGGTGAACTTGATCGCATTGCTCAACAGATTGGACAACACCTGCTTGAAGCGCGTGGGATCGATCAACACGTCGCAGTCGCTGAGTTCGTCCAGTTCGACCCGCCATTGCAGATGCTTCTCCCGAGCCAGACCTTCGAAAACCCGACTCACCGACTCGACCAACGCCCGCAAATTGGCGCGCTCGGGTGTCAGCGATAAATGCCCGGCTTCGATTCGCGCGATGTCCAGGATGTCGCCGATCAACGCCAGCAACTGCTGCCCGGCATTGGAGGCCACCTCGATGGCGGAACGGTCGGTGACGCCCTCCTCAGCGCGCTTGAGTGCCAATTCGAGCATGCCCAGCAGGGCGTTCATCGGCGTCCGGATCTCATGGCTCATGATCGCCAGAAACGCAGTCTTCGCGCGGTTGGCCTCGTCGGCGGCGTCCTTGGCGTCCTGCAATTGCCTGAGCCACTGCTGACGCTGGTGAATCTGCCGACGCTGCCAGGCGATCCAGCTCAACGCCAGCATCAGCAACGCAGCCGCAGCGGCGAATCCCTGGAGAATCCCCTGGCGATGCCGCAGCCAATAGCTGTCATCCACCACCACATCATTGCTCCAGCGAGCCACCAACTCATCCATCTCCTGGGGCGATATGCTCAGCAATGCCTTGTTCAGAATCGAGTGCAATTCCAGCGCTCCGGGGGCGGTGGCCAGGGTGATTCGCGCCGGTTCATCGCCCACGGTACTGGTGATTCGCAGGCGGTCGCGGTAATGCCGGGCGATCTGGTAATGCGTCATGAATAATGAGCTGAGCGCGGCGTCGGCCTGCCCCTTCATCACCCATTCCAGGCCCTGACCGAGGCTGTCCACGTCCACGATCCGCACATTCGGCGCCCGCGTCTGAATGAACTCGCGCATCGGGTGGCTGTGATAGATCGCCAAACGCTTACCGGCCAGATCGTCCAGGGTCTTCGGGCTGCCGGGGGTGTTGGCGCTCACCAGTACAAACGGATTGCTCAGGTAGGCGCGGGTGAAACGCATTTGCGCTTCGCCTTCGAGACTGGGGATGATCGCCGGCACGACATCGACCTCACCGACCTTGAGTCGCTGAATTTGCTGGTCCAGGGCGTTGCCCCGTAGCACCTCGAAGTTCAAACCGCTGCGCTGGCTGATCAGGGTCAGCAACTGTGCCGTCAGTCCGCTGAACCGGCCTTGGGCATCATAGAAACTCAGCGGCGCAAAGTTCTCGACGGCCCCGACGATCACACGCGGATGCCGATCCAGCCAGCGCTGTTCACTGGCGCTCAGACTCACTCGCTGCTGGCCTGCCATCGTCGCCCGGCCGGCACTCCAACGCTGCTCGATGGCCAGGCGCTGGTCCATGGGGATCGCCGCCAATGCTGTGTCGACCATGCGCTTGAGGCGCGTACTACCCGAGGCCAGGGCAAAGCCGAACGGGTTGGCGTCCAGGCCGGACGGCCCCACCAGATGAACGTTGTTGAGGTAATTATTGTTGATCAGGTAGTTGGCGCTGATCAGGTCCCCGAGGTACACGTCATCCTGCCCGAACGCCACGGCTCCGAGCGCTTCCAGCGTTGACGCGTAGCGCTGCAGGATGGCGTCGGGATAAAAGGCTTCGACGGTCGCCGCCGGCAGATAATCATCGACCATGGCAATGCGTTTACCCGCCAGATCGACGGGCATCTGCTCGTCCTGTCGAGTGACCAGCATCGGCTGATCTTCAGCATAAGCACTGGATCGACTCAGCTCGGGATCAGCCGCCTCGAAGTTGTTGGACGTGCCGAGCAGGTCGATCTCATTGCGCTTGAGCGCCGCCATGACCGCATCGCGCGTGCGGTAGCGCAGCACCTCGATCCTGACGTGCAGTAACTCTGCCACCAGCGCGGCATAGTCTGCGGTGATGCCTTCCAGCTCATCGCGGTTGCGTGTGATCTCGAACGGCGGATAGTCCGGCCCCGATACGCCGAGGCGCAAGACTTGCTTGTCCCGCAGCCATTGCCAGTCTTTTTCCTCCAGTTGCACCTGATAGCCCGCCACCGAGGAACGTCCCAGCAAGTGCAGTTGTAACTGCAACGGTTCGTCAGCGATCGCCACCGAGGGCCCCAGTATCCAAAACAGCCATAGAGCCCACAAACAATCACGCATGGTCAGGCTCGCTCAAATCAGATGATTGCGCTTGGCAAAATCGCGCAAGTGCACGGATGAATCCACGTTGAGCTTTTCTATCAATCGGGTCTTATAGGTACTGACGGTCTTGTGACTCAGGTGCATGACCTCGGCAATAGCCTTGTTATTGATACCCCGGGCCAAGTGCTGAAAAATCGTCAGCTCTCGGTCGGAGAGCGTGTCGATCATCTGCTTTTCGCTGCGTTGCAGGTTGTTCAGCGACACCGACGCCGAGGGCAACTGGGCGAAATAGCTATAACCGGCCATGACCGCATGCACGGCTTTGTGCAAATGCTCCAGATCGTTGGTCTTGGAAACGAATGCCGAGGCGCCGGCGCGCATGCACCGATCCTGATAAAACATCGGTTCCTGAGACGTGAACACCAGGACTCGGCACGCCACGCCACTGGCCTGAATCCGTGCCAGCACATCGAGCCCGTCGAGTGAGGGCATAACCAGGTCCAGCACCACCAGGTTCGGTTTTTGTTCACGAATCATCGGCAACACCTCGTTGCCGCTGGAAGCCTCGTGGATGCGTTTAAACCCCTCCTGTATAAGCAATATTTTGACAGCCGCGCGAACCACCGGATGATCGTCCGCTATCAACGCTGACTTCATGGCAACTCCCTGTGCAAAGGCACAACAATCGGGCAATGAAAGCCCATGGGCCAGGCCCGGTTTAGACGCAGCGGCTGCGCTGAGACTCTCGCATGGAAATCCGCCTGCAACTACCTGACAGAAGTGACAGTGCCGACGAACGGTAGCTGAGGATAGATCAACGTCATCCGCCGCTGGATGGACGCCAGATCAGGCAGCAGCGCATGGCTTATTTGAACCGTCTGTTGAACACAGGCGGGGATTGGCGACAACGTCGCCGACTGGCCGTTGTAGATCAACGCGTGGCGAACCTGGCGGTTATCGCGCAAGTAACCCGGCAGGTCCAACGCCCCTGCCGCCATCACGGCATTGATGACCACCAGATCGAACGGCTCGCTGCCGTATTCGATCAGGGTCAATAACTCTTCCAGACTGTGCACCGGCGCTATCCGGTAGTAGCCCAGTTGATTGAACAGGCGCTCAATCTTCATGCGGTAAAAATGCTGCTCGTCGGCGATCAGGATACGTAAGGTTTTGTTCGACAACGTGCCCCCCAGAAGGGTGTCAGATTCGTGAGGGCGCAAGGCTACGGAAGACCCGCGGGGCTTTATGTAGGACTTTTCCTAAATACCCTGACGCATCCTCCACCGACCGGACGAATTCATACGTCTTCTGTAGGAGCGAGCTTGCTCGCGAAGAGGCCGGCACACTCATCTGACCGCCGCACAAATGAACTCTCTGCTGCTCAAACCGGTCAGCTGATTAGGCCCTCGCCTCAAGGCGCTAACGTTTATGCAGACTTCCCTCGACGGCGGCACGAGCCTCTATCCGGAGTGTTGCGGTAATGGCTGATCATCATCCCGAACGACAAAGCGCCATCGACGCCCACGGCATCATCGGCGACATGCGCAGTGCGGCACTGGTCAATGACAAGGGCAGCGTGGATTTTTTCTGCTGGCCGGATTTCGACAGTCCATCGATTTTTTGCTCGTTGCTGGACACCCCCGAGGCCGGCATTTTCCAACTCGCTCCCGACTTGCCGGACGCCCGTCGCGAACAGATTTACCTGCCGGACACCAACGTCCTGCAAACCCGCTGGCTCAGTGACCGCGCGGTGGTCGAAGTCACGGACCTGCTGCCCATCGGCGACAGCGACGACGACTTGCCGATGCTGATGCGCCAAGTGCGGGTGGTCAGCGGAAAAGCGACGTTTCATCTGCGTTGTGCCGTGCGTCATGACTACGCTCGCGCCAAAACCCGCGCGCGGATGGATAAAAAAGACGTGGTTTTCGAGGCTGCTGATCAGCCTTCCATGCGCCTGTCTTCAGATCAGGTTTTACGGATCGACGGCCATGCAGTGGTCACCGAATTCACCCTCGAACAGGACCAGAGCGCCCAATTCCTGCTCGGAGGGCTCGACGAGCCGCGCTTTCAGGAAGGCGCCGCCGCGCTGTGCCTGGAACGCACGCTGAAGTTCTGGCGCGACTGGATCGGCCAGTCCAACTATCGCGGCCGCTGGCGCGAAATGGTCAACCGCTCGGCGCTCGCGATGAAGCTGCTGACTTCGCGCAAACACGGCGCGATCCTCGCCGCCGCGACCTTCGGCCTGCCGGAAACACCCGGCGGCGAGCGCAACTGGGACTATCGTTACACTTGGATCCGTGACGCCTCATTTACCGTCTACGCCTTCATGCGCCTGGGTTTCGTCCAGGAAGCCAACGACTACATGCGCTGGTTGCGCGGCCGGGTCAGCGATTGCCACGGCCACTCCATGAAACTCAACATCCTCTATGCCATCGACGGCCGCCAGAAACTGCCGGAAAACGAACTCTCACACCTGTCCGGTCATGGCGGCGCAACACCGGTGCGGATCGGCAATCAGGCTTACGATCAGGTCCAGCTCGACATCTTCGGCGAACTGATGGACGCGGTGTACCTGGTCAACAAGTACGGCGAAGCCATCTCCCATGAAGGCTGGAAACACACTGCTGAGGTGGTCGATCAGGTCTGCGAAACCTGGCAGCAAGAGGACGTAGGCATTTGGGAAATGCGCGGTGAGCAACATCACTTCCTGCATTCGCGACTGATGTGCTGGGTCGCCGTGGACCGGGCCATTCGCCTCGCGTCCAAACGCTCGCTGCCCGCCCCGTTCGCCCGCTGGGACCAGACCCGTCAGGCGATCTACGCCGACATCTGGGAGAACTTCTGGAGTGAAGAACGTGGGCATTTCGTTCAGTACAAGGGCGGCAATACCCTCGACGGTTCGATGCTGCTGATGCCGCTGGTGCGCTTTGTCAGCGCCAAGGACCCGCGCTGGCTCGCAACCCTCGAAGCCATCGAAAAAAACCTGGTGCGTGCCGGCATGGTTTACCGCTACCGCAACGACGATGTCCAGATCGATGGCCTCGAAGGCACCGAAGGGGCGTTTGCCGCGTGCTCATTCTGGTATGTCGAATGTCTGGCTCGGGCAGGCCGAGTGGAAAAGGCCCACCTGGAATTTGAACAGTTGCTGAAGTACGCCAACCCGCTGGGGTTGTACGCCGAAGAGTTCGACAGCCATGCGCGACATCTGGGCAATACCCCACAAGCGCTGACGCACCTGGCACTGATCAGCGCGGCGTGTTTTCTGGATCGAAGATTGAGTGGCGAGAAGAATTACTGGCAGCCTTGAGACCGCAGGTTTGTGTGATCAAAAGTCCCTGATTACCCCATGACTGGATCTGTTTGAGTGCTGACCGAAAACCGTTCGCGGTAGGCTTGTGGTGTCACGCCCATTGCGCGCAGAAAACTGCGCCGAAGGGTCTCTTCGCTGCCAAACCCGCATTGCACGGCAACGCGCTTGATCGGCACGCCCGTGTCGCTAAGCAACCGTCGGGCCGTCTCGACCCGAATCAGCTCAATGGCCCGGGCCGGCGTTTGCCCGGTGTCGGCGCGATAGTGACGAACGAAGCTGCGCTCGCTCATGCCCGCCTGTAATGCCAGGGTCGGAATGCCTAAATCCATGGTGAGATTTTCGCTGATCCAGGCGTGAAGTTCGTCAAAACGGTTGCCTTCGTTCTGCAAGGACAAGGTCACGCTGAATTGCGACTGCCCACCCGGACGCTTGAGAAATACCACCAGTTGTCGGGCAACGTCCAACGCCAGGGTGCGACCGAGATCTTCCTCGACCATCGCCAATGCCAGGTCTATGCCGGCCGTAACCCCGGCAGAGGTCCAGACCGGACCGTCATTGATAAAAATCGGATTGGGTTCGACCCGCAATCGCGGGTGCTTCTGCGCCAACTGCTCGCAACGGGTCCAGTGAGTGACCACCCGACGGCCATCGAGCCAGCCGCTGGCCGCCAGCAAAAACGCCCCGGTGCACACCGATGACACTCGCCTGCATCCCGTCGCGTGCTCACGCACCCAGGCCACCAGCGGGGCGTCATCCGCCGCTGCGTAAACGCCCCAGCCGCCGGCAATGATCAAGGTATCGCTTGCCTGGTCGGGCAACGGCTCGGCCAACAACGCCAACCCCGCCGAGGACATGACCGCCCCGCCACCGCAGGCAATCACCGACGGCGCATAGGGTGGTGGCAATCCTTGCTGGCGAGCAATGTCGTTAGCTGAAGCGAACACTTGCAACGGCCCGGTGACGTCGAGCAGTTGCGCGTTGGCAAAGGCGAGCACGCGGATGGTTTTAGGCATGTTGGCGTAATTCGTGGGGTGATTGGCGTATGCGCCAGATCCTACGAGCCTACAGTCAAGCCGTCCACCCACTTCATGAGAAAAGATGCCATGACGTTGCAGATCGGTTTTCTGTTGTTTCCACAGGTTCAGCAACTGGACCTGACTGGCCCCTACGACGTGCTGGCCTCGCTGCCGGACGTGAAGGTGCATTTGATCTGGAAGGATTTGGTGCCCGTCACTTCAAGCACGGGACTGATGCTGAAACCGACCATGACCTTCGACAATTGCCCGGCGCTGGATGTGATCTGCATTCCCGGAGGGAGTGGTGTCGGGCCGTTGATGGAGGATGACGAGACGCTGGCGTTCATCAAGGCTCAAGCCGCCAACGCACGTTATGTCACGTCGGTGTGTACCGGCGCCTTGGTGCTCGGCGCGGCAGGTTTACTCAAGGGTAAACGCGCCACCACTCACTGGGCGTATCACGCCTTGCTTAAGCCACTGGGGGCGATTGCGGTCAAGGATCGAGTGGTACGTGACGGCAATCTGTTGACCGGGGGCGGGATCACCGCCGGGATCGATTTTGCCCTGACGCTGGCCGCAGAACTGTTCGATCAGGACACGGCGCAACTCGTGCAATTGCAGCTGGAATACGCCCCGGCGCCACCGTTTGCTTCGGGCTGCCCGGAAACCGCGCCAGCGTCGGTGCTGGAAGAAGCCAATCGGCGTTCAGCGCAGTCGTTGCAGCAGCGGACGCTGATTACTGAACGGGTAGCAGCAACACTCGAGCGGTAGAAGATCAATGTGGGAGCGAGCCTGCTCGCGAAGGGGACAACACGGTGTATCAGTGAATACGTGTCATCGTTCTTCGCGAGCAGGCTCGCTCCCACAAGATCAGTGATCGATTTTTCAGCAGGCGAAAAAAAACCCGCCAGAGGCGGGTTTTTCCCAAGACCATGTCGACTCCCTGTCGGTAGCGAATCCTTGCTGATGGTCGATCGTCCGTGATCCTGAAGCGCTTCCTGTGCTTCAGTTGATGTGGCTAGATTACGCATCGGATCCAATCCGCAATAGGCGACATCGTTACCACGGCGTGTAAGACATTCGCCATAGCAGCCCTTCCGAAAACCCTTAGACGTGCACGGGCGAGGAAGGGCCATGCAGCCGTCACTCTCTCTGAAACTCGCGTGCCTTGGCCGTTTCCACAAGAAACTGTTCGATATTGCTCATCTGCTCATCCCAACCGCGGCTGTCCATGCGGAATGCCTTGAGTCGGCGCGCTTGGGGAATATGGTCGAAACCGGACTCGGTAACCTTCAGCAAGGTGCCGTTATCCATGTCTTCGAGCTCGAACAACACCAGGGTGGTGGATTCCTGTGAATAGTCAACATCGGGCTCAATCGCGTACGGGTGCCAGCGAAATGAAAATACCCGCTCAGGCTCGACCCGCTCCACCCGTACATTCCACAGCAAGTGCTCATAACCGGGGTACGTAATTTGCCCTTGAGTCCATTCTCCGGCGACAAAACGCTTGCCCTCCAGTGCTACGCCAAACCACTGCCCAAACGCTTCGGCATTGGCCAGCACCCGCCAGACCTGCGAACGCGGCGCTTTGAGCAGGATTTTCCTTTCGATGCGATCTGATGCTGGGTTCATATGTCACCTCCTGTAATGAACAGTAGGCCTGTAAGACTGCAGGACCCACCCTAAAGTTGTATCAATTGGGTGTCGCGATCAACCCCGTCTAAAATATTCGGCTGTATTTGCGAGTATAAGTTCTGGTTTGAAGGCGTGGGGCCGCTGTTCTTGGCTAACCTGCACGTCAACTTTTCCTGTCACAGCGAGAATCCCATGCCCCCACGCTTTCTTCTGGCGCTGACGCTTTTGCTGTTCACCGCCTGGGCCCATGCCGTGGAATGCGACAGCGCCACCGATCAGAGCTCGATGAATCAATGCGCAGCGCAGCAGAGCAAGGCGGCCGATAAGGAGTTGAATGCGCACTACCAGCAGATCACCGCGCGCTTGAAGGATAGCCCCGACAGCAAGAAGCTGATGGTCAGCGCGCAGCGAGCGTGGGTGGCGTTTCGGGATGCCGAGTGCACGTTCTCGGCGTCAGGGGTAGAGGGCGGGAGTGTCTATCCACTGATTTACAGTAATTGCATCACTGAATTGACCAAGGCGCGGGTGGAGACTTTCAAAAATTACTTGAAGTGTCAGGAAGGGGATTTGAGTTGTCCGGTGCCGGGGGTTTGATGCTTCGGTGTCTATGAGGGCCTCTTCGCGGGCAAGCCTCGCTCCTACAGGTTCGGGTCGTTTCCCTGTAGGAGCGAGGCTTGCCCGCGAAGGCGTTCTTTCAGGCGCCGAAATTACCGAACAAACACCTGCGCCGTAGTAATCGCCATATCCCCACCCGGCATTTTGATGCTGCCGATCTGTTTCAGGCTGTCGGCATCAAAGACCGCCACATCGTTAAACGTCCCGGCCAGGTAGATCTTGCTACCGTCCTTGTTAAACGAAATGCAGTAGTAGGAATGATCCAGCGTCGCCGCCTGCAGCATCTTCTTCTCTTTAATGTCGTACTTGGCCAGGCGATTGAGCACGCCGTACATCAAGTTCGGATCCTTGGGTGAACGCATGCCGCTGAAGTAGATTTCCGTCAGCGGGCCGAAGTCAGTGGTTTCGGTCTTGCCGGTTTTCAGGTCGATGCTGAACAGCCCATAGAGATACTCGGCGGTCAACGGGTCCTGCTTCTTGTCCTTGAATTTGGCCGCGGTGTAGAGCAGCGAGAAATCATGCCGATAGGTCTGCTGGTTCCACACGTAGAGCACGTCCGGCGCGCTGTAGTTCGGGCGTTTCCAGTGACGGCTGGGGATCAGCACGTCGAACTTGCCGGTTTTCACATTGACCTTGTAGACATCCGCCCCCGCCACATACAGCGTGCCGTCGTCACCGCTCTGCATGATGGTCAGTTGCCGGGGTGCCGGAAAACTGCGCACGGGCTTGGCATTCATGCCGGCGTCGGTGGCGTACACATCGAGCCGCGGTTGCTGCACTTCGTAGCGGTCATTGAGCAGCAACGTCGGGTTGGCGATGGCGAACAGTTCCTTGGCGTCATGACTGAGGGTGAAGGCGAACATCGACCGCGCTTTCTCCCCCGGTTTCTGCGTGATGCTGGCGTGGAACACCTGCTTGCAGCTGTCCAGCTCGACGCCGTAGATATCCGCGTAGTGATTGTTGAGCACGTAAGCGGTTTTACGATCCGGCGATAACTGGACGGTGCCGGGACCAAAAGCGTCCGGCATCTTGCAGGTCTTGAACACGGTGTCGGTGGCAAGGTCGATGACGTTCAGGTTGTTCGGGTAATTGGTGGTCAACATGTACTCGTGACCGTCTTGCAGTGCTGTATTTTCATCGGCCAGTACAGTGAGCGAAAACGTGCTCAGGACGGCGAATGCGGCCAGGCCGCAGGCTTTGATGCTAGGCATGCTGGAATCCTTTTATCTGTTCCACTTTTTTCTACGGGCTACTTGTCTTTTGGAAAGACAGTGCCGAGGTTGCGCCAGCTTTCGTTGGACGCCTGGGCATCCTTGTTCCAGTCCGGGTAGGTGCTCATCATGTCGGGCACCTGGGCTGGCCACCAGCAAGGGTCGGAGCACCCGTAAAGGTCCGCCTCCATCGGCTGGCAGAGCGACGACACACCGCCAAACGCATCGATCTCCCAACCCGGGTCAGTGGTTGAGGCGCAGCCCGCGACGGAGCTCATCGCCACCACTTCTTCAATACGGTTTTCGGCCGCGGCTTCATCGAGTTTCAACGCTTTGTTATTGATTGCCTTGAGATGTTTCATATCAGTGAGCCTTGCGCGGAGTGATGTAGCTGCTGATAAACGCAGGGTTGTGGGCCATGATCCGGGTGTAGACCTCGATGCCGAAATCGACCCAGTCACGCATCAGTTCGCAGTAGTGATAGGTCGGGTGGGTCGGGTCACCGTAACGGGCGTAGCTCTCGTGGTAGCAGCCGCCGGAGCAGAGGTTGCGGATTTGGCAGTCCTCGCAACCCGTGTTGGTACGGTCCAGGCGTTGGGACAGGAAGTCATTCAACTCCACCTGTTTCACACCGCTGTGAACGTTGCCGAAGGTCGGCAGCGACGAACCGGTGAAACGGTGGCACAGGTTCAATTCGCCCTTGTGGTCCACCGCCAGCATCTTCAGGCCCGCGCCGCACGGCAGGGCTTTTTTGTGGCCTTCGTGAATGTCGGTGATCAACTGGTGCAGGTTGGAGAAACCGATGTTGCGGTGTTCCAGCGCGGCTTCCAGGTAACGACGGCCGAGCTTCTTCATGTTGGCGAAGACTTCGATCAGCTCGTCGCTGGACAGGTTGAAGGTACTGATGTCACCGGAGGTCACTGGGGCAAATCCGACTTCGGCAAACCCCAGTTCGTTGAACAGGTGATCCCAGATGGTTTCGACGTCGGTGACGCCCGTGGTCAGGGTCACCCGCGCGCCCACCGGACGGCTGTTGTAGCGCGACAGCAGCATCTCGGCCTTGCGTCGCACCACGTCATAGGTACCCTGCCCGCCCACGGTGATGCGGTTGCGATCGTGCACGGTTTTCGGCCCGTCAATGCTGACGGAGAGCCCGAAGCGGTGGGCATTCAGGTAGTCCACGGTTTCTTCGGTGAGCAACGTGGCGTTGGTGGTCATGACGAACTCGACGAACTTGCCCGCCTCGCGAAAACGCTTCTCGCAATAGTCGACCATGTACTCGATCAGCTTGCGATTGCTCAGCGGTTCGCCACCGAAGAACACCACGGTGAAACGCTCTTCGTCCGGGGATTCGCGCAGCAGCATTTCCACCGAGGCGACGGCCGTTTCAACGTCCATTTTCTTGCCGGCCGATGGCTTGTCGAGGTCTTCCTTGTAGCAGTAGGTGCAGCTCAGATTGCAGCCGGTGTTGACGTTGAGCACCACGGTGTTGATCGCGGTGCGCTCGACCCGTTTGGTGCCGATGTCCGGGGTCAGCGGCGAGCCGTCGCTGACCAGTTCCAGGGCCATCAGCTCACGTAAGGTCTCGGTGATTTCTTCGCCGTTGAAGCGTGCGGCCAAGCGCTGGATCAGGTCGTCCGATGTGCAACCGGGACCGCGCAAGGTGTCGATGATGGTGCCGGTCAGCTCGTCGCTGGCGAACAGCGAACTGCTGGGAATGTGAAACAGCATGCGGTCGGCATCGACGTGCACTTCGTGCAGGTTCCGTTCGACCAGATTCAAAATAGCGCCCATTGCAACCTCCTGTGCAAACCCCGCCTGGCGGGGCCTGCGGTCATTCCGAAAAAGTGTCTGAAGACTCTGGTTTCAGCCAACTCACGGAATGGGTGGATTGTTCCAGCGTTGCACGGTGACGATCATGTGGCCTTCGCCGGTCAGGGATTTCCCTGCGTCGTCGACGGCGGCGATCACCTTCAGGTTGCCGGCATTGTTGGTGGACATTTTGCGTTGTGGGTTCGGCCCGGCATCGCCCGGGGTGAACACGCCGCTGTCAGCCTGCATGGTGCCGGCGAACTTGACGTCTTCGTCTTCCCTGGCGCGATCGTCGAAGGCCTCGACCTTCCATTGCGCGGGGAACACACCGATGCGATACGGTTTGCCATCAGCGCCCTTGCCCCAGGCTTCAGCGTCGAAACGACCCTGGACCTTCGGCGTCGAACCGCCACCCTCGCCGATCCGTGCCACCGAGAACTCAGGCACGACTTTGACTTGGGCGATGCTGTTGTAGACCGACAGGGTCGGGCCTTTCAACGAGCCGACGGTAACCGCGCGCAGACCCGGTTGGGCATTGTCCGCGGCCTTAAGCTTGACGCGCATACGTTCGGGGCTTTGCTCCAGCACTTCGACCACATCCACGCCGTTGCCGAAGTTCGGTTTGCCGGTGAGACCGCTGCCGATCAAGGTGACTTCAGTTTCGCCACCCGCCTTCAGGTAACCCGGTTGCACCGCCAGCAAACGACTGCTGCCCTGCTTGGACGCGACGAAATCCAGACCCCGCTCATCGTGGTCGACCTCGAACATCCGGCCTTGCATGGCGTTGCCTTGGGCCGCGAACACTTGACGCATCGTCACGCCGTCGATGGTCACGTTGCCGCGCCATTCGTAACCGGTGTAGAGAATGGCGCTGCCATCGCCGTTGAACGGGCTGCCATCGGCGTACTGACCTTTGACGTTGACCTTGAAGGTGTCGTTGCCATCGGCGCTGACGCTCATCACCCCGGCGACTTCACCTTTGCCCGGCAAGTGGCCGCTAAAGCTCCAGTTGCCCACCAGCGTCTCGGCTTTCGGTGCAGTGCTCAGCCATTTTTTCCAGGCCGGGTTGTCCAGTGGATAACGCTTGGCCAACAGCGGCACCATGTCCTTGCGGGCAATGTCGAACCAGTCGCGGTCGCGGGCCAGGGCCTGGTATTCCAGCGACGGCCATTGGCCGAGGTGGAAGTTCACCAGGCGCTCCCATTCCTGGGCCGGACGTCGTTGCAGGGCAACCCGCGCACCGGAGTGACAGCGGCCGCACATCTGGCTGGTCTGGTCGTCGAACTTCTCGACGGTATTGAGCCGGCGTTCCAGCGCATAACGCACGCCGTCGGTTTCGCTCGGCGCCAGGCCTTGGGTATCGGCCAGGTATTTGACCAACGTACGGCGGTCGTCATCGCTGATCTGCAAACCGTGCATGGTCTGCATCCGAGCGATGCTCATCAGCCAGCCTTCCGGGGTCTTGCGCTGGTGGCTGATACGGCTCAGGGCATTATCGGCCTCAGGGGTGTGACAGCCCTGACAGGTTTCCTTGAGGATAGTCTGGGCGTCACGGGCTGCCAGGCTGTAAGGCGAATGCAGCGCCACACACGCGGCCACGGCCAGCAGGCTGGCGCTCAGGCCTGATCGGAGTCTTCTCTTCATCAACGTCGAACCTCGCACGGTGCTTTCTTATTTTTGTGGCTTATCGTTTTTATGGTTTCTGCCGCCGGCGACAAACCGCTGACGGAGGCAAGAGAAACGTCTGTGATGAGCAATACACAGAGCGTGCCAGCTTGGCGATTACCTTTTTTATCAAACAGTTGCGTGAAGTTGACTGCTGTTGACCCTGCCTGATCAAGATTACCTGCGTCTAATATCGCGACAGATGTTGCAGTCTGAGACAAGGATAGATGCCCTGCCGGAAACAGTTCATCGCCCGAGAATTGACGGGGTTTGGTTGCAGGTGCGAAATGGGTGTTCACCGATTGCCAAACAGGGGACAGAAAATGGCAAACCTGACTGTTCTGGCGGGGGACTTTCTTCAGGGTGACGGAGAGTACAGAGACGGGGTTTTCACCCTCAGAACGTCACTTCATCCCTGGCCCGGCATTAACCTTGCGCTGTCTTCGATCAAGCGCATAGAAGTGGCGAATGAGGAATCGATCAACAATATCAAGGACGCCATTGGCTTCGGCGTGGCCGGCGCGATGCTGCTGGGCCCTATCGGCGCAATCGCTGGTTTCATGCTGGCCGGAAAGGAAACCGAAGTGACCTTTCTGGCAACGTTCAAGGATGGAAAAAGGCTCCTGGCTGCCGTTGATAGCAACGCGTTTGAGGAAATTTCCCGCAACTTTCACTCCTGAGACCCTGGCATATGCCGCACCGCCAGCGCGGTGTGGCGTGCCATTGATTCAGATGTAAAACGTCGGGTGAGTGCCTTTGTGCGCACTGATCTCTTGTCGCATCTCCGCCACAAGTGTCGCAATCGCATGGGGACTGTCCAGCGTCCACACGGGAACGTGAGTAGCGACCAGGTCCACTTTGCCGGTCATGCAATCACAGACCCGAATGGTCAGGGACTGATCGGCCTCCATGCTGCACGTGCACACGGCGGGCAAAAAACTGCGCTCAATGATGTTTTGAATTTCCAGGGTTGAAAGGAACATCGCTACCTCCCTCACGCCAGATGTGTTGCCGGGAAAATGCTCCTTCATTTCACCCACCGAGCTTGAAAATTCTAGTACTCAATGGCGTAGGCCTCAAGGTCGCAACCCGGTTGCTCGTCGTCTCAGCCACTGTCGCGAAATGCGACAACCCGAAGGCTGTCATTATCCCGCTGCGTCACGCAGAACCCCGTCGACAAGGGGCTTGCCAGCGCTTGCGGGACTTGGCACAGCCATTGCGAAAGCCCAGTTCTCACGAACAACAAGAGGCCTCGCCATGACGCTCCCTTATCTGCTCCCTGCCACCTCGGCGTTCATCCAACGCGCCCCACGCATGCTTATCGGCGGCGACTGGGTCGAGGCCGCCGACGGCCAGACCATGCCCTTGCACAACCCGGCCACCGGCGAAGTGCTCTGCGTGGTGCCACGGGCCACGCCCGACGACGTCGACCGTGCGGTACTCGCCGCCCGTCAGGCGTTCGATGATTCCACCTGGACCCGCACCCGCCCACGGGAGCGGCAGAACCTGCTATGGAAACTGGCAGACCTGATGGAGCGCGATGCCGAACTGCTCGCGCAGCTGGAATGCCTGAACAACGGTAAAAGCGCGGCGGTGGCCCAAGTCATGGACGTGCAGCTGTCCATCGACTTCCTGCGCTACATGGCCGGCTGGGCGACCAAGATCGAAGGTTCCAGCGTTGAGGTCTCGTTACCGCTGATGCCCAATGATCAGTTCCACAGCTTCATCCGTCGCGAGGCCGTCGGCGTGGTCGGCGCCATCGTCGCCTGGAACTTCCCGTTGCTGCTGGCCTGCTGGAAACTCGGTCCGGCGTTAGCCACCGGCTGCACCGTTGTATTGAAACCGGCGGACGAGACACCGCTGACAGCGCTGAAACTCGCCGAACTGGTGTTGGAAGCCGGTTACCCCGAGGGTGTTTTCAACGTCGTCACCGGCACCGGCATCACCGCCGGTTCGGCCCTGACGCACAACCCGCTGGTGGACAAGCTGACCTTCACCGGCTCCACCGCGGTGGGCAAACAGATCGGCAAGATCGCCATGGACTCCATGACCCGGGTCACCCTGGAACTGGGGGGCAAATCCCCGACCATCGTCATGGCCGATGCCGACCTGAAGACCGCCGCAGCCGGTGCCGCCAGCGCGATTTTCTTCAATCAGGGCCAGGTGTGCTGCGCCGGGTCGCGACTGTATGTGCAGCGCAAACATTTCGACAATGTGGTGGCGGACATCGCCGATATCGCCAATGCCATGAAGCTGGGTAACGGGATGGACCCGAGTGTCGAGATGGGACCGCTGATCTCCGCACGTCAACAGGAACGGGTGTATGGATACATCGAAAAGGGACGGGAAAGTGGCGCGACGATTGCCTGCGGCGGTGAGCAGTTCGGGCCGGGGTTTTTCGTCAAACCGACGGTGATTGTCGATGTCGACCAGAAGCACTCACTGGTGCAGGAGGAAATCTTCGGCCCGGTACTGGTGGCGATTCCGTTCGATGACGAAGCCGACGCGCTGCGCATGGCCAACGACAGTCCTTATGGCCTCGGGGCGAGTATCTGGTCGAATGATCTGGCGGCGGTGCACCGGATGATTCCGCGAATCAAGTCGGGCTCGGTGTGGGTCAACTGTCACAGTGCCCTGGACCCGGCACTGCCGTTTGGCGGGTACAAGATGTCCGGGGTTGGACGTGAAATGGGGTATGCGGCGATTGAGCATTACACCGAGTTGAAGTCGGTGTTGATCAAGTTGTAATTACCGGCGCCCTTTAGGGCCCCATCGCGAGCAAGCTCGCTCCCACAGGGGATTTGTGAACGAAACAAAACCACTGTGGGAGCGAGCTTGCTCGCGATGGCGCCGGCCCAGCCAATCCAACTATCAGGGCTTGAACCCCTGACTTAGCAACCAACTGCGAACCATCCGCCCCTGCTCCACCGTCAACCCCGCCAACACCTGATCCGCCGGCTCACGGCTTAACCGCCGCACCAACGGCGCCAGCTCAACCCCCTGAACATGCCAAATCCCCAAAGGCTGATCCGCCGTCACCACCACCTCGGCCTCATCCACAAAACCATCCTTCAACACCGGCGCCCGCTCAATCCTCAGAGCTTCAAAATCCGCCTCGGCATGGGCAACCTCCGCATCCGGCCACTGTCGCCGCGCGAGCCAGAACGGCTGCGCCAACCAACGCTGCTCGTCGGCATAAAAATCCCGTCCGATCCGCGCAAACCGTAAAAACAACTGCTCCACTCGCTGCTGATGAAACCGCTGCGCCAGCGCTGCTCGCTCGGGTTTTCGCAACAACGTGTTGATCACCGTCGGTGCCTGCAGCGCCGAGGACAGCGACTGAAATATCCCGTTGCCCGACAACGGGTCTACTGCCATCGCCGCATCGCCGACCCGAATCCAGTGATCGCCGCACACCTGCGGGCACAAAATCGCGGTGCTGCTGCGTGCGTGCAGCTGTAGATCCAACTCAGGCTCAACACCGAAAAAAGCCCGCGCCAACCCCGAGCCTTGGCGTCGCTGAGTACAGTAATCCAGCAAATGCGCCTTGCCCGGCAATTGCGCGCTGGCCACGTCCACCGTCCATTGCCAATAACACTGGCCGTCGGCCCGACGCGCCATCCACGCCCAACCGTCCTCCAGACTTTCTACAGCACTGGCCGTGTCGCCCGGTGCACCTTGCCAGCGATTCAACAGGCTCACCGTCTCTGGCCCACGCCGGCCTTTGCCGAGCGCAGGCGCCTGACGCCCGCGAGCCTCCACCAGAAAGTCCGCCAGCAGCGCTTCACGCCCTTCGATCTCGACCTGATGCCCCGCCGCTGAGGTCTGCACGCTCAGCACTCGACCTTCGATCAACTCAACGCCAGCCAGGCGCAAATCCTCGCGCAGGCCTCGGTCAAAGCTCGGACGATCCAGTAGAAATTCAATATTTTGCGCATGCTGTTGGCCGTTCCACGACACCTGCCGCTGAGACGGCAGTGCTGCGTCGGCCAACGCTTGGTGCAATCCCGCGCCGCGCAAGGCGTCCAGCACCCTGACAGAAACGCCCTCCAGCGCGGCAAACCGGCGCCACTCGCTGACCAGCGTCACGGGATAGCCAAGTCGCCGCAAACCCAGGGCAACCGCCGCGCCTGCAGGCCCTGCGCCCAGAATCAAGATCATCGCCCAACGCGCCGTTCAGGGCCGCGATAACGGGCGTTCTCGCGCAGCCAGTCGATGATTTGTTCATTACTTGCATTGGGCTGCTCAACCAGGAAGCTCGCAATATGCCCGCTCAACGCGGCACACCCCAGACTGGCGCCGGACTGCCCCGGATACGTGCCATGCACACACGCTGCGAAATCCGCCTGCGCGCTGTTGAGCCACGACCACTCGTGCTCGGCGCAACGGGCATCGCCGGTCACCCGCAGCACCTGTGGGTAATTCGCCGGGAACACGCCCTCGCCTTGCGCCGGGCTGGAGGCACAGAGCAAAACACCCCGCGCCACCGCCGCCGCGCAGGCCTCCCGCAATAAGCTGCGATCCTGACGCAAGCCGAGGCTCAGATTGATCAGCCGCACGTCCTGTGCCACCAGCCAGTCAATCGCCGTGGCGATCTGCAACGCGCTGGTGACGCCACGCTGATCGAACACCTGAGCCACGCAAAACACCGCTGAAGGCGCCCGCCGCCCGATCGCCTCGATCACCGCGCTGCCGTGGCCCAATGGATCATCGCGTAACTCGTTTTCGGCCAGTCCGTCTTCCAGCAACGAAAACCGCCGCCCGGCCACGACCTGCACCCGTTGCGCCGCCGAGTGACCGCTGTCCACCACGCCAATCCGCAGTTCAGGCTTCATGCAGCACCGTTTTCGATGTGAGCACGCCGTCAAGCAATTCAAAGCGCAGATCGGCATCGGCCAGGGTCGAGGGGCGATGGCTGATGAGAATTCGTGTGCGCCCGGCAAACAGACGGTCAATGGCCTCGATCACTTCGCGTTCGGTGGCTTCATCCACCGCCGAGGTCGCTTCGTCCAGGACCAGGATCAAGGGGTCCTGCAGCAGTGCCCGAGCGATGGCAATACGTTGTTTTTGCCCGCCGGACAATTGTTGACCGCGCTCACCCAACGGGCTGTCGAGGCCTTCAGGCAAGGACGCGATCAGACTGTCGAGTTGCGCCAGTCGCGCCACTTCGGCAATCGCTTCGCGGCTGGCGTCCGGCACCGCGTAGGCGAGGTTGTCGGCGAGGCTGCCGCGGAACAAAACGATGTCCTGACTGACCACGGCAATCCGTCGACGCAACTGGAACAGGTCCAGTTCACGCAAGTCGACCTCCCCCAACAGCACACGACCGGACTGCGGATCATGGTGCCGTTGCAGAAGGTCGATCAGGGTCGATTTACCGACCCCGGAGCCGCCGCTGAGGGCGACTTTAAAGCCGTAGGGAATTCGCGCTTCGATGCCGCGCAGCGTTGTCGGGCGACCGGGATGACTGAAGTGCACATCGTCAAAACGCAAGTCGCCGGAGGTCGGCATCGGCTGCGGTGTGACGGGCGTGAGAACGGTCGGCGCTTCGCCGCGCAATTCCATCACGCGCCCGAGGCTGACGGTCATCCGTTGAATCGCGACATAGAGGCCGAGCAGGCTCTGAACCGGCCCGATCGCCATGCCCAAATAGGTGGAAAACGCGATCAACGCACCCAGTTGCCAAGTCCCTTGCACCACCCAATAACCACCGATCAAGAAGGCGCAGGCCCGGGACAACGAGGTCAGCGTACCGGGCACAGCCTGGGTGAAAAACTCGGTGACTTGCAGGCGCAACAACTGGCTCATGTAGCCCTGCCCCAATGACTCCAGCCGCCGCGATTCACGTTGTTGCTGACCGGCGGACTGAATGAATTTCATCACCGGCAGCGTCTCGACCATGAACGAAGACATGTCTGCCGAACGCTCGCGCAACTGCCGCACATCGCGCTCGACCTTACGCCGCATCCAGCGCAGCCAGAGCACATCGAGGGGAATCAGCACCAGCGCCAGCAGCGAGAGCTTCCACGACAGGGTCAGTAACATGGCCACCGCGCAGACCAGCCCGATCACGCTTGATACTGCCGAGAACAGCGAATCCACGGCAAAGCGCTGGATCTCCGCAACGTCGCCATCGAGGCGCGACATCAGGTCACCGATCCGGCGCTGACCATAGAAGCTCGGCGACAACGTCTGCAAATGCCGGTAGAGGTCGTCGCGCAGGGCAAACAGAATTCGCCCGGAAAGCCGCGTATGCAGGTAACGAGTGATCCCCGACAACCCGGTACCGAGCAACCCGGCAATAATCATCAGCCCGGCCATCAGTACCAGCTTCGGAAAGTTGCGCGCCAGTAGCCCATCGTCGATCAACAACTTGGTCAACCACGGTTGCACCAGCACCAGCAACGACGCGCAGACCGACAACCCCAGCAACCCGGCAATCGCCAGGCGATGGGGCCGCACAAAGCTGTAGAGCCAACGCAACGCCGCCTGCAGGGCTTCGGGGTGCTGGCTATCGATCAGCCGAACGATCAAGCGCTGCATCACGAACGCAACTGTTTGAGCTTGCGATACAGGGTCGCGCGACTGATGCCCAAGGCGTCGGCGGCGGCGGAGACGTTGCCCTGATGGCTGTCCAGGGACTGGCGAATCAGCTCAAGCTCGTTTTCGCGAATGCTGCCCGACTGGGGACGTTCACTGGCGGTCAATTCGTCGAGCATGCTGTCAGGCAAGTGGTCGAGGGTGAGCACGGTTTCACCCGTCTCGCGCATCGCCAGTGCGGTCCGCAGCACCATTTCCAGTTGGCGGATGTTGCCCGGCCAGTGATAACCGGCGAGCAAGCGGTTCAAATCGTCTTGCAGGACCACCGTCGGCGCGTCGAGTTTGCTCAGCAGACGGCCGACCAGAGCACTGAAATCCTCGCGTTCTCGCAGGGCCGGGAGCATCACGCTGATGCCGTTGACCCGGTAAAACAGGTCCTCGCGGAAATGCTTTTCTTCCACCAGGCGCTTGAGGTCACGGTGAGTGGCGCAGATCAATGCGACGTCGATGTCTTGCTCCTCGCCAGCGCCCAGCGGCGCGACCTTACGATCCTGAAGCACCCGCAACAAACGGGCCTGCAAGGCCAGCGGCATGTCGCCGATTTCATCGAGGAACAAGGTGCCGCCGTGGGCCTGTTGCAGGCGCCCAATCATCCCGCCGCGACGGGAGCCGGTGAAGGCGCCTTCGCGATAGCCAAACAGTTCGGACTCGATCAGACCTTCAGGGATCGCCGCGCAATTCACTGCAACGAAGGGTTTGTCGCAGCGGGTGCCGGCCATGTGCAGGGCGCGGGCGATGACTTCCTTACCCGTGCCGGTCTCACCGAGCAGCAACACCGGCAGCTCATTGGCCAGCCCCTGCCGGGCCATGCGCAAGGCACGGGCATAACGGACATTGCTGCCCGCGAGGGTTTCCAGATCGGGGTGTGGTTTAGCGGTTTTGGCCGTGCTGCGCGCAGGGCTGCTGACGTTGATCGATCGTTGCGGTGCACGCAGGGTTTTGTAGAAAAATTCCCCTTTGGCGGTTTGCAGGCTGCCGACACCGTCCTGATGCAGACGCGCCAACAATTGCAGGCCATCGACCCCGAGAAACTCTTCGCAGCGTCGACCGATCAACGCCGAACGCTCGGCGTGAAGCAACTGGCAGGCCTGGGCGCTGACCGCGAGGATCTGCCCGCCCAGGCTCACGGCCAACAGGCCTTGCCATGGCGATTCGAGGTATTGGCGACGGCTGTGGAACGCCAGGACGATCTGGTCCGGAAAACTGGCGTTGAACACTCGGCTTTCAATCTGGCTGACGGCCATCGCCAGCAATGCGGTGCTGTCGTGGACACGGCCCAGTGGACCTTCGCGAGTCAGGTCGAGCACGCCGAGGATGTCGCCCTGCGGGCAATGAATGGGCACCGAGGTGCAGGAAAAATCAGTCAGGCGATCGAGATAATGTTCACCACAATCGATCATCGTTGGCCGCGCTTCGACCAGCGCGGTGCCGAGGGCATTGGTGCCGCGAGCCGCTTCGCTCCAGCAGGCGCCGAGGGTGATGTCTTGCAGGCCGCTGCCCTTGAGGCGATCGGCACGGCCTTCGACGGCGAGGATGGTCGCGTCGGAGTTGGCCAGGATGATCAGCCCTTCCTTGCCTTGGCGCGTGGCCAGATAATCGATGGCCGGCATCGCGGCGTCGATCAGCAGTCGATTGCTCGCCAGCAGCACATCGAGGCTGGCACTTGATTCCAGCGCCAGCTCGAACTTGCCGTTGAAATGCACGCCATGGCTGAGGCTGCGCCGCCACGACGCATCGATTTCCGCCCGCAATACGCCATCAGGGACTTCGCCCTCGAGATGGAGTTTTTCTCGAGCCAGCCGGGCTTCACGGTGCTGTTGGGGTGGAGTTGTTTTTATTAGTGTCATCAAGCGCTCCGCATCGGTCCGCCCTGCGCTTTTTTAAGTTCAGCGCCCTGCCGCAATCTTTACGTTAACGTAAGGGCAATGGCAAGTGCCTTACGGCGTTTGTGTTCATCCGTTGCACCGCGTTATCGTTCTTCGCGAGCAGGCTCACTCTCACAGTGGCTGGTGTCGAGCTCACTCGATCAACTGTACAAGCGAGCCTGCTCGCGAATGCGGTATGTCAAACAACATTTGCGTCGGCTGACACTCCGCCTTCCGAGCGTCGACTGGCTGCTCCTACAGGGCGCGGGACAACACGGCATTGAGCAAAACATCGGTGCCCTGGCGCACGTCTGAGGATGGGGTCGTGGATTTCGATATCCACCTGATGTGGAATCGCGAGCAGAAAATGGGCAAGGCCGAAACCGTGTTCCTCGAAAGCTTCCAGCACCTGCTCAGTATTCGTGAGCCTGTGCTGTGAAGCCTTGATCACTTAAACGTGAGGATCGCCAGGCGGTTTACTCGGCGTGGCGTATTGGGGCTTCAGGTGACCGTCCTGATCAAGTAACCAGGCGTCCATGATTTGCCGCACCACGGGACCGGCAACGCGACCGCCGGCCTCGCCGTTTTCAATCATCACCGAGATGACGATCTTCGGGTGCTCAGCCGGGGCAAACCCGACGAACAAAGCGTTATCACGGTTACGTTCCAGGGTTTTCGCCCGGTTGTAGCGCTCACCCTGCTTGATTGCCACCACTTGCGCGGTACCACTCTTGCCGGCGATACGGTATTGAGCCCCAATCGCCGCCGCCCGGGCGATCCCGCGAGCGTCATGCATCACCATCTGCATACCGTGGTTGACCTGATCCCAGTCATGCGGATTCTTGAGCAGGATGTTCGGCATCGGGTGCTCATCCACGGGCGCAACGCCGTCCACGGTTTTGGCCAGGTGCGGTCGGTTCCACACCCCCTTGTTGGCGATCAGCGCCGTGGCCTGGGCCAGTTGCAGCGGTGTGACCTGCATATAACCCTGGCCGATGCCAAGGATCACCGTCTCGCCGGGGAACCATGCCTGACGGTGGGTGGCGCGCTTCCAGGCCTGGGAAGGCATCAAACCGGCAGCCTCTTCAAACATGTCCAGCGAGACCTTCTCGCCGAGGCCGAACATCGCCATGTAATCGTGCAAGCGATCAATACCCAACTTGTGGGCGAGGTCGTAGAAGTAGGTGTCATTGGAACGCATGATCGCCGCGTCCATATCTACCCAACCGTCGCCGCTGTGGTTCCAGTTTCGATATTTGTGATCGTAGTCCGGGAGTTGGAAATAACCTGGATCGAAGACGCGGGTCTGCGGGGTGACCACGCCAGCGTCCAGGCCAGCAATGGCCACCTCCGGCTTGATGGTCGAACCCGGTGCATAGAGGCCACGCAGCACGCGGTTGAACAGCGGCCGGTCGATGGAGTCGTGCAGCGCTGCGTACTCCTTGAAGCTGATGCCGGTGACGAACAGGTTCGGGTCGAAGCTGGGTTTACTGACCATGGCCAGTACTTCGCCGGTCGACGGGTCGAGGGCGACCACAGAACCACGTCGATCACCCAGAGCATCTTCGGCGGCCTCTTGAAGCTTGACGTCGAGGCTAAGCACGATGTTTTTGCCGGGAATAGGATCGGTGTGCTTGAGCACTCGCAGCACACGTCCCTGGGCATTGGTCTCTACTTCTTCGTACCCAACCTGGCCATGCAACTGAGCCTCGTAAAATTTTTCGATACCAGTCTTGCCAATGGATTGGGTGCCACGGTATTCCACCGTATCGAGGGCTTTGGATTCTTTCTCGTTGATACGTCCGACGTAGCCGATCGAATGCGCGAAATGCGCACCCAACGGGTAATGGCGGACAAATTGTGGTTCAACATCGATTCCCGGTAGACGGAACTCATTGACTGCCAGTACCGCGATTTGCTCTTCGGTGAGCTCATAGAACAAGGTGACCGGTACGAACGGATGCCGCGCCTGCTTCATCGCCTTGTCGAACAGGGTGCGGTCGTCAGCCGGCAAGTGCAGGAGATTGACTACCTCATCCAGCTCTTCTTTGACATTGGTCGCGCGTTCGCGGGTGATGGTCAGGTTGAAGCTGGGGCGGTTATCCGCCAGAACCACGCCGTTGCGGTCATAGATCAGCCCTCGGGTGGGGGTGATCGGCAGGACATGGACGCGATTGTTTTCGGAGATTGTGGAGTGGTAGTCAAACTCCATCACTTGCAGCACATACATGCGCACCACCAGCGCGCAGGAAATCGCAACGACGAACAAGGCGCAGGCTATTAGTCGCTTGTTGACCAGGCGCTTCTCATTCTCGTGGTCCTTGATCGGTATTGGTTCAGGCATTTCTGCAGCAGCTCTATGACTAAAAAAGGGGGCGCCGATCCGTCAGCCTGAAATCAGTCCATAAAAAAACGAGCTGCACCATACCAAAAACTACAGGATCGCTTTAGTGCGATTTCCTATAAGGGGTGTCTTGGAAGGCCAAAACGACGGTCGGTTTTCAGGCCCTGTGCGTTGTACTCAAGAGTTATTTCCAATTCATGCATTTTCATGCAGGTTA